>DKBB01000290.1 GCA_002451015.1 Acidobacteria bacterium UBA6911
AAAGGACCCGCATCGGGGTCCTTATGACGATTGAGATGCGTGTCGCCTATCAGGCTTTCTCCTGGATATGCACAAACTTTCCCATGCGACCTCGGTCCTGAAACTCGACAATGCCCGATATTTTGGCAAACAGCGTATCATCGCTTCCGATCCCGACATTCAGCCCCGGCTTGTATTTTGTTCCTCTCTGCCGCACGATAATCGTACCGCCGCTCACAAGTTGACCGGAAAAACGCTTAATCCCAAGCCTCTTGGACTCGCTGTCTCTTCCGTTTCTGGAGCTCCCTACCCCTTTTTTATGTGCCATATGGACCTCTTAACCTGCTACATTTATTTTTTCTATAAGAACTTCCGAATACTGCTGGCGATGCCCGCGCGTGCGTCGGTACTGTTTTTTCTTCTTGTATTTGAAAACCAGGACTTTCTCATCCTTCCCCTGGGTTTTCAGCACGCCTTTAACGGTAGCTCCCTCCACCAGGGGCTCGCCTATATAGGTCTTATCGTCGGTTTTAACCAGAAGTACTTCGTTGAACTCTACAGGGGCATCCGACTCGACATCGAGCTTCTCCACGCACACCACGTCCCCTTCAGCAACTCGGTATTGCTTTCCGCCGCTCATTATCACTGCGTACACAATATCACCTCCCGGGCGAAATATATGATTTAACCAAGAAGTGGGCAAAAAGGCAATAACAAATACGTAAGAAATGCTTAAAACCGATCCCCGTTCCCGTTCAGGGTTTAACCAAAAATCCCCGCAACACCTTGCCGGCATATTTTGTGGGATCGGCGGAATCTTTAAGGATTCCGCTGGGCAGCGCTTTTTCCCTCCCCGCAGTAAAGGCATTCATTGCGGTGAACGGATACTATGCTGCCGCACATCCGGCAGGTCCAACGTTCCTTCTCTTTTTGAACGAATTTTCTTATGCCCGAATCCCGGATATAGGCAAGGTTGTCGAGCATGCTCATGCCGTACCTGCTCCGGTAGCGCTTGTCCAGCCGTTTCAGCCTGGCGCAGGGATAGGTGTCGCACTCGAAACAATAGGGACGTTTTGCTATTTTCAGTTTCTCGCAGTTCCGGATAATGCACTTTTTGCAGTACCCGGTCATATCGGCGCCGTCCGACCGGCAGCCCGCGCACAGTTTTTTATCCCTCAAATATCCACTGCAGAGGGCGCAATTCATCCCACAGGGTGCGATCATTATACTTTTGATCAGACCCGGGCCCTTCCACTCGGTACTGACAATTTTCGTTTTCTTTTTCATACAGCCTTTCAGACAGGCAACCTCATCCCATCATCCAACGACATTCAGTTTGAGAATCAGTCATAAAAGCAGCTGAAACACCACATAGCCAGGGGAATGGTGACAATGGAGAACATGAAGCTGGAAACCAGGAATTGATTGGCAAGGGCCACATTCCCCCCGGCTCTCTCGGTTAAAACGGGAACGGCGCTCAGAGGAGGGACGGCTGCCTGAATGATGATCAGGGTGGCAACCGACGCCGGCGGCCGNNCCGCGCCGCGCAAAATCGACATAGACATTGCCGCCGATATTAAGCATCAGCAGGGGCAGCGCGGTAGCGCCGACAAGTTCCGTAATCGAAATTATAAAATCCGGGATAGCCGTGTCGATCCCGGTCAGTTTGAAAACCACGGCCAGAATGGTTGCTGCCAGAATCGGATTCAGGATCCTGGAATCCCTGAAATTGAATCTGCGATCCGGTCCCTTCGACCGGAAAAAGTAGGAATATCCGTTGAATACGATCACGGGCATGAACAGCGTAAATATGAACAGTTCCACCAGTAGCGTCGTATCGGGACCGTAGATTATCGGAATGATTCCGATCGGGAAAAAAGTGGCGTTCGGATAAAAGAGAGCCATGCCCGCCTCGCCCCTGTAATAGCGGTTGACAAACCGCATGAAGGCAAGGCTCAAAACAAGGAAAAAGGCGATCATGCCCAGCCACCACAGGGGTAGATGCCACCAGCCGGGCATTTCCCGGGGATCGAAGCGTGTAATAATATTATAGAAAATCATGCAGGGGAGCGACACGTCTATCACCAGGGGAGTGATGACGCTCAATGCGTGAATGGGCAAAGTTTTTCTTGCCAGGATCGTAAAACCGAGGACCCCGATGCCCATCAATACGGCAACGGATTTGAATGCGGCAATAAACAGTTCCATTTTGAATTATCGCACCGGATTGCATTGGATGTCGTTGCGGCTGCGTTTCAAGTCAATCCCGCGTTCCTGCTTTCCCGTCTTCCCTTTTATCCATATTTAAATGTTTTCCAAAATCATACCTGCCGGATCCTTGAAGACCCCGGATTCGGACCCAAGCCGCGATTTTACCCCAGGCATGAAATAGGATGGGTTGATTTTTGCGCACCGCGGATCTGATCAACCGATGGACATGCCGGCGGCCCGACCGGAATGTATCTTATATTAAAGACACAGGGATGCAAAATTGAAGGTCAGGGTTTGCATTGAAAAAACCGCTTATCGTTGCTGCAACAGATTGAAGATTATTTTCATTCCATCCTGGATGCAGGCATGATAGCGGGCGGGCCATCGTTCCGCTTGTGCATTGCGGAAAGAAGCGAAAAACAGGAAAGTGACGCGGATTATAGATCTTCGCAATATTCTTTGTCTCGGATGCGGAAAATCAGAGAGAGGTATACATCCCGGATGCCTAAATCGCGCAGGAAAATCTCCTTCTGATACCCGTCGGAAATACCGGGAGCGTAATCCACGACGACCGGGAGATCCCGGGAAACACTGCCTCCGCCCATGCACCGATAACATTGGAACGGCTTTACGACACCCCGTCCTCCGCAGACCGGACACGGAGATACCGTCGGGATTAAAATCCGGAAACCTCCTCCCAGTCTCGCCTCGTCGGGTGTAAGAACGATTTCAAGACCCAGATTCTGCAGACGTTCCCCTTTGTAAAACGGGACGGGACTGAAATTATTCCGGAAACGATCGAATACTTCCTCGACAGACGGCCGGCCCGAGCGGAAAGAACGCTTTAAATCAATGGTGTCAAAAGCAAACGTCTCTTCGGTCGCCCGGAGAGGTTCCACGCGGGACCGGTCCGGCTGCAGGGCATCCACACCTGAAAAATCCTCTGCCGCAGGACGGGTACGGGGAGCCTGCACTCTTTGGTCATACCGTCGCCGATGGCCGGGATCGCTCAGAACGCCGTAGGCTTCCTGCACTTCAAGAAACGGGCTGCTGTTGTTTCCGAAATGATCGGGATGCAGTTCTTTGGCGCGTCTTCTGTATGCATCGCGAATGTCCCGGGACGTGGCCGACGGCAAAATTCCCAGAATCTTGTAGTAGTTTTTTGCCATGATTTCTTTTAAAGGCCGGCATGGGGTGCCTGAGCCAACAGTATATTGGCGTAAGCGCCGAGAAATCATTGACCGAGGCACCTGTCAGCNNTTCTGCCCCCAAACTCCCAACTGCCATGCATCCCCGGCCTTTGGCTGGGGCCCCAGCCAAAAGCCGGGTCATTCTGGCTTTTTCCCGTAACAAGGAACAAGCTCATCCTACCTTTACTTTAATTTGATGCGGTTTGGCCTTTTCGGCTTTGGGCAATTTAATCGTGAGCACGCCGTTGCTGGATTCAGCCGCTATCTTTTCCCTGTCCACTTCTTCGCTTAACTGGAACTGCCTGAAGAAATCCAGCAAACGGAATTCTTCCCGGACGCCGTCCTTAGGCTGTGCGTACTGCACTTTCCCCTGGATCGTCAGAACGTCCTGATCGACCTTAATATCCACATCCTTTTTTTGTACACCTGGAAGGTCCACGATGACGACAAGGGATCCCTCCGTTTCAAAAATATCGACGGGAGGCACCATATAGCGGGTTTCTTCCCTCGTCGCAATTGTCTTGTCCCCTTTTGGTTTTGAGGCAACCTCCATGCCGGGCGCCGTAGTTTCAGTTTTTTCAGCCATGGATTTTTCCCTCCTTTATCGGAAATTTCTTGTTCTAGTCAACGTTTACCCTGATTTGCCTGGGCTTGGACGCCTCCGCTTTCGGCAAAATCAATTTGAGCAACCCATCCTGATAGGACGCCTGAATCTTTTCAACGGAAACATCCATGGGAAGATTTATGGAGCGACTGAACTGTCCGCCCGACCTTTCGCTCCGATGCACCGCTGTGGGTTCAACCGAAGACAACAGCGCTTTTTTTTCTCCTGAAATCGTCAACTGGTTTTGTTTAACGGAAACATCCAGGGTTTTCGGATCCACTCCCGGCGCCAGTGCGTCGACGTACACGTTATCGCCGTCCTCGCCGATATTCAGCAGCGGGTAGCCGCGCGCCGCGCGACCGGGAAGAAATGAAGTTCTGGAAAAGGGAAGAGACCATCCGGGCGATTGAAATTCATCCAGAAATCGTTCCATCTCCCTTTTCATTCTGTCCATATCCGAGATGAAATCTAATGTCCAGACTGCCATATGTTTGTCCTCCTTTTGTTGTAACTATTCATTTCTGACTGTCTGCATCCAATTTTTAAAATCGCTTCTTTAATTTGTCAAACAGGCGAAGAGTCAACAGTAGAAATTTCCCACAAATATATTTAACGGAGACGTTTAAAGGAATGCACACACCGGGACAAGGAGGGGACGGCAAGGGAAAAATCGCGGATCGGGGATGGGGGAAAAATCACCGGACTTGACCGGTTCGGGAGAAAATTCGGGCACCGATTCCGGAAGTACTTGTAAATAAAAGATTAAATCTGAGCAGCGACTGTAAATGTGGTTACTAATTCGATCAAGTCAGGTATATCGAGAAATTTTCTAAAACTAAGATGGTATATAAAAAGATTATCGAAACCTCTTGCGGAAGCGGAAATCCAGTCCTAATTCGCCGTCTTCGTCGCGGGTCGCGACCACAGTCAGGCCCTTTCCTACTTCGTATTCCAGAACGATGATCTGCTCCTCGTCCGTTGAAAGATTTCGGGAGTAGGTAACGATCAGGTCCCTGGAAATGCGCTCGCTGACCGTAATACGGGCGGTTGGATCGTTCTTCGCCCCGGCCAGGAATGGATCCACCCGGAAGCTCTCCAGCCCGAAAATGCGCTGGACCCTTTTGCCGATTACGCCGGTCAGGTTTTCCGAAAGAACGCTTGCCGCGCTCATGCCCGCCATTTGGGTTTCGCGCTGTGATGTCGTGCTGCCTGGTTCAGCCATGCCTGTGGTAAGCAGCGAAATAATGTCGACGGTGGACATAGGCGGATCCGAAGTTATGTTCAGGACGAAATTATCGAGAGTTCCGGTAGCATCCAGAATCAAACGATACGTTTTTACATCCGCCTCCGCCCGGATCTCCAGTACGGGATTGATCCGGTTCCGATCGATAAAATCGGCATAAGCATGGGTAATTTCAAACCGGTTCCCGCGAAAGAAAATGGTCCCCTCTCCGGCCTCCACCCGTCCGGTCAGGGAAGGATAGGCAGGCGTTCCACGCAGCGTCAGGCGCAGGTTTCCACGTACCTGTGCAAGTTCGTTGTTGATTACCACTCCATCATTCGATCGGATATCCAGATTCAGGCGCAGGTTCTGCAGGTACGGCATTTCCTCCGAAAGGTCCGATTGGGTTCTTAAACGCCCGGCAAACCCTTGCAACAGGTTGAAGTCGCGGACATACTCCGTGCGCAGGACATCGATTTCCCCGGAGAGAATCTGAAGATCGCTATCACCGCTTAATCGCAGATTTGCGTCAATGACGGAACGAAAATCCTTCGGATAGAGCAAGCGTGCTTGCTCTATCCCTATTCCCAGATTCAGGGAGCGCATCACCATATCCTGGTGCTCGTAAGTGCCGGACAACCGGATCGATCCCGAGGCTGCGGTAGCTTTGATATCTTCGAATCTCACGATATTGGTGGATAGAACGATCTCCCCCTGGATCCCGGAAAGGGGAAAGGGAATGTCCGCGTAATCCACTCTGGCATCCATCAGTAAAACGCTGCCGAGAACCTGGGGATCCTGCTTCGATCCGCTTGCCCTTATATTGATGATGGCATTCCCGGACGTATCCAGTTTTTCATTGATCCCCGCCAGTATGTCCAGGTTGATGCTGCCGTTCAGGTTNNCCGTCCACCTCGCCGGAAAGTTTCATCTCGGGCCAGTTGTCGAAGTCTCCTTCCCCGGCGATATTCCCCTCGAGTTCGGTATTGGCCAGTTTCAAATAGGGGGGCGCTTTATCGGAGACGATCTTGCGAATATTCAAGTTATCGAAATCCAGTGCAACCGTGCCCGGATGGCCTGCGGTAAGAGCTACCCGGGACTGAATGGAAAAATCTCCGAAATCGGAACGGATCCTGACGGCACCGCGGATAAAATCCCTTTTGAACTCCAGTTCTCCTTCACCACGGCCAAGATCCCACCTGTCGTAACGCAGGTCTCGCAGCGCGAACGTCCCGTTGAAAACCGGGTTCTCCAACGTTCCGTTTACGGTCCCGGATGCGTCGGCGTATCCCTGGATCGGCAGGTTATTCTCCCGGAGCAGGGGAATTGCATTCATGGCCAGATGTCGAATGTTCCCTTTGAGGCTCAACTGGCGCGTATCCAGGTCGACCTCTCCTTCGGCACGTACCTCGGCTTCTCCACGCCGGATTTCAGCATCCGTTAAAAAAACCCGCCGGTTTGCAACCTCTATCCGAGCGACAAGACGATCAAAATATTCTCCGTGGAAACTCCCTGTTTCGATCGCCAATCGACCGCTGCCGCTCCATGCGGATGTTTCATATCGAATCCGGCCGCTGCCGTTGAGCACTCCCGTCAGATCCAGCGAAGGGAAATTCATATCGTTCAGCGACGCCAGTTCGATTTTCTGAAAACTACCCTCGAATCCGAAAAGGGAAATATTTTCTTCGTCGGCAAAATCAAGCGCCAGTTGTCCCTGAACCGCCTGTAATCCGCTACGAATGGAAAGGTTCTTGAAATCCAAACGGGATCCTGCGAGGTGAACATCCGCGTTCATGGAATCTACTTTTATAGATCGCCAACGGCCCTCGTTTACCGATATGTTCCCTTCATACTCAATATCGGTAGAGGAACGAATCGATACATCGCCCTGTAAATCAAAAACGCCGCCCATGGTATTCAAATCGTCGTAGTTTTGAATCAGACCGGATACCGGGTCGGAAAAATGGGCTATCAGATCGAGCGGTTCGGAAAACAGGCTCGTAGACAACCGGACGTGAAACAGTGAATTCTCGCCGCCGAAGGCGCTTAAATGCGTATCGGTAGATTTCAGATTCAAGGAAGTAAGCTTGATGCCGCCGTCTTCATAGGTAAACTGCACTTTCCCGCCGAGCGGTGTGCTCAGGAGCCGATCTCCCTCAGTTTCCTTTGCCCCGAAAAGGAGAGCGTCGCAATGCACCGTCATCCTCCGGCCGTGGCCCCAGATCAGCTGAGTTTGGGAATCGACAACGTTGCGATAGTTAATTGCGGGGAAATTGAGGAGATTGCCGATCTCGACCAGCGGCACTCTCTCCGTCTGGATTGAAAGCCGGTTGGGACGGTTGTTCGCCTTTCTCAATTGAATCTCTCCCCCAAGGGAGAAATTTCCCTGTGCGATTGCACCGGATATATTTCTTAAATTAAGAACATCGTGGAGAATTTCAAACTCACCGGACATATTGTTGTAGCCCATCTTACGATAGGCCCCTTCAGCGGCTGAGAAATCCCCCTTTAAATATATGCCGTCCCTATCATAACGGACCTGTGTGATGACATCGACTCCGCCCCTGCCCTCATACAGGGAGGAATCCGCCATTACTAAATCTTTGGCGCTAACAACACCGGCCATTTCGAGAAGAAGGACCGGAGAATCCCAATTTTTAACAGAACCCGTCCCTCCCAGCAGGCTTTCTCTATGACGGAATTCAAGGTTCTCGATTTCGACTCCCTCTATGGAGAGATCTGCAGTCAGTTTCAGGTCATGGACGATATCCCGATGCTCGTAAAAAACACGGCTCTCTTTATATGCAAGGTCAATCCTGTAGCTGGGGCGCGTGTTACTGTACCCGATCCGGCATTCCAGGTCCTGCAAAGACACGTTGAAGGGGGCGCTGTGCTCGTTAATCTGAAACAGTCCTTCCTGAACGGTTAACCTTTCCGTCTCCAGGTTCAGGGTAATATGCAGTGTCTTTAGAAACTCATCGGGATTCCAGCCCCCTCCCTCCCCTCCGGTTTTGAGTTCCACTCGCGGGCGTACGAGGTGCAGCTCCCCGAGACGGAGGCGGAAATGCCAAAGAGAAGACAGGCTGAACTTGGCTCGGACTTCATCAATTTTAAGGGCATAAAAACCGGATTGCGCGTTCTCAGCTGCGAGATCGATACCGTTTATATGAATATTTCCCCTGTATATGTCGAGTGCGAGGCGCTCAATCCGGCAGTTCAGCCCGGTATTTCTTTCAATCTGTGAAATGAGATTCGTCCGGATTAATTCCTGGAAACTGTCGGTCTGCAGATACCACAAGCCGGATGCCGTCAATAGCAGAAACAGCAAAAATACGCTGACCAGGAATAATATTGTTCGTGCCTTCACGGAAATTTACTCCGTTTCTCCAGGTTGGGAACCCTCCCGGGAATGTTCCAATGCCGCGGTTCCCGGAGCGTTCTCGTCGAAATACTCAATTCGCGCATTGCTCCGTGTTTCCATGAGCCATTGCTCGAGGGCCTCATTAATGTTCTCCGCTTCCAGTATCTCCTCAATCCGGCCTGAAACCTCGGCCAGAGGAGGGGTCTCACCCCCCGGCTCCAGAAGCTGCGGGCCGAAGGTATCGTTATAATAGGCTTCAATTTCAGCCTCAGAAACTTCGGCAAAGGGACTGAAACGGTATTCCACAAAATCCAGAATTGAAAGCTGAAACTTCAGATAGGAATTTAGTTCCGACTCCTGCAGCCCGAGTTGGTCCAGCAGCCGAACAAAGCCCCCCTTTTCTTCCAGGCGATCCCGCAACTTCTTTACCCTGGCGTCCAGATCGACTGCATCTTCTGAGCCAAGGCTGAAATTCTCCAGCTCCTGCCGTATCAGTTCAAGGTCGATAAGACTGTCGATTTCCGCCTTACGGGACACGGAAACGACATTCTCTCCTGAAAAAACCAGGGAGTTGATACTGCGGGCGATGTAAAGGTCTCCCTCTGTGATCACCCGGCCGTTTACCGCGACCAGCAAGCGATCGAATTCTTTTCCCGACAGGTTTGAGGCACAGATAATCAGTGCCAGCAGGCCCGCACACACGGCGTGCCCCCTGGGAGCAAGGCCCTTCCGATGCGCCGGTGAAGTTTTTACTCTCTTTCGTCCGAAAATGTTCATAGCCTAGAATGGTGGACCAACCGTTATAAACAGATGCCCCCGATTCAGGCCCTCAAGCGGCGGCGCGGGATACTGCAGCTCCGGAGGCAGGTTCAAATTATAGCCATAGTCAATACGCAAAGGGCCTAAAGGTGTTTTAAATCTCAGCCCCGCACCTATTGTATGGCTGAATCGTGAAAAACTGATATCTCTTATTGTCGAGAAAACGTTACCCGTATCATAGAAACCGGCAATATGGATAAAAGACAGAACCGGCCTGCGCAGTTCCACCGACCCGATAACCAGAGCATTTCCGCCGGTAGGC
Organism: Acidobacteria bacterium UBA6911; assembly: GCA_002451015.1. GTDB lineage: Bacteria > Acidobacteriota > UBA6911 > UBA6911 > UBA6911 > UBA6911. Next base: position 9,649 of record DKBB01000290.1, read on the forward strand.
TTGAAGGTGACAGGATCCAGGGGGCCGGCGTAATCGGTATCGAATCCTCTCAAGCTCGACGAGCCGCCGGCAAAGAAACGTTCGCTGATTGGAACACTGGAGTTGTTGTAAGGTTCCATCAATCCGATGCGCAGGGAGATTGCCGTCATGAGGGAGGTTGGAAACTTTTGATAATAGCTGTTCTGCGTGAAGAAAGAGATATAGGAATTATCGCCCAGCAGCTTGGGGGTGAGACTTAAGTCGGTTGAAGTAAAAAAACCTTCCGACGGATCCAGATAATTGTCGCGGGAATCGTTAACATAAAGAACCGAAAAAGTGGAAAGATTGCGAGGCGTATCCTTCCTTTCAAATTCGGGATCGGAAATCTGTATATTAAACGAACGCACGTTCTGAAAATTGTAGCGGAACAAGCCCCAGCTGTGGTCACTGAGGGGGTGGCTGAATTGGTAAGTGGCTCCCAGACGTCTGATATCAAAACTGACATCCTGGCGGTAGCTGGCGGTCAGGGAAACATAGGTATCGACCGGTAACGGGCGATATTGGGTCTGCTGTACGTTGAAGGTCACATACTGTTCGACACTGCTGCCCCTGAGCCGGATATCCGCCCGTCGAGCCAGACCGAAAATGTTGATGTCGGAAAACTCCAGCGTGCCCCGGAATTTTTCCCGCTCCTGATAGCCGACTCCGTAACGAACCGTAAATCGCTTGGATTCGCTCAACCGGACAATAACATTATGATAGGGATTCGTGCTTTCAGGATTCTGCTGTACTACCCGGACCTGATCAAAAATCCCTATCCTGTAGAGAGCCTGCTGTGTCTGGAGCAGTTTTCCCAGGCTGAGGGGGTCGCCGGTCTTCAGTTTGATGTGCTTTTCGATGACAGAACTGCGGGTATGGTCGTTACCGAGGATAATGATTCGATCCACTATAAACCGCGTCCCTTCCTCGATCTGAAATTCTACGAGATAGGAATTTCCTTCACCGGATTTCTCCGTACTGGCAGTCACTCGTACCTGAAGATACCCGTCATCATTATATGCTGCCAGAAGAGCCTGCCGGTCCCTCTCAGCCAGAATCGGAGAAAAAGCCTTTCCGGGAGACAGGCTTATCCTGGAAAGCAGTTCTTCGGTCGTAAACGCCGTATTCCCTCTGAAACCGATCGAACGCGTTTCTGAGATCGGACCTTCCGTGCATTGGTACGTAATACCCAGGTCGCTTTCATCCTCAAGCGTTCTTATAAGAGGGATAATATCGGCTTCGAGATAGCCTCGGGATGCGTAAAGCGCCTTCAAAGCATCGACGTCTTCATCCAGACGGGTTACGCTGTATGTGGAATTGTTCAGCAATGAAGAAGGTCGGACCTCGACCGATTCGAACAATTCTTGGTCGGAAACAACCTTGTTGCCCTGAAACCGGACATATTCCACGGTAAATTTACGCCCCGGAACAATCGTATAGTGCAAGACCCGGACGCCTTTTTCCTTCTCTTCGGAAATGGTGACTTCTGCTTCGGAATGCCCCCTGGTTTCAAGATATGCCTTCAGGTTTCTTGTACCTTCCTCCAGGATTTCCTCTCGAACACCCTCTCCGGTCAATACAGGAAGCAGTCGGCGCAGCTGATTCTTGTCGATTTTATACCCGTCGACAACAACCCGCACCTTCCCGTAGTTGGATACCTTCAGGACAAGAGCCACGCTGCCTTTTTCGGGATCAAACGACTCCGTTACTGCGACTTCCGCTGCCAGGTAACCCTCATTCGTGAAATGCTTCCGGAGATTCTCTATCCGATCGGCCAGTCGACTCCTGTCGAATTTCTTTCCTATCTGATACCCGAACTTGTCCGACAATTGAGGATAGTCCCTGTCCGACACTCCCGTAATATCTGTCGATTCGACAATAATATCGATCGATTCGATAATCGCAAGTTCTCCGGGTTGTACTTCGAAAACGACATTCACCTGCCGGTTCGTTTCATCCCGTAATGTCAGGACACGGATTTGTGCGAGAAAATACCCTCTCTCCTTTAAAAAATTCTGTACGATCTGCCGGGATTCCTCCAGACGTTCTTCCGTATAACGCTTCCCCACGGGCAGGGGCACCCATTCCCATAAGGAACGGCCTTTCAGGTCCACATCCCCTGCAATTGAAAACTTATTGAAATAGTAATTAAGTTTTAGTTCGAAGAGGAGGCATATGCCGTCCTCTCTCGCCTCGGTCTGGACGACAATAGAAGAAAAGCGGCCGCTGTCATAAAGGGATTGAATCGCACCTTTCAACGCGGTGCGCGTCAAACGGTCTCCCGGTTTAATCCCGATATAAGGGTCGTAATGAGAACGATCAATAAGAAAATCGGCAGAGTAATCGATACTGCCCACCGTCCCGCCGAACAGGGATGGTTCCGAACCGGTTTCCGGCAGGGAGTCCCCGAGCGCCAGAGAAAGAGTCAGAACACCGAAAATTGTCAAGAACGTCGACAGGGATCTGCATCGTGGGGCACGATGAATGCACTCCGCCCTCAACACCCACCCGAAAATCCCACCGGTCCCGATCATGCTCCCCCGCCCCTCAAATCACACGTTGAATCGAAAAAGGATCACATCCCCTTCCTGCACCTCATACTCCCTGCCTTCAAGACGTAATACGCCCTTGCTTTTTGCCGCCTGAAACGAGCCCAGTTCCACCATATCCTGAAAAGTAACGACTTCCGCTTTGATAAAACCTTTCTCAAAATCGGTGTGAATGACTCCTGCCGCTTTTGCAGCCGTCGTGCTCCGGGGAATCGTCCAGGCACGCACTTCAGGCTCCCCGGCGGTATAAAAGGAAAAAACTCCAAGCAGATCGTATGAACTCTGAATAATCCGGTCGAGAGCGCTTCCCTGAATCCCCAGATCCTCCATAAACATTTCCGCATCTTCGGGCGGAAGGGCGGCGATTTCAGATTCAATTTTGCCGCAAACGGCCGTAATGCCTACATTGCACATAGCCGCCTGCTTTTGCAAACCGTACTCTTCAACCGCATTATCTATTTTTCCGGCATCCTGATCCGCTACATTCAGCACCTGCAGCAACGGTTTTGCCGAAAGAAACGTGAATCCCTTCACACGCTTTTCCTCATCTGCGGTCCATTGCAGTTCCCGCAGCGGCCGTTCCGACTCCAGGGCTTCCTTGAAACGCAGGAGCACTTCATTCTCCACCTCAAGTTCCCGGGATTTGATTTTTTTCAGGTCTTTGACCAGGCGCTCCAGTCTTTTTTCGACAATGGCAAGATCCGAGAAGATCATCTCCATCTCAAAAAGCTCTATGTCCCGTTTAGGATCGACGGATCCTTCAACATGAGGGATATTGGGATCGTCAAAACAGCGTACAATATGAAGAAGAGTATCGACATTCTTCAAACTGTTCAGATAAGTCCCCATGTCCCGATTCCGGCCTTCCAGCGCAGCTTTTCCCTCTCCCCGGGAGATGCCGGGCAGATCGACATATTCGATGCTTGCGTAGGTTGTCTTTTTCGGATTAACAATTTCCGCCAATCGATCCAGGCGCGTATCCGGAACCTGAGCCACTCCAATATGGGCCTCTCGCACATTCCCCCACGACGATGTATCCACACGCCCCTGCGTCAAAAGCTTAAACATTGTTGTCTTACCTACTTGCGGCAATCCGACGATTCCAATCTTCATACGTTGTTTCCCCATAAATAAAACTACGTATGTTATCACAGGATGACAGCACCTGTATTTTTCTCGATTTCACATACACCGGCCACAGTTATTTTGCATCAAAAAACATTCATTTAAATACACCGATCGGCATCGGGACGGGCACCGACCGGTAACCCTCTCCACTCAAACAGAGATGCCCGGCAAAAAAATTAAAGCAATCTTCTCCACTATGCTTCCAACCAGAACCACCCATTAGGAATGGGCTCACATTTTTCACAATTTTTAGCGATTTTTTTGTATTCAAATACTTGCATTATTTTTCTTGACATAAAGAAATAAAAGACTTAATGTCGAGTGGTCAGAAGTGGTCTAATGTGGTTTATCAGGGGCCAAAAAACAACTAACTTCTGAAAATGATATATCACAAGCAGGATATCTGAAAAAAATCGGGTTTGATATGCTTTTGGGAAGTTATTCAGCTAAAATTGACGAAAAATCTCGTCTGCGGCTACCAGCCAAATTCCGTCGAGATATGCCCGATACGGACGACAGTACCTACTACGTAACCAGCGACGACGGGCGATGCGCTCAAATCTACCCGCTTTCCGTATGGGACCGAATCGCCCAGAAACTTCAAGAACCTCCGCGAATGGATCCTGCCAAGCTCAAACTGCAGCGATTTACCAGCTACTACGGACTTCTGACACAGATGGATCCCCAGGGAAGGATCCTCATGCCGCAATCGCTCCGCGATGATGCCCAGATATCCGGCGATGTCATTGTGATTGGAAAAACAGACCACCTCGAGGTCTGGAATAATGAAATATTCAGGAAAAGTCTTATGGAAAATCCTCTTACTCTTGAGGAACGTGAAAAACTGGCGGATCAGGGATTTTAAAAAGGAAGCCGGAACATGAAGCGTTTGAATGCCAGGCAGGCGCCGGCACAGGCACTTCGGCTCATTAATATTACAGACACAGTTTGAAGATCGAAAAACCGGGGACCCGTGAGAGCTACAGCCCGAAAAAACATGACAGATTTCTCCAGAAATCCAGATTGTGAACACATTCCGGTCATGTTGGAAGAGGTCATTGAGTTTCTTCAATGCAAACCCGGAGAGATTCATGTCGACGCGACGTTGGGCATGGGAGGACATGCCCAGGCTATATTACAGAAGATTCAACCGGATGGGCTGCTGATCGGCATTGATCGGGACAAAGAATCCCTGGAGAAAGCCGGCGGGCACCTGAAACCTTTCGCAGACAAAATCCGGCTGGTGCACGACAACTATAAAAACCTGCCGCTGATTCTGAACAACCTGGATGTGGGGCCCGTCAATGGAATTCTCGTCGATCTGGGAGTTTCATCCTATCAACTGGTTTCTCCCGAACGGGGCTTCAGCATCCACTCGGAGGCCCATCTGGACATGCGAATGGACAGAAGTCAAAGATGGACGGCGGCCGATATTGTCAATAACACCCCGGAAGAGGAGCTGGCGAACCTGATCTACCGGTACGGAGAAGAAAAAGTTTCGCGTCGCATCGCGGCGGCAATTGTCCGCGAAAGAAAGAGTGCTCCTATCACACGCTGTTCGCAGTTGTCGGAAATTATCAGCCGCACTATCAAGGGGCGGGGACACCAGGCAATACATCCGGCGACCCGAACATTCCAGGCATTGCGGATTGCCGTTAATGAAGAACTCGAGGGATTGGAAAAGTTCCTTGTCGAAGCTGTGGGATTTTTAAAACCGGGTGGAAGAATCGTGGCAATCGCCTTTCATTCGCTCGAAGACAGGATAGTCAAAAAGACGCTCCGCAGGCTGGCCGGCCAGTGTGTATGCGAAAGGCCGCCGGAACTGTGCAGGTGCCCCAGGAAGGTTGAGGGACGTCTTATCCATGCGCGGCCCATAACGCCTAAACCTGAGGAGCTCGCCGTGAATCCGCGCGCGCGAAGCGCCAGGCTGAGAGTGCTGGAAAAATTATGATGCGGGACCTGTTGTCCTGAACGGCGAAAGGAATCTCGACATCCATGGCGGTTTCAGGACATAACGGATCAACGAAACCTTGTTGCACTGGAGATTGAAATGACGGATTGGGTAGATGAAATAGAAATTCGCAACAACGGGATCAAATGCGTGATTGATTCGCGCGTGCTTTCGGAATTACTGCGAACCATCATATCGCTGGTGTTGATAGCCGGCGCTCTCCTTTTCTATTCATGGGTTCGCAGCCAGATCGTCTACATCGGATACGAAAGTCAGAAGCTTTTCTCCGTAGAAGAGAAGCTGCGGGATATAGAGGCCAACCTGATTACCGAAGAAGAAACTCTGACTAGTCCGAAGCGCATCGACGACATCGCAACTCGCACTTTGGGAATGACGAAACTGCGCCCGTATCAGATGGTCCTGCCACCGATTCAAACCCGCGATCGCGGTGTTCCCGATTCGCTGGCAATGGCCGCATCCGAAGCAGACAAGCTGAAGAACTCAGATAAAGGCAAACGTTTCGGGGCATTATTCAATTAATTCAGGCCTGAAGGGACAGGGGATATTCATTTTATGATTAATGGAACGGATAATGGACATTCACCGGTGCATTCACCCGCGGTCAATCATAAATCTATTATTCCCTTGTAACCCTTCTCTCATGAAATCGTTCAACGAGTCAGGTTTTTATGTCCAAGAGTGGGGAGAGGGTCCAATCCGTAAAAATAATCCTCGTTATGCTGGGAATCACCCTATGGAGCTTTTCCATCCTGGTGCGCCTGGTGCAGCTTCAGATTGTGCACCACGAAGATTACGCACAGAGCGCCCGAAAAAAGCAACAGGTCACCCGTTCGGTTTCCGCTCCGCGCGGAATCATATATGACAGCCACATGGATGAACTGGCCACAATCGTGCCCGTAAGCATGGTCGTGGCCGAACCCAGATACATCCACAACAAACCTGAAGCCGCCCGCAGCCTGGCAGCCATCCTGAATATCGATCCCCAAAAACTCCTGCAAGGAATGTTGGACCCGGATCGGAAAATGTACCTTCGCGTCAAACGCAGGATCGATCCTGCGTTGGAAGCGGACATAATGGCTCTGGGAATCGAAGGCGTGTATTTCGTGGACGAAAGCATGCGGGTATATCCGAATCGTGAACTCGCGTCGCATGTGCTGGGATTTGTAAACATGGAGGGGGACGGAGGCGCGGGCCTCGAACTGCAGTACGACCGGGAGCTGAAGGGAGAGGAAGGGCTGTATTCCTTCGATATCGATGCCCGACGCCAGTCTTTCCGTGTCAATGTTGAGAAACCGCCCATCCAGGGACGCTCGCTTGTTCTCAGCATTGACAAGTCGATCCAGTATATCGTCGACAGGGAATTGGCCGCCGCGGTCAAGAAAGCGAAAGCAAAAGCGGGTGCCGCGATCGTAATGGAAGCCGATACGGGACGCATACTCGCCCTGTCGAATTACCCTTTATTCAACAGCAATAAATACAACGATTATGAACCATCCTTGTGGCGCAACAGGGCGGTTACGGACATGTTCGAACCGGGATCCACTTTCAAGGTGGTCGTCGCCACCGCCGCCTTGGAAGCGGGTCTGATCCGCCCCGGGGATATCATCGACTGCGAGAACGGATCCATCACTCTTGCCGGCCATGTATTTCGGGATCATGAAGCATTCGGGAAACTGACTTTCACAGAGATCTTGGAACACTCGTCCAATGTCGGCGCAGTGAAATTAGGTCTGCGCTTGGGACAACAGAGGCTCTATGAGGCGCTGAGGCGATTTGGATTCGGCTCGCGAACGGGCATCGATCTGCCGGGTGAGATTATCGGTCTCGTCCGCAACTGGAAAGACTGGTCCGGACTATCGATAGGTTCTATTTCTTTCGGCCAGGAAATTGGGGTCACATCCATGCAGATCCTGACAGCCATCAACGCCATTGCAAATGGAGGATATCTTGTCCGCCCATCCGTCGTCGATCGCGTCGTTGATGAAAACCGCAATACCGTTCGTGCAATCCGTCCGGAACGGGTCCAGATTATGAAGCCTCGAACGGCCGAAGCGGTAACCGAAGCGTTTGAAGGAGTCGTTTTGCGCGGAACGGGAAAGCGGGCCGCCCTGGAAGGATACCGTGCCGCAGGCAAAACCGGCACCGCCCAGAAAATTGTCAATGGTCGATACAAGAAAGGCGTATACCTATCTTCCTTCATTGGATTTGCGCCCCTGCCTTATCCGCGGGTGACAATCCTGGTCCAGCTCGATGAATCCCGGGATGGCTACTATGGCGGGGATGTCTGCGCCCCCTACTTTAAAAACATCGCCCAGGAAGTACTGTTGCAGCTTCGTATTCCGCCCGATACGATTCTCCCGCTGCCGGAATACACACTTCCAATCGCGGATGCCGGAACTGAAGATTTCCTGCCGGACGCCACTCCGGCACAACCGCTGACCGGGTCAGGCACGGAACCGCTGCATGCGGACCAACCGGATGTCCTCACCGTGATGATTGACAGTGCACGGATTGTTCTGCCCGATTTCAGGGGTATGTCCAAGCGGAACGTTCTAAACCGGTGCATCGATCTGGGAATTAACCTGCAGTCAAAAGGCTCGGGAGTGGCAATATACCAGTCCCCTTTACCCGGAACCGAAATTCCGGTGGGATCGACCTGCAGCGTGACATTTACCAAAAATAATCTGAAGGACCCTGTAGCATCCTTGGCTTCGCGGAATGCCGCGCGCCAGGTGAATCTGCAACTATCCTCAAGCGATGCACCCTGAAAGAGGATTGAAATGTATCTGCAAACCGCACTCCAACAAATTCCCGAAATGAACACAGCGGGAATACGCGACGTGCGTATCCAAGGTATCTCCCACGATTCCCGCACCTGTCGGGAAGGATATCTCTTTGTCGCAGTGAAAGGAGAAAAAACCGACGGAGCCTGTTTCGTGGAACAGGCGGCAAACCGGGGGGCTGTTGCCGTCGCCGCCGAATACCCTGTTGCCGCAGCAGGCAACATTGTAAGTTTTACAGTACCCGACGCACGGAAGTTCCTGGCCGACATATCAAGGATTTTTCATCAGGATCCGGCATCCAGGCTGAAGCTGGTCGCCGTCACCGGGACAAACGGCAAGACCACCACCACATATCTTCTGGACTCGATTTTCGCCCATGCCGGGATCCGCGCCTGTCTTGGAGGTACGATAGAGATGAAAGCCGCCTCCAAAAGCCTGCAAAGCCGGCATACGACCCCGGAAGCTTGCGATCTGACACAGTTCCTTCACCTGGCTTTAACGGAAGGATGCACGCACGGGACACTGGAAGTGTCGTCACACTCTCTGGCGCTCAAACGGGTTTTTGGCACAAAATTCAAAGTCGGCGTGTTCATGAACCTGACGCGGGATCACCTGGACTTCCATCGGGACATTGAGGACTACTTCGGTGCAAAGCGGCTGCTTTTTTCGCGGGAAAACGGCAATGATGTCGAATCGGCCGTAATCAATGACGACGATCCTTACGGAAAAAAGCTGGAGGAGTATTTTCACGGAGACGTGCTTCGGTTCGGCTTCAATCCGGACGCGGACATTCGCGTTCTCGACTGCCAAACCCGGGCGGACGGCACCGATTTGATTCTTGCGACACCTGAAGGCGAAGCCGTATTCAAAACAGGTCTGATAGGAAGGCATAACGTGTACAACATCATGGCGGCAACCGGGGCCGCGCTCTGCCTGCAAATCGACCTTGAAAAGATTCGGGAAGGCATTGAATCGATGCAGGGGGTTCCCGGACGATTCGAACGCGTGAATGCAGGGCAGGATTTTACCGTCATCGTGGATTACGCGCACACCCCGGACGCTCTGGAGAATCTGCTGTCTCTGGTGTCCCAGCTTCCCCATAAAAGAATCCTGACCGTCTTCGGATGTGGCGGAGACCGGGATAAAAGCAAACGCCCCATTATGGGTTCGATCGCTGTACGCAAGAGCTATCTGTCGATCGTCACATCGGACAACCCGAGGTCGGAGAATCCCCTCGATATCATCAAGGACATTGAAACAGGCATGCATGAAGGACCGGGAATTTACAGGATAGTACCGGATCGCCGCGAAGCGATTGGACAGGCAGTGACCTCAGCCGACAAAGGAGATATTGTCGTGATCGCCGGAAAAGGCCATGAAGACTACCAGATCGTCGGCGGATCGAGGAATCCGTTCGACGACCGGCAAGTCGCCCGGGATTTGATCCACAAACATGTAAAGAATCCAGCCTGACCGGCCGGATTCAGATTGCCCGCGCGGCGGGCTATGGAATTTGTTGATAATTCTGTTCCCTGTCGACTGCTATTCGACGGGTAACGATGAATGGAAAACGTCGGTATTCATATGACATCCATCTTGTCCCAATTCAACGCGGAGGACATAGCGGCCTGTACCGCGGGGGTATTGGCGGGAGGGCCCGCAGACCTGCATTTTTCAGGTGCCTCCATCGACAGCCGCACCCTGTGCACCGGAGACCTCTTTTTCGCAATCCGCGGACCGAATCAGGACGGGCACAAATTTATCCCGAATGCACTGTCTGCCGGCGCCCGGGGGGTCGTCGCGGAGTCCGGTTATGTCCAACCGGAAGACTTCCCTCCCAAATGCGCCCTGGTAAAGGTAGCGGACACCCATCAGGCTCTGAAGGATTCTGCTGCGGCCGTGCGGCGTCGGTGGCAGGGAACCGTGGTCGGAATCACGGGAAGCATGGGCAAAACTACGGCGAAAGAGTTCGCGGCTCAAATGATGCAGAGCGCCTGCGGCGTTTATCGCACTCCCGGCAACTACAACAACCTGTACGGACTGCCGCTGGCAATTTTCGGTCTCACCTCGAGCGAATCCATCGGGATTTTTGAAATGGGCATGAGCGCCCCCGGAGAGATTGCCCAAATGTGCCGTATCGCTGAACCGGCTATCGGGATCATTACAAACGTTGCCCCCGTCCACCTTGAATTCTTCAATTCACTGGAAGAAATCGCCCATGCCAAGGCAGAGCTTGCCGAAGCCCTTCCGGCTGAAGGGACGCTGATATACAACCGGGACATCCTGCTGGTTCGCAAAATTGCCGATAAATTCGGTGGCAATAAAATCTCATTCGGTTTCTCCGTCGGAGCGGATATCCAGGCGGATCAAATTGAAATATTGGGTCCGGAGAAGACCCGGTTCCGCCTTTCCTGCGGCGGCGAGAGCGCGGTTGTGTCCATTCCCCTTCCGGGCGCCCATTTTGTCATGAACATCCTGCCCGCCGTCGCACTGGGACGGCTATACAGTCTAACAGCCGAACAGATCGCCGAAAACCTTCGCCATATTCGACAGTCTTCCATGCGCGGCCGCGTCATTCATTTTAAAGAGGGCTTCAGCATCATTGACGACTCTTACAATTCCAATCCCGAGGCTCTGAAAAAGATGATCGAGGTTCTGTCCCGGTTACCCTCCTTCGAACGCCGGATCCTGGTGGCGGGGGAAATGCTGGAACTGGGCCCTGATTCGGCTTCCCTGCACCGGGAATGCGGCGTTTTTGCCGTAAAAGCGGGCATCGACTCCGTTATCGGCGTGCGGGGAGCGGCGCAGGAAATCGTTCGGGCTGCACAGAACGAAGGGATGACCGACAAACAAGCCCGATTTTTTCAGGATGCGGAGGAAGCATCCGCCTTCCTGCAAAAGGATATAAGAAAGGGAGATCTGGTACTCATAAAGGGCTCTCGCGGAGTTCGTATGGAAACATTAATTGAAAGCCTTAAATCGAACTTCGAGTTCCCTGAAACATAGTAGTGATATGGATTTAACAACGAATTACAAAGGAAAAACAGTACTGGTGGCAGGTGCGGGCCGAAGCGGACTGGCCGCAACCCGGTTTCTTATCGACAGGGGAGCTGCAGTAATCCTCACCGATTCAAAGGACCGCGCGGCTCTGGATAACGCTATCTCCGGGCTGGTCGAATCCGTAAAAAATCCGGATGCGCTGGAACTGGAACTGGGAGGACATCGCCCCGAAAGCTTCGAACGATGCGATATGGCCGTTGTCAGCCCCGGAGTCCCCCTGACGCTTCCCGAATTCGAACTGTGCCGTAAAGCCGGAATCCCGATTATGGCGGAAATCGAGCTTGCTTTTCATCATCTTCAGGGCCGAATCATCGGAATCACCGGCTCGAACGGCAAGACAACGACAACGACTCTAGTCACCGAGCTTCTGGCCGGCGCCGGCATGAGAGCAAAAGCGGCCGGTAATATCGGATTACCCTTAACCGATTTTGTATCCGATTCCACACCGGAGGATATTTATGCCGTTGAACTCTCCAGTTTTCAACTGGAAAGCATTCATGATTTCAGGCCCTGGATCGGTTCCATTCTGAATATAACACCCGACCATATGAACCGTTACGGAAGTTACGAAGATTACATTGCAGCAAAACGACGTATCTTCATGAACCAGGGAACTAAGGATTTTGCCGTCCTGAACGCCGACGACGCCGAAACGGCCGCCCTCGCAACCCAGTTGAACGCAACTCCTATAATGTTCAGTCGGCGGGAAGACATCCAGTACGGAGCATCCGTACGAAATGAACGGGTGATATTCCGGGATCCCGGAGGAGAAAGGGAGCTATTTCCGCTGACGTCCATCAAGCTGAAAGGATCGCACAACCTGGAAAACGTGCTTGCAGCATGCACAATGGCAATTCTTGCCGGCGCGCTTCCGGAAAGTCTCGACAACAGCATTCAAAATTTCAAAGGGGTTGAACATCGTATCGAGTTCGTTTCGGAGATCGACGGGGTTCAGTACTTCAACGACTCNNCAGGACAAGGGTGGAGATTTCAGCCTGTTAAAAAAACCGGTACGACAGCGAGTGAAACGCTTGGTATTGATCGGCGAATCGTCCGACACAATCCGGGATTCTCTCGGAGGCGAGGTTGAGACCAGCAGTGCCGGGACTATGCAGGAAGCCGTCCTTATCTGCAAACAGAACGCAAAAGCGGGAGATATTGTTCTGCTCGCGCCGGCCTGCGCGAGTTTCGATATGTTTCAGGATTACGAACATCGCGGGCGGGTTTTCAAAGAAGCCGTACGCATGGAAGGGCAATAGCCGGCTCCTGGCGTTTTATCAATCCGGGAACCGCAGGACACGTATCACGAGAGAAGGATATGGCGTATAAACCCAGCAGCGACAAGTATCTTTTCATTACCACCGGATTTCTCACGATCTTCGGTCTTTTAATGGTGTACAACGCCTCCTCCGTAGTTGCTTCTTCAGAATACGGAATGTCCTCCTATTACTTTTTAAAGCAGTTATTGTATGCCTGCCTCGGGTTTACATTTCTTGTATACCTGATGAAGACCGACTACCACGTCTGGCGGAATCCGAAAATATTTATACCGATGCTGGCACTATGCGCGATTGCCCTGCTTTATGTCCTGCAGGAATCGGCCGTTAACGGGGCAAAACGCTGGATTTTCATGGGCGGGTTCTCTTTCCAGCCTTCAGAACTGGCCAAACTCGCCGTAATCGTATTCATCGCCGCCTATCTGCACAAGTATGAAAGCGAAATCAACGAGCCCCAAAAGCGCCTCCTCCCACTCCTGCTGGTAATCGGATTCTTCGCGGGAGTGATCGCCAAAGAACCCGATCTGGGACAAGCCCTCTGCATCTGTTTCATTGCGGCCGTCATGCTGTTTGTTGCAGGTCTTTCCTGGAAATACTATGCAGGCGCTCTGGGACTGGCCATTCCCCTTTTCTACTTTTATGTCGTACGCGTGCCTTATCGATGGGAACGAATCCTGGTATGGCTGGATCCCACAAGGGATCCCCACGGATCCGGGTGGCAGATAATCCAGTCTCTTATCGCCGTAGGAAGCGGGGGAATATCGGGGCTGGGGCTCGGTGCCGGAAAACAGAAGCTGTTCTTTCTGCCGGAAGCCAGCAGCGATTTTATCTTTGCGGTTATCGGGGAGGAAATCGGGCTCCTGGGAACCTGTGTCATCACCTGTGCATTTTTAATATTTTTCTTCCGGGGGATGAAAGTCGTACTGCGTTCATCCGACCGTTTCGGTTTTTATCTGGCGCTCGGTCTCACGCTGATGGTCGTGTTGCCGGGATTCATCAATATTTCCATGGTGCTTGGCATGCTGCCCACCAAAGGGATTGCGCTCCCGTTCATAAGTCAGGGCGGGAGTTCCCTGCTTGTCAACCTGCTGGCGACGGGTATGCTTTTGAATCTTTCATACCGAAACCAGCTGGGTGCGCGCGATCAAATATTTACGGGTAATTAGGTGATCATGTTCGGGAAAATACAGAAACTTCACTTTGTCGGGATAGGCGGTATCGGGATGAGCGGTATTGCGGAACTCCTGCTCAACCTCGGATACCAGGTCTCCGGATCGGATCACAAGCAAAGCCCACTGACAGACCGCCTGGCCAGCCTGGGAGGCAAGATCAAAATCGGGCACGATGCCGCCAATATTAACGGTGCGCACGTGGTGGTTATTTCCTCCGCGGTTCGTCCCGACAATGTCGAAGTCGTGGAAGCCAAAAAACAGCACATCCCGGTCATACCGAGAGTGGAGATGCTCGCAGAACTGATGCGCCTGAAATACGGAGTGGCTGTCGCCGGAGCTCACGGCAAAACAACCGCAACATCCATGATCGCCACGATCCTGGTCCAGGGAGGGCTCGATCCCACGGCCGTGATCGGAGGCAGGCTGAACGCATTCGGAAGCAATGCGAAACTCGGCAAGGGCGATTTTCTTGTTGCCGAAGCCGACGAAAGCGACGGTTCCTTCCTGAAACTGAGTCCCGCTATTGCGGTTGTTACCAACATCGACCGGGAGCACATGGACTATTATGCCGACCTGGAAGAGATTCGGTCGGCATTCGTTTCGTTTGTAAACAAAGTCCCCTTTTATGGNNCCGGCGGAGCTGTCGGCGTCACAGATCGGGTACAGGGATTTTGGAAGCACCTGCAGGATCCAGTACAAGGGAAATTCCCTGGGAACCCTTTGTCTGCAGGTTCCCGGCGAACACGGAATTCTGAATGCGCTGGCCGCAATAGCCACGGGCCTGGAACTGGACATTCCGTTTGAAACCATTGCCGCCGCTCTGGAATCGTTCCAAAACGCCGACCGAAGGTTTCAGATCAAAGGCAGGAAAAACAATATCCTGGTAGTAGACGATTACGGGCATCACCCGACGGAAATTGTGGCTACGTTGAAAGCGGCGCGGCTTGCGTGCAACAGGCGGATAGTCGCAGTATTCCAACCGCATCGATACACCCGCATCCAGGCGCTGGAAGCGGATTTTGCGCAGGCGTTCCATGATGCGGACCTCGTAATGATAACGCCTATCTATGCCGCGGGTGAAAAACCGATACCGGGTGTCACGGCCGAAAAGCTCGTGGATCGGATCAGAGAATGGGGACACCAGGATGCTTTCTACGCGCCCGATTTTGTATCCGCCGGTCGGACATTGAAGGAAAGGCTCGAGGACGGCGACCTATTACTCACCCTGGGAGCGGGGGACGTCTGGAAAGTAGGAGAGGAATTTTTACAATGACAGAGTGGGGCTTGTCCGCTTCACAGACAACCGGAAGGTTCCGTCAGAGACGGGACGCTCTATTTATCGTTCGGGAACATGGATTCTACTGCATGGGAAGGCATAATGAGAATCAGCACCAATAAAGCTCGGGGAATGCAGGAAAGGAGAAAGGCTCCATCGGCGGGCCGAAATGCCCCTGCACGTAAGAAGGCAGCCCAGAAACTCGGGAAGAACCGTTTGACAGGCCGGCGCGTTCTTTCCACGCTCAGGAAAACGGGGAAAATAGGGGGAATTCTTCTGACTTCAGCCATGATTCTTTACCTGTCCGTCACCGTATACAAATCAGAAAGATTTCACCTCGATGCTGTGAATATTTACGGCTGCAAAGAAACGGAACCCGCCAGACTGGAGCAGATGGTGCGTGACAATGTTCCGGGCAATATTCTGCAAATTGAACTGAGCCTTCTACAAAAACAGCTGGAACAGGAAAAGTGGATCCAGCATGTGGAAATAAGGCGCGTGCTGCCATCCAGCCTGGTGCTTTACGTTAACGAGCGGGTTCCTTCCGTCATCCTTGAAATGAGCGGGCAGCTGATGATTGCGGATGACGACGGTATCCTGCTCGACGCATACGCCCCCAAGTACGGCAAGCTGGATGTCCCTGTTTTCAAGGGCATTGTCGGGAAAAATCCGGAAAGCTACCGCCAGTACCAGGAGGAAAACACGGAGCGCGTCCGTCATGCCCTGAATATGCTGTATGAGATCGAATCGGGTTCTCCGGATTACTCGAAAAAGATATCCGAGGTCGACATTTCGGATCGCAACAATCTGAAAATCATGCTGGTTGACAGTACAGCCGAGATTTACCTGGGCAGGGCAGATTATCTGAATCGCTTTCGAGCGCTTCTCGAAAGCGACCAGTACCAGAAGTTCAAAAATCAGAATTTGAATATTCCCGTTGTGGACCTGCGATTCGACAATCAAATCATCTTTCGCGGGATCAGCAATGTCTCGGGATCCTCCAACAATTGAGGCACGAACAGATGCAACGATTCAGCCCGCAATCACCGTACGTAAAAACGAACGCCGGATTGGGGATTTCAGAGGTGCGGGTGCGGGCCAGGAGTCATCGGTGAAAAAGAAAAATCGGATTGTATGCGGATTGGACGTAGGAACCACCAAGATCTGTATGATGATCGCGCGCGCGTATCCTGACGGAAGCCTGGAACTGATGGGCACCGGATATGCGAGCTCCAGCGGTTTGAAAAAAGGCATTGTCGTCGATCTGGAACAGGCCGCCGCGTCTATCAGAAAAGCTGCGGAAGAAGCGGAAGCGGCCGCCAATATTTCAATAGAGCGGGCCGTTGTCGGAGCGGCCGGCGACCACTTTGAAAGCTTCAATTCCCACGGCGCCGTGACGATCGAAGGGAACAACCAGGAGGTCACCGCCGAGGACATGGCTCAGGTGATTCAGGCGGCCAAATCGGTATCGATCGCGCCGGATCGCGAGATCATCCACGTTTTGCCTCAGGAATTTTTCCTGGACGATCATGGAGGCATACTGAATCCGGTCGGCCTGACCGGTTCCAGGCTCGATGTCAACATTCACGTCGTAACCTGCCAAAGCGCGCTGAATCAAAACCTAATCAATGCGGTAAACCGGGCTCAAATGCGTGTGGAAAAAATCTATCTGCAGCAACTGGCCAGTGCCGAAGCGGTTCTTACACGGGACGAAAGAGAACTGGGCACGGTTGTCATCGACATCGGGGGAGGAACAACTGATATCGCTGTTTTTATGAACGATGCCGTGCAATTCACTTCCGTATTGCCGGTCGGCGGCGCGCACTTCACACGCGATCTTGCCATAGGTCTTCAGACTTCAATGGAAGATGCAGAGCGCATCAAGAAAGAATTCGGAACGGTTCTGACGGAAAGGATCTCGGAAGACGAATCCACTCAGGTTCGCGGGATAGGAACGCGTGCGGAACATCCGGTTTCAAGGAAATTAGTATGTGAAATTCTTCGAGCCAGAGGCATGGAGCTTCTGGAACTTGTAAAGGAACAGGTGTGGAGAGCCAAGGAAAATGAACGTCTAATAGCCGGCATCGTCCTCACGGGTGGAGGCAGTATGCTGGACGGCATGTGGGAACTGACGGAGGAAATCCTGGAGATGCCCGTCCGGCAGGGCGTTCCTCTGGGAGTCCAGGGTCTGACGCACGATCTCTCGCATCCGGTCTACGCGACCGCGATCGGATTGGCGAAATTTGCGGCGGAAGAAGCGGGGGTTTCGAAAAAAAGCCCGGGCAAATCGAGCAATAGTCATTGGTTTTTTAACAGGATCTTATCATGGGTCGGGAATTAGGGGAGGTTTCAATGCAACCAGAAAAACTTCATTTCGAAGAGGAATCGCTGACATTCGGATTCGATGAGGACAAGCAACAGGGAGCAAAAATTAAAGTAATCGGGATCGGCGGAGCCGGGGGGAATGCAGTCAATCGGATGATCCAGGCAAAAATCGGCGGAGTGGAATTCATTGCTGCCAACACGGACATCCAGGCGCTTCGGAACTCCATCGCTTCCTACAAGTTGCAGATCGGTTCCAAACTGACCAACGGTCTCGGTTGCGGCGCCATACCTGAAAGGGGCAGACAGGCGGCTCTGGAAGATACCGAGCAAATTATCGAACTGCTCGACGGTTCGGATATGGTCTTCATTACGGCGGGTATGGGAGGCGGGACCGGAACCGGGGCCGCCCCGATCGTGGCCAGTCTTGCCACCGAACTGGGGGCTCTTACGGTCGGAGTCGTGACAAAGCCTTTCATATTTGAAGGGAAAAAACGGATGGTCTATGCCGAGGAAGGACTCAGGGAACTCAAAGATGTTGTGGACACCCTGATCACGATTCCCAACGAAAAGCTGCTTGCAGCTATGGGAGCCGATGCCCTGCTGGAAGACTCTTTTCGCTACGCCGACGATGTTCTCTGCCAGGCGGTTCAGGGCATCTCGGACATTATCACGCTCCCCGGAATCGTGAATGTCGACTTCGCGGACGTGAAAACGATCATGTCCGGCAAAGGTCTTGCGTTGATGGGAACCGGGCGAGCGGAGGGAGAAAACCGCGCTGTTGAAGCCGCTCAGAGAGCCATATCCAGCCCGCTCCTGGAAGAAACATCCATCCGCGATGCCATGGGAGTTCTGATAAACATTACGGCGACTCGGGACAGCCTGCGACTGCAGGAAGTCTATTCCGCCACTAAAATTATCGAAGAGGTCGCCGGGGCTGAGAATACGATTTTCGGCGCCGTTTACGACGAGAAAATGGGGGACAGCCTGAAAGTAACGGTGATTGCGACCGGCTTCAACCAGACCGAGGACGCAAATACCGACGGTGTCAGCCCCAGGGAAAAAGCGCGCATTGTAGGAAATATTGTGCCGCTCGGTTCTTCGGAATCCATCCGACCTATCGATTACCAGCTTGCTTCCGTCAAGGACAGCCTGGACGAACCGGCTTTCAAACGACGTCGCGCCGAATAATATCATGCAAGGATGTATCTTTTGTTCGATTCGTCGAAAGCAGTATTTTGGTATTTGATACTCGAATAGCCTGTAAAGAATAAGCCCGGCCTTACGGTCGGGCTTATTTTCATTTATTTGCAGCGGGTTGCAGATAACGAGTCAATTTTGCCCCACCCTGCATGCAGCAATAAAAAATCAGGTTTGAGGGACAAGGCTTTAACCTTGAATAACCTGGACGTGTAACTTCAGAACGTTCAAGGCCGGTGTCGCCCCTGCAGATCTGCGCATCTTAAATTTAGGACGATCCTCCAATCCTCATTTTTCTGCTTTCTTATAGCTTACCGAAAGGCCTCCGGATCCGGGGATATCCAATACCTCTGTTTCAAGGAAAGAAAAGCTCCGGGCAAATTCCAGGAATCCGCTGCCCCTGCCGCCGAAACCTCCGCGCCCTCTACCGCGCCCGCCACCGTAACCCCATTGGGAAGCATCGAACACATTATGTGCGGCAAAACATCCCCCGACTTTGAGCTTTTCTACGGTTGCAGAAAGGTAATTGTTATACCAGTCCTTGTCGGCGTCGCAAAAAACGAAATCTAAGGGACCTTCAAGGGCGGGGACGATCTCGTGTGCGTCTCCGAGCCTGGCATCGATGTACTTGTCCAATCCCGCTTCACGGAAGTGGGCAAGAGCCTCCTCATGCCGCTGCTTGTCTATCTCCACGGTGATAACTTTTCCGCCTGTTTTTGACAGCGCCCAGGCGATCCATATCGTCGAATAACCGGTCGAGGTGCCTATTTCCAGGGCGTCCTTATAGCCATTTTTCAAAATAATATCGTAAAGGGCTTTCCCGTCTACCTCCGGGACATTCATATCGTACCAGCTTCCCCGATGATTCTGCAGGAATTGACGGACCTTGGCGTCGATACTGTCCGGATCGCCCGCAGCCGGCTCTTCCGCACAGCTGATTGAAATCCCTGCGACCAACAACATTGAGAAAAGGGAAAAAATTGCAATCAGTTTTTTCATGCCATCGCTCCAATCATGACCGCTTCAGGATCAAATTCTGCCGCAGGTATATCTACTACCTAAAGTATTGCCGCAGGGAACGCAAAGGATCGCAGAGAAAGATAAATAAACTTCATTTCTCTGCGTCCTTACGCGAACTCTGTTTCTCTGCGGAGAATATTGAGGTGACGCGTTACTTCACTCTCTTGGCTACAATTGGGGGAGGAGCACCGCCACCGCCGGGAGGTCCGCCCATGCCGCCGGGAGGTCCGCCCATGCTGCCAAAATCGAATTCTCTGGTGAACGTAATCTCATCCCCGGAAACTTGGCCTTTGTACGTTATCTTGATCTCACCGCCACCACCGCGACCGGCGCGCACGACAGTAAAAGAGATGTTGTCGCCATCAATCTTGCCTTCGCTGATAGGAGACTCGGTTGGAGTATCCCCTCTTTGGCTGATAATCTTACCTGTCAGTTCCGACCCGTTCGACTGGAACTCGTAGGTGGTTTTTACCGTCCCCTGTCCCTGTCTACCGGGCTGCTCCGACTCCCACGTTCCATCTACATCCGCTGCTGCAGCAGGAAGGCATAGTCCCAAAAGGACAATGACTCCTGATATTAAAATGGTTTTCTTCATAAAAGATACGACCCCTCCCTTGTTAAGGACCAAACAGTAACTCCATCTAAATCAGAAACAATTTTGATATACATTACGCAGGAAGTCGGGGTTGTTACTTAGTATTTAAACCGGGTGGATCCACTGCTTCAGGTCGTGCGGAACGGTTCAAGCATGCCGGGAAAGAGGAGAATTGTGTATAGCGTTCCCCGTTCAGGTTTTAGCCCGTTTTCCTCGCGAGTCAGGGAATCGGACTGGAAATCGGAACCATGCAACAATTTTTCAGTGAATGGTGGGGCCTTTTTTTTTCTTGTCTTCTTCAACCTTTCTGCGGACATCCCCGTAGTAGACCTCAAACTGCCTTTTCAATTTCTCGTGCTGCCTCTGGGCTTCGTATTGCTTGTAGAGGTTGCGCCAGCCTCCACTTTTAAGGTAAACGTAGCCGACCAGCATGCCTCCGAGGTGAGCGACGTGGGCGACACCGGAGTTCGACTGGCTTATGGAGGACAGAAATGCCACCCCTCCCATAATCAGGACCATCCACTTCACTTTGATCGGGAACAAAAAGCTCAGGTAAACGATCCGGTTGGGATAGGTCACACCGTAAGCCAGAAGAAGACCGTAAATAGCTCCGGATGCGCCGATGATTACCGCCAGAGTGTTGATCCCGACTATCCAGGAGCAGATTCCCGCGCCGATGCCGGTGACAAAATAGTAACGCACAAACCGCCTGGTTCCCCAAAGCCGCTCCAGCTCGTTCCCGAACATATAGAGCATCAGCATGTTGATCAGTATGTGAAAAACGCCCCCATGGAGGAACATGTAGGTCACGACCTGCCAGATCATAAACTCCTGGGTAACCCGTACAGGGACCAGCCCGAAATAGATCTCGAGAAAATTGGTCTTGAGCAGACCGGTGAAAACCTGCAGGACAAACACACCCACATTGACAATAATCAGCGACTTGACTGCCCGGGTGGCGGGGCCTCCAAACATAAAGTAGTTCATACGGCTTATGCTAGGGGAATCCCACGATAAATGCAACCGGCTTGGGGTCCATAAACTTCCCCCACGAAGTTTTAGCGCCGTACCGGGCTATTAATTTAGCGGTTTAAGTCTCTGTTTTAAACAACGACGCCAATTTTGGAAATTAGTGAAGAACTCCGACCGCAGGTCGGGGCTTCTTCCTAAGGAAAAAACCATNNAAACTCCCAACTGCCATTCATCCCAGCCTTTGGCTGGGGCATTCTGGCTTTTTCCCGTAAATGAATAACCGGGTGTGATTTTATGGATATCGCTGGTAGAATGTGGCTTTTCGGTTTGAATGAACAGAGAGGAGTATCGATGAGATCCAGCGGCCGTAGCCATGACGCAATGCGGGAAATACATTTGGAGCCGGATTACACGAAACATGCAGCAGGTTCGGTTCACATTGCGGTCGGAGATACAAGGGTACTGTGCACCTGCTCTGTCGAAGACAGGGTACCTCCGTTTCTTTACAACAAGAACCAGGGTTGGGTTACGGCCGAATACGGCATGCTCCCGGGTGCCACATCCACGCGAACGGCACGTGAGGCCGCACGAGGCAAACAGTCGGGCCGTACCGTTGAAATCCAGCGCCTCATCGGGCGTTCTCTTCGTTGCGTAGTGAATCTCTCGCTTTTGGGAACCCGGACATTCCTCATCGACTGCGATGTTCTACAGGCCGACGGAGGGACGCGCACGGCTTCGATCACCGGAGGCTTTTTAGCCCTGGCCCTGGCTGTTGCAAAGCTGATGAACCGGAAGCTGCTTCCAGCTTCCCCCATGATCGATTATGTCGCGGCCACGAGCGTCGGGATCATCGACGGTTACGCCTGCCTGGATCTCGATTACAAGGAGGATTCGGGCGCCGAGGTGGACATGAATTGCGTCATGACCGGGCAGGGTCGCTATGTCGAGCTGCAGGGGACGGCCGAGAAAGCGCCTTTTTCAACCGAACAGCTCAATCAACTCCAGCAGCTGGCGGCCGCCGGAATTCGACAGCTGATTCAGATGCAGCAGTCGGTCCTGGCGTCCCGAACCGATCTCCGAACCCTGTTCCCTCTGATCAAAGAATAAAGTTGTAATTTCGGTGACAGTCACCGAAATCAAACGGGTTATGACTTTAGAAAATTTACAGACCATCGTTATCGCAACGCGCAATGCCGGCAAGCTCAGGGAATTCCAGGCGCTGCTCGAGCCGCTGGGAAACAGGGTGCTGAGCCTCGAGGATGCCGGGATCGATCGGGACGTTGAGGAATCGGGCGCCACCTTCTCGGAAAACGCACGCATTAAGGCGCTCGAATATTCCCGGATGATCCTTTTTCCGGTACTCGCCGACGACTCAGGGCTGGAGGTCCGGGCGCTCGGTGGCAAACCCGGAATTTATTCCGCACGTTATGCCGGCTCCGGAGCCTCGGACGAAGACCGCAACCGGAAGTTGCTCGAGCAGCTCGAGCATGAGGACAAAAACAGGGATGCGCGTTTTTTCTGCGCCCTGGCCATGGCCATGCAAGGCACCCTGCTGCTGGAAACCTGCGGGGAATGCCGGGGCGTCATAACCCGCACCCCGCGCGGAAAGAACGGATTCGGGTACGACCCAGTTTTCCTGTTCCCGGAGTTGGACAAGACTTTCGGAGAATTCAGCCGGGAGGAAAAGAACGAATACAGCCATCGCTCCAGGGCAATCCGCAACTTGATTTCCATGCTGAAAAAAAATAATGGCACATCCCTTTCCCCGCATGAGGGCTAGAAATGCATACTGGCGGCCTGTGCGGAATTAAGATACAATATCTAATTCCTGTATCTGTCGGGGCATAGCGCAGCCTGGTAGCGCGCCTGCCTTGGGCGCAGGAAGTCCCCGGTTCAAATCCGGGTGCCCCGACCAGCCTTCGCTAAAGCTCCGGCTTGCCAACCGGAGCTTTAGCGAGGGCTGTCCACCGTAGCCTCCGAAAATGCAAATGCCCCCCCTTCCCATCCTTTCCGAACTCAGAACGAAAATTGGGGGAGTAACTTCCTGAATTCCCGACACGCAGCCCGTGCCGGACAAATCCGCAAAAAAATTCCCGGAAATCAGGTTTGCCACACACTCCCGACACCCCAAACGACGACTTTGAGCAGGCTTTATATATGTCATTTATTTGCAGGGTTTTACATATCCGCAACGCCGAAGAAAAAAATGAAACAAATTTATACGATTTTAGTTGACAACGTAAAAAAATGCCGTATAAATTTCAACGACTTTCCGATATGTATCTGATGTTGAAGCTGAGTATGCTCAACATCAGATAAAAGGAAAATCGTGGCAGTTTCAGCAGCTATTACCTTTTTGGAAAGGTTAAATAATTCGATGGACGACGACATCTCATCTTCCGAAAACGACGAACCTCCGGGTACGGGATTTATACAACCCCATCTTCCCGGAATTCTCCTGAGCACGGCCCTCCCTTCAAAGGCTTCCCTTCGACAGCATGTCCCGAAAAAGTTGAAAACAACTTCTCGCCGCTCTGTTTACGAGGGAGTCATCTCCTTTACCGTCAAGACCGATGCCTTAAAGCGCGCCTGTAAATCCAACTCTGATGCGTTTGTTTCGGGTGAACGCAGTCTGCATTTTCGCGGGGAATTTTTTCCGGGAATATCGGACCGGGAATGGAATGACTGGCGCTGGCAACTGACCAACCGGATCCGGGACCTGGCCGGTCTGGAAAAGATCCTGTGCCTTTCAGACGAAGAGCGCCGGGCAATTTCCGAACACAGGGGCCCTCTGCCGGTGGCCATTACACCCTATTATGCGAGCCTGCTGGATCGCGCGGATCCCCTGCAACCGCTCCGCCGGACGGTCGTCAAGAGCGGGCAAGAAAACCGGATCCTCCCGGAAGAAGAGGCGGATCCTCTCAACGAGGATGGCGACACTCCGGTGCCCGGACTGGTGCACCGTTATCCCGACCGGGTCTTGTTCCTGACCACAGGCTTCTGCTCGGTGTATTGCCGTTACTGTACCCGTTCGCGCCTGGTTGGAAATCACGGCATGGAAACCGGATACAACATGAATCAATGGGAAACTGCCGTCGCGTATATTGAACAACACCGGGAGATTCGCGATGTGGTGCTTTCGGGGGGTGACCCGCTCACTCTTCCGGACAGCCGAATCGAATGGCTCCTTCGACGGCTGCGTTCCATAGACCATGTTGAAATTATTCGGATCGGCACTAAAGTGCCCGCCGTTTTACCGCAGCGTATCACTCCTGCTTTGTCAAGAATGCTGCGCAGGTACCACCCTCTCTGGATGAGTCTGCATTTCACGCATCCGGACGAATTGACACCGGAAGTCGCACTGGCCTGCAATCGTTTGGCCGATGCCGGTATCCCCCTTGGCAGCCAGACGGTACTACTCAAAGGCATCAACGATTCAGCCGAAATCATGACCCGACTCAACCAGGGCCTGCTTAAATATCGCGTCCGGCCCTATTACCTCTACCAATGCGATCCGGTTCAGGGTTCCTCACATTTTCGCACGACTGTAGATAAGGGATTGGAAGTTCTCGCCGGTCTTCGGGGGCATACCACCGGATATGCCGTGCCTCATTATGTGATCGACGCGCCGGGAGGCGGCGGGAAGATTCCTCTGCTGCCGAATTACGTTCAAGGCCATGACGGAACCGCTCTGGTTTTGAAAAATTACAGGGGCAATCTGCATAGATATCCCGATCCGATCCGCCAGACACCCGACGGGATGGAGGCCGGAAGTCCTCTAGGAGATGAGCCGCTATGAAGATCGGTTTAACCTACGACCTTCGTCAGGACTACCTCGATTGGGGCTATGGCGAAGAGGAAACGGCGGAGTTTGACCGGATCGATACCATCGAAGCCGTTGAGCAGACTTTACAGGACCTGGGCCACGCCACCGACAGAATCGGCAATATCTGGAGCCTGACGGAACGGCTCTGCAAGGGGGACCGATGGGACCTGGTTTTCAATATTGCGGAAGGCCTGCGCGGAATCGGCCGGGAAGCGCAGGTGCCCGCCATCCTGGATGCCTATGACATTCCCTACACGTTTTCCGATCCTCTTGTGCTTTCGCTTACTCTGCACAAGGGGATGACCAAAAGGGTTTTGAGGGATCTCGGAATTCCGACTCCGGATTTTGCTGAAATCCGCACTGAAGAAGACATCGAAAAAGTCAGGCTGCCTTACCCGTTATTCGCCAAACCTATCGCGGAGGGCACCGGCAAGGGGATCCATACGACATCCAGGATCGCGGGCAAAGCGGAATTGCACCGGGTCTGTCGCGATCTGCTCGCTAAATACAAACAGCCGGTCCTGGTAGAAACTTTTTTGCCCGGGCGTGAATTCACCGTTGCTATTGTGGGAACGGGAACCAGGGCTGAAGTTCTGGGTGTTATGGAAATTGTCCTGAAAAGCAACGCCGAAGCAAACGTTTATTCCTATGCCAACAAGGAAGAATGCGAGCTTTATGTCGACTATATCCTGGTTGACGATGCGCTGGCCCGGAATGCCGCTGAAACCGCGCTCAAAGCCTGGGTGGGACTGAATTGCCGCGATGCCGGACGTGTAGATCTGCGAACCGACGCCCGGGGCATTCCAAACCTGATGGAATTAAATCCGCTGGCCGGGATTCACCCGCAACATTCCGATCTGCCGATAATCTGCAATCTGGCCGGAATTTCTTATGTCCGCCTTTTAGAAATGATTATGGAAAGCGCGCTGTTACGTCTCAGTGACCGGTCCAGCACTGCACAACAACCGGAAATCCGGGTTTCGGTCCATCGATGAATATTTCGATAATTTATGCCGATGTTTCTGCGGAGTCGGGGAAAGACGAGCAGGATGCCCTGGTCCAGGTTGATGCCGTCCGCAAATCCCTGATTGAACTGGGACACGAAACATCCCAGTTGCCGGCTACCCTCAATCTTCACCAGGTAGAATCCGATCTTGGTCGTATCAAACCCGATCTGGTTTTCAACCTGGTGGAATCTCTTGCAGGCACCGGACGGTTCATCCACTTTGCACCGGCGTTGCTCGAACATTTATCCCTCCCCTTTACAGGAGCGGGCGCTGAAAGCCTGTACGTCACCACGGGGAAAATACTGGCCAAGGAACGTCTCCGGTATGCGGGTATTGCCACGCCGGATTGGATGGCCGGGAGCCGTCCGGCCCTTTCGAATATGGATTTCGCCCCCCCCTATATTGTTAAACCCTCATGGGAGGACGCATCCGTGGGCCTGGACGATGCATCCATCGTGTACGACCGGGAGAATCTTACACAGGTATTCCAGGAAAAATCGAAACGGTACGGAAGCTGTTTCATCGAATCCTTTATTGACGGCCGGGAGTTCAACCTATCCCTTCTGGAAGGCGAAGACGGGGTACAGGTACTGCCGCCTGCCGAAATTCTCTTTGAAGAATTTCCCGACGGCAAGCCGAAGATTGTAGGCTACGACGCCAAGTGGGAAACAGGATCTTTTGAATACCACTCTACTCCAAGAAATTTCGACTTCCCGGAAAATGAGGCTTCCCTTCTCGAACAACTGCGGGATATTTCCAGGCAATGCTGGGACATTTTCGGTCTGCGGGGGTACGCACGGATCGATTTCCGTGTTGATCAAGGATTAAAACCGTGGGTAATCGAAATCAACGCCAATCCATGCATTTCGCCCGATGCGGGTTTTGTGTCTGCGGTTCATCGTGCGAACTTAAACTATGGCCGTATGATTGAACGTATTGTTGAGAGTGCCATACTTTCATAGGACGACCCTCATAAACCAATACTGTAATGAAGATTTGTGACTCTCCGGCGCGGGTTCACAAGGAAGGGAAAGGAGTCAGGAATGAGGGAGGCAGAAGAGGCGCGCTTGAAAAATAAAATAAAGCTTAGTCAGCAGCCCGTGGCAAAAGTACAACCGGCCGGGCTCCGGCTTCTGACTTCCTGCATGCCTGAAAGCAGAAAAATTTGACGAACATACCTAAACTTTTATATCAGTAGTCAAAGACGAGAAATTCCTATGTTCCGAATACGCAGTATCTATGACAGTTCTCTTCCATCCAACGTCGAGGCTATCGAACAGGTTAAGAGAATACTGCACGACCAGTTCCCCGGTCTGGACGAAAACGATATTGCCAAAATTAACGATCAGCTTGTCAATCCGCTGAAGCATCGCTTTCGGACCATCCTTTTCGTGGCCGATGATTCCAGCCGCCGTGTCAAGGGATTCGCCCTGCTGATGCACGCCACGGACCTCAATTTCTGCTACCTCGATTTTATTTCCGCTGCGCGGTTCGTAACCGGCAGGGGAATCGGCAGTGCGCTGTACGACAAGATCCGCGAAGAGGCGCTGGCCCTGGGCACTATCGGGATTTTTTTTGAATGCCTGCCCGATGATCCGGCATTGTGTCGCGACAGAGAGGTTCTCAAGCAGAATGCTTCGCGTCTGCGTTTTTACGAGCGTTATGGAATCCGACCGGTAAACAATACAGCCTACGAAACGCCTGTTCGCGAAGGCGACGATTGCCCTCCGTACCTGATGTTCGACGGGCTGGGCCAGGGCAAACCCTTGCCCCGAACAAAGGCCAGGGAAATCGTCCGCGCAATCCTGGAAAGAAAGTACGGCAATGTCTGTCCGGAATCCTATGTCGAAATGGTCGTCGATTCATTTAAGGACGACCCGGTTCGGTTCCGCAATTACCGTTATTCGAAAAATGAAATCGCTCCCGCTATTAAAAATTACAGCGGCGGTGGAATGCCCATTGCCTTGATTATCAACGATAAGCATGATATTCACCACGTCCACGACCGGGGTTATGTAGAATCTCCTGTACGCATAAAATCGATCCTGCAGGAAATCCTGCCAAGCGGCTATTTCGAGACTTTCGAACCGCGCGTTTACTCTGAAAAACATATCCGGGCGGTGCATGACGGCGCGTTCGTCGATTATCTCAAAAGGGTCTGTAATAACGTGCCGGAAAACAAATCCATATACCCCTATGTTTTCCCGATCCGCAACGGCACCCGACCGCCGGTCGAACTGCCCATTCGAGCCGGATATTATTGCATCGATACATTTACTCCGCTGAACCACAATGCCTTCCTGGCGGCAAAGCGGGCCGTGGACTGCACCCTGACCGCGGCCGACAAGATTCTGCAAGGGTACCCGATAGCCTATTCGCTGGTGCGCCCTCCCGGACACCATGCCGAGCGACGGGCGTTCGGCGGTTTCTGCTATTTCAACTCCGCAGCGGTTGCCGCCAATTATCTCAGCGTCCACGGAAAGGTGGCCGTTCTGGATGTGGATTACCACCACGGAAACGGACAGCAGAATATCTTCTACAAGAGAAACGATGTTTTGACGGTTTCGATTCATGGGCACCCAAGAATTGCCTACCCCTACTTTACAGGATTTTCGGACGAGACAGGCATAGGTCCGGGCGAAGGTTTCAATGTCAATTATCCATTACAGGAACAGGTAGACGGCAATTTATACAGAGAGGTTCTTGAGAAAGCCCTGAAAAGAATAGAGAAGTTTTCCCCCCGGTTTTTAGTAGTCGCTTTGGGACTGGATACCGCCAAAGGGGATCCAACCGGCACCTGGAGCCTGAGTGCTAAAAATTTCGAACAAAACGGAGCCCTGATCGGATCGTTGAGACGCCCGACACTGGTCGTTCAGGAGGGCGGCTACAAAGCACGTTCGCTCGGAGTGAATGCGCGCAATTTTTTCAAGGGAATGTGGGCGAAATACCATTTCCGGCATATGCCTGAATAGGAGGAGAGCAGAATTGAAATCGGCGCATATTAAATACCGGAGCACGGTGGAGTCCGCCGATTCGGACAGGATTCGAAGGATAGTGGATTCAAGCGGATTTTTTAATCCTGAAGAAGCAGAAGTGGCGGTGGAGCTTGTTGGTGAACGACTTATAAAAGGCGAAAAAAGCGGCTACTTTTTTATTTTCGCCGAGATGGAGGAACGGACGGTCGGTTACGCGTGTTTCGGGCCGATTGCCGGAACGCAATGCAGTTTTGATCTCTACTGGATCGCGGTCGATCAGGATTTCCGCGGGCAAAGGATCGGGAAAGATCTGCTCAAAAAGAGCGAAGAAGCGATGCGTGCAATGAACGGGCATCGTATTTACGTGGAGACCTCATCGCGGAATCAGTACGAGCCCACCCGAAATTTTTATATCAACAACGGTTATCTACTTGAAGCAACCCTGAAGGATTTTTACGCGCCGGGAGATTCAAAATATATCTATTTTAGAGAGATTTAGGATATCTTCTCGCCCTTGGGAATAATGACAATGCCGCTGTCGGTTACCGTGAATCGCTCCGCGTCCTGTTTGTGATCATAGCCGATCGTAAAGCCGGGAGGGATTTTTACATCCTTGTCAACGATGGCCTTGCGGATACGGGCATTGCGACCAACATTCACCCTCTCGAAAAGTATGGAATCCTGCACCAGCGAAAAAGAATTGATGCGGACATCGGGAGAAAGAATGGATCGTTCCACCCTACCGCCACTGATGATGCATCCGTTACAGAGAAGTGAATCCAGCGCAATGCCGATACGATTTTCCTCATCACCGGCAAAAACGGTTTTCACCGGAGGCCGAAGATCGGCAAAGCTCAGTACCGGAAAGGAAGTATCATACAGGTTAAACAGAGGATTTGTCTTTATCAGATCCATGCTTGCTTCGTAGTAGGAATCCAGCGTCCCAATATCCCTCCAGTAGTTGATCTCCTTGCGGTTTTCATCTACAAACGGATAGGCGTAAATTTTTTCATTCTTTATAAGGCTCGGAATGATATCTCGCCCGAAATCGTGAGAACTGTCGAGTTGAGATTCTTCCGATATGGCTTTACAAAGAGTATCGGCCTCAAAGACATACACTCCCATGTTGACCCTGGACAAATCCGGCCGGCCGGGAATGGGTTTCGGATTTTCAGGTTTCTCTTCAAAGCTCAGAATCCGGTTTTGATCGTCGGTCTCCAGAACTCCCAGTCGACCGGCGGCAACAGCCCTCTCAAAATCGACCGTTGCCACCGTAACGGCCGCGCCGGTCTGCATATGGGCTTCTATCATCCTGCTGTAATCCATCTTGTAAATATGATCGCCGGAAAGAATCAGTACCCGAGCGGGTTTCCATTTCTGGAGGATATCAATATTCTGGAAAACGGCGTCCGCCGTTCCCTTATACCAGCTGGTTGTCGTTCGAAACTGTGGAGGAACCGTAAAAAGGAACTCACCGGCGGCTCTGGAGAAAATATTCCAGCCCCATTTCAGGTGCCGATCCAGGGACAGGCTCCTGTATTGGGTCAAAACAAATATGCGCATCAGGCCTGAATTGACGCAGTTTGAAAGGGTAAAGTCCACGATTCGATAGTGCCCCCCGAACGGAACAGCCGGCTTGCTCCGCTCCCGGGTTAACGGGTACAGTCTCTCCCCCTGTCCACCGGCCAGAATGAACGTGAGAGTTTCCCTCAACGATTTAATACTTTTCATGGGACCTTTAAATTACAGCCCGGAATGAGTTCCGGCAATATTACAAACCGATGTCTCGACACCCGCCCTGTGGCTCGTATTAACACCCTATAGGAAGATTTTATCCTACTTTGAGAAAAGATCGCATGCATAAAATCAAAACATTTGTTTTCAGAGGGATGATTGGAGCCTCTCTCCCGCAGGCCGTATGGATTCAGATAAAGAATTGCAGGCACAGGCGCTTCAGGAAGAATATCGAATCAGGACCGAAGAAATGGCGTATCCAATCCTAGGGGACAAAAGCCCACTTCAATGCCCAGGTGAAGCACTCCAACCGTAGGTCGGAGGTTCTTCCTAAGGAAAAAGCCATGGGGACTTCTGCACCCAAACTCCCAACCGCCATGCATCCCCAGCCTTTGGCTGGAGCCCCAGCCAGAGGCTGGGGCATTCCGGCTTTTTCCCTCAAAATGGAATACGTCGCTGCGAATTTCTATAGGAAGTATGCTTTCAGCACATATTGCAATAACATGCGCTGTGTGTTGAAAAAAGACCCGTTCAGTGCAATGCAATGGCGCATAATATCCAGCCAGCCTTGCCGGTCCTGGTAGAACAATGGGATGACGACACTTTCAAGTTTATTGTAAAGCGATTCGGCATCGTGCGGCGTACGGTCCTCCGTCGAGGGCGGGGTGGAATCAATCGCCCAGCCGGTCGTGCCTTCAATACAGCCTTCGATCCACCAGCCATCCAGAATGCTCAGGCTCGGCACCCCGTTGAGAGCTGCTTTCATGCCGCTGGTTCCCGATGCCTCCATCGGCGGCTTGGGCGTGTTCAGCCACACATCCACCCCGGAGGTCATGAGCAGGCCGAGTTCCCAACCGTAGTCGGCCAGATAGGCCACGTTTACGCTGCCTCCCAGATCTTCGCGCGCCTTCCAGACTCTCTGGATCAGCTTCTTCCCTTCCTGATCCTGAGGATGGGCTTTCCCGGCAAAAACAATCTGGAACTCTCGCGTGTTTTCCGCAATGGATTTCAGCCGATTGAGATCATGGAAGATCAGGTCGGCGCGTTTGTAGGCTGCAGCGCGGCGGGCAAAACCCAGCGTAAGAATATGTGGATCCATTACGGTGCCCGTATCCTTCCGAACACGTTCAAACAATTTTTCCTTCGCCTGCTGGTGGGCGATCCAGATCTCCTTTTGCGGGAGGTTCAGCGCATAGCGCAGCATGAAGCTGTCGTCCCGCCACCCGGCGATGCGACTGTCGAACAACCCCTGAAACGGCTCGCCGGTCCAGGTCGCGGCGTGCACGCCGTTGGTAATAGCATCGATCTTGTATTGTGCGAACATGTGCTGGGAAATCTCGCCGTGTTTTTTGGCAACACCGTTTACATAGTGGCTGAGGTTCAGCGCGAGGTATGTCATATTCAGTTCGCCCTCGCAGCAGAAAACACGCTGGTGCTGCACAATATCCGGGCGCCCAAGCGCGCGTGAAACATATTCCATCGGAAACTTGTCGTGTCCGGCCGGGACGGGCGTGTGCGTCGTAAACACGCACAGGTCGTGAACGACAATCAGATCTTCGTTGTTAAATTCCTTGCGGCCGGCCCGTTGGGCCTGTTCGTCCAGTAATTCCAAAGCCAGCAGCGCGGCGTGCCCCTCGTTCATGTGAAATCGCTTCAATTGATTGTGGCCGAGCGCCCGAAGCATCCGCACGCCGCCGATACCGAGCACAATTTCCTGGCACAGCCGATACCATTTGTCTCCGCCGTAAAGCTGATCGGTTAAACGGCGATCCCATTCGGAGTTCTCTGGCAGGTCGGTGTCGAGCAGATAGACGGGAACCCGGCCTCCCGAGGCGCCGATTACATCGAATTGCCACGCGCGCAACAGCACCTTGCGACCCTCGATCTCTACCGAAATACGCTGCGTCAATTCTTCTGCTCGTTCGGAAATATTCCACTCGCAGGGCGCTTCAGTCTGCCACCCGTTCGCATCAAGCAATTGTGAGAAATAACCCTTTCGATGCAACAAAGTAACGGCGACCATCGGCAGATTGCGGTCCGCGGCAGCGCGCAGGGTATCTCCGGCCAGCACACCCAAACCCCCGCTGTAGGTCGGCATAGCAGGGTCAAGGGCAATCTCCATAGAAAAGTACGCGACAGATTTGTTCATTGGCATATTTCCCCTGGTCAATGATTGAGTCACCTGCTTGAGAACAGCAGGGCATTAGCGTCCGGAACCGTCAAGGATTCCGATATTCCTCATACCTCTTCTCCCCGGGCGTATGCGCCTATCCCGTTTATCTGACTCTTATGAAACCGGGAGCTTTCTCATAACAAACCGGCGGAAGCATCTGGAGAATTCCGCTCAAAAATCTCCTGTACCTAACATTTTTCTTGATTCGGTGCGATGCCGGATTGCGTCCAGCCATCATGGGGTCCCCCTTATCCCGTACTGCGCAAACCGGCTGCAATGCCGTTAATCGTCAAAACGACCACTTCGCGCAGCGCTTCGGCCTCGGGGGCCTCGGGATCAGGCAGAGCGCGGAGCCGTCGAAGCATTTCTACCTGCAGATAATTAAGCGGATCCAGATAGGGATTGCGCAGGTGTATGGCGTTTTGGGTTATTGGATCGGCTTCCAGCAAATTGCTGTGCCCGCTTATTGAAAGCACCATTTCGCGGGTTAGTTGAAACTCGTCGTGAATGCGGGAATAAATNNCGCGCCAAGTCCGCTACCCAGACTGTACCAACCGGCCAGATTGAAGCGGCTCTGCATCCAGGAAAAAACCCAGGGGATGGCACGGATTTGATTGATTTCTCCGACATTGCTGCGCGCTGAAGGACGGGAGCCGATCGTAAGTCGCTTTATTTCATCCAGGGGAGTTACGGATTGCCAGAATTCGATAAAGCCCGGGGTGTCGTACACCAGGGCACGGTAGACCCGGCGGGCGACAACGGATGCCTGCTGCAGCGCATCCCGCCAAACGCCGGGCACATCCGTATCGTCGCCGCTTTCCGGAGAGGAGGCCAGCAGTACCGCGTGCACAATCTGCTCGAGATGGCGGTGCGCCAGATCTTTATTGCTGTATCGCGAGGCAATGATTTCACCCTGTTCGGTCAAACGGAATTTTCCGTGAATGCTTCCGGGAGGCTGCGCGCGTATTGCGTGGTTGGCCGGCCCCCCGCCACGCGCAATCGTGCCGCCTCGGCCATGGAAGATGGTCAATGTGACATGATGATTTTCGGCCACGCGGGTGATGGCTTCCTGCGCCCGGTAGAGCGCCCAGTTTGCCATCAGGTAGCCGCCGTCTTTATTGCTGTCGGAATAGCCGATCATTACAACCTGCTCATTGTCGCATGTTTCCAGATAAGCGCGATACATGTCAGAAGAAAACAGCTCGTCCAGAATGTGCGGTGCGGATTCAAGATCTTCGATGGTCTCAAACAACGGCACGATAGGCTGGCCCCTGTCGCAGCCGACCCACCGCAGCATCAGCAAAACAGCCAGAACATCCGCTGCGGAATGGGTCATCGAAAGAATGACGGTGCCAATCGGTTCCTCACCATAAACGGACCGCACGCGCGCCATCAAACGCAGCAGTGCCCAGGTTTCTGCGGATGCGGGAGTAATACCGGGATGGGGGGAAAGCTCCGGCAAGGGATTCCCGAGCATGCTTAAATACAGTTCCGACCTTTTCGCATCGGACAGGTTGTCGAATTCGGGAACAATTTCGAGGGCGCGCAGAACTTCCCCAAGGGCCGAATTCCATTTGGCCGTATCTTCACGAATATCCAGACGGGCGGCCGCCAGGCCGAATGCCCTGAGTTGATGTTCCAGAAGACGGATTTCATCTCTGGCCAGGCGTTCGGGAAGATGGGACGCAATGATTCGGACCGGATCCATTATCCGGTCCAGCTGAACGACCGCACGATGCGGTTTGCTGGAAAGCAGCCGGCCGGTCATATCTTCGCGGGAGGCACCCGCCAGGTCGGCGGCCAGGAGCGAAAATACCAGGCGATAAGGTTCATTCACATATCTCTTTTCGATGTAGGACACGTGATCCGGCAGCGGGCGTCGGCTGTCGATCCAGACTTTAAGAGCGGGAGGCGGAGGCAGACGACGGACGCTGAGGCTGAGATGGCGCGCCAGTTCCTGCAATGCGATGCGGTGCTTTTCGATTGCCAGGCCGCGATGCAGCCGCAACGCTTCCGCCGTCACTTCGTCGGTCACAAAGGGATTGCCGTCCCGGTCGCCGCCGATCCACGAAGCCAGGCGCAACCAGGGGCGATCGCAATTCAACCCCGGATAGTGAACGGACAGGGCGTTTTCCATGTCCTGGTAGAGCCGCGGGATGACCTCCCACATAGTCCTGTCGATAAAGTACAGTCCGGTGCGCACCTCATCGGTCACGGCCGGTTTTGCAGTGCGGGCGCGGTCGGTCATCCATAAAAGGACGATCTGGGCGTGCAATGCGGCGAGAACGCGCTCCTTTTGATTCAGGGGCAGGGTCTTCTCCATCGATTGCCTGAGGAGATGCCCGATTCGTTGGGAGTTGGAGTGTATGGTGCGGCGCCGCGCCTCGGTCGGGTGCGCGGTCAGCACCAGTTCAACGGACAGTGTTTCAAGCAGGCGAGCCATATCTCTTGAATCCATGCCGCGCTGTTTCAGGGCTGCCACAGCGGCTCCGATCGATTCGTCGTACGGCTGTGGATAGGCTTCGTTCGTGCGCTCGATCAACAGGTCCGTATCTACGCGTTCTTCCGCCAGGTTCACCAAATCGAAATAAACGGTAAAGGCGGATGCTACAGGCCGGGCATGCTCTAAAGGCATGGACGCAATCGATTCCTGCAACCGGACGGCGGCGGCGGCATCCCCTCCGCGCCGCGCCTTTGCATCGGCGCGGATGTGTTCTTCGACATTAAAAATTTCGGGAGATTCTATTTCGGAGATGACCTGCCCCAGCATATCGCCGAGCAGATGAATGATTTTGGAAATATCCATCTTCAAACATACACCCTAATTGATTCAATCTTTATTTACAGCACATTCTATACGGAGAAGGGCATAAAAAATCCATATAAATCAATGCAACCTCCTGGCGGACAAATTCTTCCTCTCCAATCCCTAACCCGTATTTACGTCTATGCAATAAACAGCGACGGACGTTCATTACGTATCGGGAACTCTCTATTTATTCTCGCTAGCTGGATAAATTCTGCCTGGAAGCAACCGGACATTGGCGGTTCAGCTGAATCCCACATGCCTCAATAGCTTGATTCCGTATCCATCGGAAAGGTTTGCGGCAGACAATAGCATATTGCTGTTTATTGTTCAGCGATAAACACGTGACAACTCTTACCAACTTGCCTGGTAACCTCTGGAATCAATGTATCGGGTGGAGTGGCCCCAATGCCATCCGGCGAGAATCCATGGAAAGATTAAAGCGGCGTTGTCGCTCCGAAAGGCTTAACGGTCAGAACGGGACAAGGGGACCTGCGGATTACCTTTTCGGCGACACTGCCCAGAAGAAAATGTTTCAGCCCTGAAAGACCGTGCGTAGCAAGGACTATAAGATCGACCTTGTTGTGGAGAGCGTATTCCAGTATTTCATTTGCAACATGCCCTGCGATAACCTTGAACTCCCACGCAATCTCCGGCTCCTTGTATTGATTAAAGATCCGATGCAATTCCTTTTCAGACCGGTTGACGATCTCGGCCCGTAATCCCCAGACGATCTCTTTGCTGATTCCATAAAAAGCGGGATGGGTTGTTTCTTCGATGACGTGCAAAACCTGCAATTTTGCGCCGTACAGCCTGGCGACTTCCCTGGCCATCAGCATCGCCACTATGGAGTGATCGGAAAAATCTATCGGAGAAAGAATCCTGTCCGTCTTTCCAGGCGGTTTGGGTTTCTCGGACTCGCGGATTGTCAATACGGGGCAGGACGCTTTGCGAACCA
Source organism: Acidobacteria bacterium UBA6911 (assembly GCA_002451015.1). Lineage (GTDB taxonomy): Bacteria > Acidobacteriota > UBA6911 > UBA6911 > UBA6911 > UBA6911. The sequence continues at coordinate 46,472 of DKBB01000290.1, forward strand.
CCTCCTGGGCGATGCTTCCCAGAAACATGTAACCCAAGCCGCGTCGGCCGTGCGTTCCCATTACAATCAGGTCGATTTTATGCTCCTCCGAATATTCCAGAATCAGATTGTCCGCCGATATCCCCCACGCCTCCTCCATTGTCATATCCAATTCTTTTTCGCTTTCCATGGATGTCCGCAAATCCCCATCCATACTATCGCTGGCCATTTTTTTCAGTTGATCCTGAAGCGCTTTCAAATCCGGGAAATGAAACTCAGGATTGTGAGGATCCCTTTGGTGAAGGACTATCGCATGGAACAGGTGGAGCTTAGCATTGAAATATCTGGCCAGGAATAGAGCGTGTTCCAGGGCTTGGGAAGCACAGTTGGAAAAGTCCGTCGGAAATAGGATATTTCTTATGTTAAGCATTTCCGCCATCCTTTAAATAAGGGTGAAAGCCTTTTTCATGCCTCCCATAAAACTTCCTGTTCAAACGAGATATTGCAGAAACACGACAGCAAAACCGAGAAAGGCAAAAAAACCTATAACATCCGTTACTGTAGTTAAAATAATACTGGAGCTCTGTGCGGGATCCAATCCCACATTTTTCATGACAATTGGGATGGAAGCCCCCGCCAATCCGGCGAAAAACAGGTTTACCAGCATACCCAATCCAATCACAAGTCCCAGGTAGGGATTCCCATTCCAAAACCAGGCTACCGCCGCCGTAACCGTGCCTATAATGGCTCCATTAATGATTCCCAGGCAGGATTCCTTAAGAATCAGCCTCCAGATTTTTTGTTTTGGAATTTCGCGCATCACCAGTCCCCTCATTACTATCGCCAGGGACTGGGCTCCCGCATTTCCCCCCTGGCCCGCCACTACGGGCAGGAACACTGCCAGAACGGTAATTTTTGCAATAACGTCTTCGAATAAAGCCACAACGGCGGCGGCAAGAAAAGCCGTAGCCAGGTTGACATGAAGCCATGGCAGGCGTTTCTTTATAGAAAGCATCATCGGCGAAAAGACCCTTTCGTCCCCCCCGACACCGAACATTTTCTGGAGATCCTCGGTCGCTTCATCCTGGATCCCTTGAATCAACTGTTCCGCTTTTATAATCCCGAGAATACGATTCTGACCGTCTACCACTGGCGCGGCAAAATACCTTCTTTTGGAGAGTCCGTCCGCCGCCTCTTCCCGGCTTACAAGACAATGAATGGAGAAAACGTCTTTCCGCATAAACGATTCCAGCGTCTGTTCAGGCGAAGCCAGCATCAGGTCGTGCATATTCATGACGCCGACAAGGTGGTTTTTGTCATCGATCACATATCCGTAGGATGCAGGGAATCCTTTCTTGGCCAGGCTTCTAATCTTTTCGATAGCTTCCTGCACGGTGAGGTTCTTATGAAAGGAAAGGAATCGGGTCGTCATCAGGCGCCCCATACTGTCTTCAGGGTACGTCAAGAGTTCCTTTACCTGGGACCTGAGTTTTTTGGGCAGGTGTCCCAGGAGGCGTTCCCGGGCTTCTTCGGACAGGTGCATAAAGAGAGTTGCGGCATATTGCGGATCCAGGGCCGACAAAACCTCTTCAAAAAGGGATGCATCTGCACTTTCCAACAGCGCGGCCGCATAGCTGACCTGTAAATTCTGCAATGCCTTGACCGCCATAGGAACGGTTAAAGCTTGCAGGACTTGAGCCGCCTCGTCCTCGGTCATCATCTCAAGGGCGCGAGCCGCTCCCAGGATGTCTTTTTCGAAGTATTTCTGGACTATAGGCAGTAATGCTTCCTTCTCAACCATGGGCACCGCCTTTCTTCCTCACTTTGAGTCTGGTTGAGGAATTATGACTTGGCTTTATCCTGTCTGAAAAGTTCCGGAGAATGAAGAGAATAATGGAATCGGGACTGTAGAAAATCAGCCTGATTTTCCAGTCTTTAATATGTGGAGGTTTTAATGAAGACATTTCAGAAGACGAGGTGACTATTACATCACCTCGCCTTCCATGGGCGTTAATACATATCCGGGTCGGGCATCGGAGGAGTTTTTTTCGATTCTTCCTTGATTTCACTCACCAGGGCCTCGGTCGTGAGCATCAAAGCCGCGATCGACGCCGCGTTCTGCAAAGCTGTGCGGGCAACCTTGGTGGGATCGATAACGCCGTCTTTAACCAGATCCCCGTATTCTTCCGTCAACGCGTTGAATCCAAAATTGATATCTTCGCTGGCCTGCACCTTATCCACGACGACGGCGCCTTCATGCCCCGCATTGACAACAATCTGGCGCAGAGGCTCTTCCATTGCCCGTTTTACAATTCCACATCCAACGGCCTCATCCCCTTCCAACGAAACTTTTTCCAAGGCAGGCAGGCAGCGTATAAACGCCACTCCGCCACCCGGTACAATACCCTCCTCTACCGCAGCCCTGGTAGCGTGCATTGCGTCTTCAACCCGAGCCTTCTTCTCCTTCAGTTCAGTTTCCGTAGAAGCACCCACTTTAATGACCGCAACACCGCCGACCAGTTTCGCAAGCCTTTCCTGCAGTTTCTCACGATCATAATCCGAAGTTGTCTCTTCAATCTGAACACGCAGTTGCTTGACGCGGCCTTCAATATCGGAGTGCTTCCCGGCCCCTTCGATAATAGTGGTATTGTCCTTATCGATTGTTAACTTTTTAGCGCGGCCGAGATCCGCCATCTGGACATTTTCCAATTTAATACCGAGATCTTCCGATATCATTTTCCCGCCGGTGAGAATCGCGATATCTTCCATCATCGCTTTCCGCCGATCGCCAAACCCGGGGGCTTTCACAGCCGCAACCTTAAGAGTCCCTCGCAGTTTGTTAACCACCAGCGTCGCCAGAGCCTCTCCGTCAACATCTTCCGCAATAATCAGTAACGGGCTGCCGCTCTTCGCCACCTGCTCCAGTAGGGGCAGAAGATCCTTCATAGAACTGATTTTTTTCTCATGCAGCAGAATCAGACAGTTCTCGAATGCAGCTTCCATTCGCTCGGCGTCGGTCACAAAGTAGGGTGAAATATACCCTCGATCAAACTGCAGTCCTTCAACCACCTCCAGGGAAGTTTCAATCGATTTCGCTTCCTCGACGGTAATGACGCCGTCTTTGCCGACCTTCTTCATGGCTTCCGCGATAATATCCCCGATCGTCTTGTCATTGTTGGCGGATACGGCGCCGACCTGAGAGATCATATCTCCCTTTACGGGCTTGCTCAGTTTTTTAAGTTCGGCTACAGCTGCCTCTACGGCTTTTTCAATTCCACGCTTCAGTGCCATGGGATTGGCGCCGGCGGCAACATTTTTAATCCCTTCACGGAATATGGATTGAGCCAGAACGGTCGCGGTCGTGGTGCCGTCCCCTGCGATATCAGAGGTTTTAGAGGCCACTTCCCGAACCATCTGGGCGCCCATATTTTCAATCCCATCTTTCAGTTCGATCTCCTTTGCAACCGTAACGCCATCCTTGGTAATAACCGGAGAACCGAATTTCTTGTCCAGGACCACATTGCGCCCCCTGGGGCCCAATGTAATCTTCACAGCATTGGCAAGTTGATTGACGCCCTGAACCAATGCCCGACGCGATCTCTCGCCATAAATAATCTCTTTTGCGGCCATTTGCACCAGCTCCTTTTAATGGGTTAGTTACATGCTTTGACGGGAATTGCCTTCGGCTATTTTTTTTCAATAATCGCCAGGACGTCATCTTCACGCATGATGACGTATTCCTCGTCCTCAATCTTGATATCCGTTCCGGAATACTTGCCGAAGAGAATCCGATCTCCCTTTTTTATGTCCATCTTGGATTTTTTCCCGTCTTCCAGCACTTTGCCCGGTCCGACAGCGACGACTTTCCCTTCCATCGGCTTTTCTTTTGCCGTATCGGGGATGATAATTCCTCCCTGAACCATCTCTTTTTCTTCCATTCTCTTGACAAGAATTCGATCATGCAAGGGCTTCACATTCATGGCACAGACCTCCTTTTTCACGCACCGTGTATCCTACAACTTAAGCATTATCAACGCTTTATCTCTTTTATATCGATTTGCAGAAATTATCAGTAAGATTAATTAAGATGCCCGATGAAATCTGTCAACTTCCTCGTCCAACTATTTTAATGTCCGGTGGATTCGACGGTTATTTCCAGGTTGCGACGGACCCAAATCTTCAGCGTTCCCGGTACACGGAAGGATAAATATTATCTTGGGAAGCATATTTTAAATAAATATAATACAATTGTAGCTGATTCCAGCAGACAGTTTCATCAAGTCATTTATATTGAGTGTTGCTAAACCTTTTGGACTTCATTCCGGGACGGCTCAACCCATGCTAAAGAAACTCCTGCCGAGGGAAGATTATTTTTTTGAACTTTTCGAGCAACAGGCGGCGTCCATAGGTCGGGGCTTGCAATTATTCGAGTTGCTGATTAAAGAATATTCGCGACTCGGCGAATTACAGGTGCAGATCAAGGCGGTGGAACATGAATCGGACGAAATCGCCCATAAAATTTTCAACCTGCTGAACAATACATTCGTAACGCCTTTTGACCGTGAAGACATCCAGATGCTTACGCATCGGATGGATGATGTCATGGATCACATAGAAAAGGCTAGTGCGCGCATGCAGCTCTACGATCTTCCCGCTCCGCCTGTAAACACGGACCGTATGCTTGTTATCATACGGAATGCTTTTGAGAAGATCTCTATGGCCCTGTCCATGCTCCGGGAAAAGAAGAACCACGATGTGATTCTGCAACTCTGCGTGGAGATCAACAGCCTTGAAAACGAAGGGGACACCGTGCTGCGGGAATCCCTTGCCCGTTTATTCAGAGAAACTTCCGACCCTTTCTATCTGATAAAGGCAAAGGAAATCTACGAAAGCCTTGAAGAGGCTACAGATCGTTGTGAGGATCTTGCCAATATCTTTGAAACAATATTGATCAAAAACGCCTGAGCGGAATACCGCAGCTTTGTAATTTTTACCGAAGACCGGTAAATTTGTACGGGTCGGTTTTCAGTCCGATTGAGTCCGACACAAAAATTCTGCCCTTGCTGCAGCAGGACGGGGGCCTCGTTCACAGGCACAAGAACACGAACGCCGACTATGGAAATTACCTACATCCCCTATTTCGCGATCCTTCTCATCGTACTGGCGCTACTGTTCGACTTTTTAAACGGGATGAACGATGCCGCCAATTCCATCGCAACAATCGTTTCCACGAGAGTGCTGACGCCCCGGGTGGCAGTTGCCTGGGCTGCTTTCTTCAATATGGCCGCCGCCTTCGGGTTCGGTGTGGGAGTAGCCAAAACCATCGGAAAGGGGATTGTACTCCCTGAAATCCTTTCACTCTGGTTCGTTTTTGCCATTCTTACAGGAGCCATTATCTGGACCTACGGTTGCACCATTATAGGTCTCCCCATCAGCGTTTCCCATGCACTGGTAGGCGGCATTATAGGCGCAGGCCTTGTCAAGGGCGGAGCAAAGGTGCTTGTCTGGAACGGTATCGCAAAAATTGCCACTTTTATCGTTCTGTCGCCACTGGTCGGATTTTTGCTGGGAGCGGTTTTATCCATTCTTGTCGCCTGGATTTTTCGTCGCTGGGCCCCGCGACGTATCGATCGCGTTTTCCGTGTCGGGCAGTTGGTTTCTTCCGCTTTGTTCAGTCTGGGGCACGGCGCCAACGATGCACAGAAAACCATGGGCATCATCGTCATGGTAATCGTCGCGGCCGGCTGGCAGCAGGAATTTAATGTGCCGCTCTGGGTAATACTATCCTGTCATGTGGCTATAGCCCTGGGGACGCTCCTTGGAGGGTGGCGTGTCGTGCATACCATGGGTATAAAAGTCACCAAACTGGTTCCCGTAGGAGGATTCTGTGCGGAAACCGCTGCGGCCATTTCTATTATCTTAAGTTCCCTGGGAGCTATTCCCGTTTCGACAACCCATACCATTACCGGAGGCATTATCGGCGTAGGGTCCCTGCACCGCATGTCGGCCGTCAGATGGGGGATCGCCGGCAATATTGTAGTCGCCTGGATACTGACAATGCCCGGGGCAGCCATTATTTCTGCAATCGTCTATCTTGTAATTCACGCCTCCGGAGGGGAGTGACGGCCTCGTATGAACAGGGAAATGCCTTCCATTAATATGCAGGAGGCTTACCGCCCATCCCGGGTGCCCGCATCGATCATGGAAAGCAAAGCACGACAGAATGTATCTGCGATTTCTGCTGGTCTCCGGCTATCCCTGCCAAGCAGGGATTGATTCAGTTCGATCTCCAGGCCCCGATACCGATGCGAGTCGTAGATTCTGCGCAATGCGGTCGTAAACCCATCCGAACGGCCGCGATAGGGGTAATTACACCGCACGCAGAGCCCGGTTTGCCGCCGCAGTTCAATCTGCAGGGATCTGGAAAAATTCTTTTCTTCGATGCGACCGGGATCATACAGCAGACCGATATCGGCATTTCTTTTTCTTCCTTGCAATACCGGAGTAAAGCTGTGCACTGAAAGGTGCAGAACAGGAACTTTCGATCGTATCCGGGCACGGATGTGCTTTTCTACGCGGTTCCTGTAAGCAAGGTAGACATTCCGGACCAACCATTCTTTATCATGCCCCGGTAACGGTCCGGAAAATTCGGAAAACAACTTCCGGTGGTGGAGGGAACGATTCGCATCTATCAGCAGGCGGGTGGTGGTGCAGTAAAAGACGGGGGCATGCAAAACAGCAGCAATGCGTTCTGCACATGCCAGCGCACCGATATCCAGAGCCCGGTGCGTCGAAAGAATCCCCGGATTGATATGGAAAAGGCCTCCGTATGCGGACGGGACATCATTGCCGGCATGCTCGCAGGTGACCACAATCCGGTTATGGTGGTTTACGGTATTAAAAGTTGGTTTTTTTCCAGGCATTCGCAAAGGGCTCCGCATGTTTTCAGCAGGTTTTCCTTGTTGCACTCACCCGTAATCTGTTTCATCCGGCTTGCAAGGGTGCCTCTTTCCAGGATTACTTGCAGCACCTGGCGGCAGGAATCCGGGACTTCTCGCATAGTTTCGAGCAAACCGTGCCAGACTTCAGCCGCCTGGAGCTTTCTCTCGGAAAATCCGAGGCAGGACAGATAGGCCTTGTCGGAGACGACGGCATTTTCTCCATCCCGGATCGTGTCCAGCATTATGGAAGCCAGGCGATCCTCCGCCAGACCTTCGCCACGGTTCAGGGCATCGCCATCAAGGGTGAAATGCTTGGCGGCGTGCGAAAGCGCAACAAGCAGAGCCAGATCGGATTTCGGACATTCCTGCACATCGACGACCCGGATTTCGATCGTGTTGCGATCGAAACGCGCAATAGCTCCCCGAGCGTTCACCCATTCATTTCTCAAAATCCCATCCGGATCGAACGGAGACAAGTCATCATATATTCTCTGCAGTATTTTATTTCGATACTCATCCATGTCCTTGACGTATTCAGGTACGACATGCCCGGTCACTGAAAAAATCCTCGAGCAGTTTTTGCGATACATTTCCAGGCGGGAATCCAGATATCCTGTTTCCCTGCCGTCGAGATAAGGAGAAGAGGCGGCGATGGCCGGAATGATCGGCAACACAAGCCGGATCGCACCGTGCAGCCGAGCGAACTCTTCGTCCCCGTGAAACGGCAGGTTCAGGTGGACCGACTGGAGATTCGCCCATCCATGCCCCCGGCAGTTGAAAATGGCGTCAAAGGCTTTATAAATGTCGGAGCTGTCGTGCGGCCAGAGCCGCGTTTCCCTGTCGGGATCCATGAAAGGATGCGCGGCCGCAGGCATCAATCGGGCACCCAAAGGATTCAACCGTTCGTTGATGCGGAGAATGTCTTCGTGGAAAGCTCTATGCAGCCCGGCAAGTTCTGGAACCGGACCGTTCGTCTTAAGCTCGACGACATGCAGGACCAGTTCGTTGGACCAGGAAAGCGCTCCCTGCTCGAGTTCACTGGCAACCTTTCCCTGACCGTCGAGAAGGATTTGATCCGCAATCGGCCGGACCCGGAAATCACGCCGGTCGACAATCATATATTCCAGTTCTACGCCGAAGCCCTCAAAGAGGCGCAGTGCCGGTATCGTTTCAGGAATGGAGTCGCTCATTTGGAGGAACCGTTTCCAGGAGAACCCTTCTTGCGGGCCTCAATCCTGCTTAAAAACACGCCCATAATCCGGTCGTAAAGCGCGTCTTTCAGAATCTCGTCTTCTATACCGGCATCGATATTGGGATTGTCGTTCACCTCCATGACATAAAAACGGGACCCTACTTGTTTGATATCCACGCCATAAAGGCCGTCTCCTATAGGATTGGTGGCGCGGAGAGCCGTTTTGATCAGGGGAGAGGGGGCTTGATCGACGGATATTGTATCGACCTTGCCTTCCCGCCTCGCGCCCTGCCTTTCATTGTGGATGATCTGCCAGTGGTTCGGAGCCATGTAATAACGGCAGACAAACAATGCCTGGCGATCCAGTATTCCTACCCGCCAGTCAAATTCCGTCGGCAGAAATTTCTGGGCAATGATCAATTCCGACCGCTCCAGCATTGCNNGTATGGGGAGCTTTCACCCTCTGGTGCGCCAGCATTTCGGCGAGATAAACCTTGTTGGCGCATTTAATGATGGACTGGGGATCGTCAACCACAACCAATCCGTCCGCTTCCGCGTAACGGGCGAAACGGAAGGTATGGTCATTGACCGAGGTGGTTTCCCGGATGAAAAGAGCGTCATATTCTCCAAGACGGCCGAAATTTTCTCGCGTGATCAGATCCACCTCAATGCCGATTTTCCTGCCTGCTTTGATAAATTTGCCCAGGGCGCGGGAATCGGAGGGGCTGTTTTCGGCGTCCGGTTTATGCAAAATCGCCATGGAATAGCGAAAGGACTGCCTGGCGCGGCGGCGATACCCGGTCGCCGCAAAATAGGATTTTGCCGTTTTAAGAATAAATCCGTAATGGCTTTTGGGAACATCCGCCATCCCTATGGGATTGATATTCTGAAGATCCCATGAACCGTCGTCCCCGCGAACGAATTCCGCCCGAAGGAACAGGCAGTGAAACCGGTTAAGCAACTCCCGGCACAGGTCGTCATAACGCTGGGCGGTATTTTTCCCAAAATAAATGCTGAGATTAAAGCGGTCCGTTCGGATCGAACGCAACCTTTTTTGAATGAGGCCGTTCAATTCCACGTTCGCCAGCCGGACCATGGCGGGCGTATGGAGATCACGAATTGTGGTAATACTCGGGACCGGCCGATGCCCCCGCGCTTCTGCAAGGAGGGATACATAGTAGCCGATTTCCTGGTAGCGGTAGAGTCGTGCGACATTGAATACACGGGTTCCCGTCATTCGCGAAAATACAGGTTCGGTTATATACTTCTTTGCTGAAACGACCTCAAGATTCGGAATCTTCAGGGGCCAGTTTTTTACATTCGAAACAACAAGCAGCAGTTTCATATTGCCGTCACTCAAACTTTCCTTTTGGCAGGCTCGATAATGAGCAGGTTCCCGTCATAGGTCATGATTCCCAGAAGTATGGCACACACCAGACGGTCCAGGTCAGCCTCATAATAATGGGTGTCTGAATAGGGATTTTTTTCATAGGGATCCGCGACGGTTACCTTGTGGCTGTCCTGATCGTAGCCGCACAAAACCACAAAATGGCCCACGACCTCACCGCGGATGTCATCATCATGAACATCTTCGAAAACTCTCATCGTGCGGTACAGATATGTGGAATTCAAACCTGTTATAATTGGAATTCCGCGCTTTAAATAATGCCTTAAAAGACTTCGCGTTAAATCCTCAAACGCGATTCTGCCTCCGCGTTCGAGAAAACGGATGTATTCCCCGATGGCAAATCGCTGTTTTTCATCTGAAGCGGCCTCTGACCTTAATCTCAGACGGCCCGCAAGATCCACCTTTGGCTGAAACCAGGTGGGGTCGAAGATCATCAGATTGAAAGTGAACAGAGTGACCTTGTACCCGCGATCCAGGGCATGATTCCCCATCATGACTGCAAGAGTACCTCCTGCGTCAAGTGTCTGGACCTCGCGTATCACCTGTTCCAGCGAAACATCATCCTTCAGGTAGCGGTAAAGCGCATGCAGGCATGTGGGGCCGCAAGTTGTGTCATCGGGCTGTGGCAGGATATTCAGTTTCAACGGATTCATTTTGTGTTCCTACGGTTCTCAAGCAGGGATTTCTGAAACCATGCCGTGTATCCGGTTCATTCTCCGATTCAATTAATTCGGGGCAGAAATCTATCGGGTTTTCATCAAAGGTCCATTGTCGTCTTCCGGACATGCCAGGAGTTCCTTCTCAATCCTTGGCATTGGTTTTCTATTTTACCTTCATACTGGCTGACGGGTTATACCTTCTTCCGCATTCTGGAGTGGAAATGGGTCCATCTGCGGGAAACGGGCAGACGATTGGGAGTTACGGCACCGCTTACAAAACGCACATCCTCGATAGAGTAAAACGCGTTGGGGTTATATTTCTTGATCATTTCCACGACAGATTCAATGGCTTTACGTTCTATAATAATGAAAATGATCTTAACAGGTCCCGTTGCCCCTTCACCATCAACAACAGTGAGTCCATAGCCGGTGGATCGCAGGAAAGAGACGAGGGTGTCGGCTTCCTGGCGTGTAATGATACGGATAACGACCCGGCCTATGGATATCCGGTTTTCAATGACTACACCCGCGTAGTTGCCCGCTGCAAAGCCCGCCGCATAGGCGACAAGGTACAACGGGCTGTCCAACTTCTGGAAGACCTGGCGTATAACCAGAAGCCAGATAAGTACCTCAAAAAATCCGCTAAGAGTGGCATAATACCTAAGGTTTCTGTTGATAAAAATGATTCGCAAGGTCCCCAGACTCACATCAATAATCCGGGTGAAAACGATGAGCAAGGGCAGGACCACCCACGTGTATGTCGCAGAGTCGAGAAATGCAGTCATAGTGGCAACCTATATAATATCCCTTTCGAAGCGACGCAAAAGATAACCTTTAGCGTGTTCGTTGCCTACACTATTTATCATACTATTCTTGTAGGTATGTAAAACAAATTCCCAACCGGCGCCAATAAAGGGAAATCCCGTCTTTATTCTGTACCGCGATATTGAGATAATGTATGCATTCTCGTCTGAGAATGCATGTAAACGACTGAATACAGACAGTATATCTTGTCTATTTATTAAAAGGATTCCCGTCATGAAAATCGCCATTATCCACAACAAGGACAGAACCGGGGTCATCAACAAGTTCGGGATGCAGAACAAGGAGAAATACAATCCAAAGACCGTACGGCTGGTGGCGGAAGCCCTGGAGCAGGGGGGGCACAACGTCGCCGTCATCGACGGGAACATGGATGTCATTGAACAGCTGCAGGATTTCATGCCCCGGGTCATGGAAGGGGAGCGAATGGGCATGGTTTTCAACATGGCCTACGGCATACAGGGGGAAAGCCGCTACACCCACCTGCCGGCGATGATGGAAATGCTCGGCATCCCCTACGTCGGATCGACCCCGTCCGGGCACGCCCTGGCCCTGGACAAAGTCATTACCAAGGTGCTTATGCAGAAAAGCGGCATCCCCACCCCGGGCTTCTGGGTATTCTCCAAAGCGGATGAGGATATGGCCAGCGTCGAATACCCCGTTATCGTCAAACCCAAACTGGAAGCCGTTTCCTACGGTTTAAGGATAGTAGACAACGAAACCGACCTGAGGGATGCCGTCAAATTCATTATTGAGGAATTCAAACAGCAGGCCCTAGTAGAGCAGTTTATCCGGGGAAGAGAATTTTGCGTTGGCCTCCTCGGGAACAATCCTCCGGAAGCGTTCCCGGTCCTTGAAATCGATCTCGAAGGGGATCCGGATGCCATACAGAGCGTCGAAGACAAAAAGAAGAAACCCAGGGAAAAAATCTGCCCTGCACCGATTTCGAAGGAATTGGCGGATAAAATGGTTGGATACACCATCCAGGCCTTTAACGCCCTGCAGCTCAGGGATTTTTCCCGAGTCGACATCCGGATGGACGAAAACGAAAACCTTTATCTCCTGGAAATAAACTCGATGGCCAGCCTGGGAAGGACCGGAGCCTACGTCAATGCAGCCGCTGTCGCCGGATACGATTACAATACCTTAATCAATAGAATTCTGGACGTGGCGGCCGTACGTTATTTCGCGGGAAGCACTCTGGTCGATAAAGAGGCAGATATCAAAGGTTTAAGCCCGAAACTTCCCCTGCCGACCCGCATCCGGACCTATATCAGCAGCCGGAAGGACTCCATTGAGAAAACGCTGAAAGAGATGGTGAACACCAACACTTACGTCCGCAATGTCGACGGCGTGAATCATCTCGCCTCCATAATCAAAAGAGACCTCAGCGCTCTCGGCTTCGAACACCAGGTCTATTCCCAGATAGAAGTCGGCAACATCCTGTTCCTGAACAACTGCGGAGGCAAAAATTACGACATTTTACTGCTCTGCCATCTCGACAATTCGACAACCCTCGCCAAACGCGAATTCTTCAAGGCAACGGAACAGAGAATTTACGGCACCGGCGTCTGGGAGAATATCGGGGGGCTGGCGGTCATGATCACGGCCCTTCAGGCTCTGAGATTCGTGAGAATGCTCCGAAAGATGAAAATTGGCATTCTTCTCACGACGGACGACACCCTCCAGGGGAAGATCAGTCAGAATCTTGTGCAGAACAAAACGCGCGCCGCCAAACACATTATAGGATTGAAGGGCGGCGGGCTGGAGGGAACGGTCGTGTCCTCCCGTTCCGGGGCGGCCGTTTACAGCTGCTCGATGAGCATGAAAGAGAAAGGCCATGCGGAGGACGTGTCCCGGGCGGTCAATATCCTTACCAGGATCCTGAGCAACTGGACGGGAATGACCGATGAGGCCAAGGGACTGGTTGTCGTTCCGACGGAAATGAATCTTCAATCCAACATAATGGGGCACTTCGCCAATGCGGATATTCTCCTGAGCATCCGATTCAGCGATATGGATCAGATGAATGGCATCGACAAAAAAATTAAAAGTTCCGTGACGGCGAAAGATCGCAGAATAATCCGGCTCCAGATTGACGGGGGCATACGAAGGCCTCCCATGAACAAGAATGAAGCGATAAGCGGCTTGTATGAAACAATCAGGGAAATCGGCCAGACACTGGATGTCCGCATTGTGGAAGCCCACCGCTGGAGTTCCGCAGACATATGTTTTGCCGATCCGGATACGTCGATGATCGACGGGATGGGACCGATTGGAACGAAAATAAAAGGAAGCGAAGAATATATTCTGAGGCACAGCCTGTTGGAACGGTCGGCGCTTCTGGCCCTGACACTGCTGGAAATCGGACTGGAGAAAAATTAGTGAACCTCGCGAAAATTGAAGAGAAGTTCCGTTCTGATGAAAAAAATAAATTCGCTGCAGCACCAAACGGAATGGTTGCTTCGGCATTCCCGGAAGCGACGCAGGCCGGAGTGGAAATGCTTCAAAAAGGCGGTAATGCCGTGGATGCCGCCTGTGCGACCGCACTTGCACTGGGAGTTTGCGAACCCCAGTCGAGCGGCCTTGGCGGGCAGTCAGCCTGCATACTTCACTTCAGGGGAAAGACCATCGCCCTGGACGGTTCGTCCCGCGTTCCTTCTCTTGCCCATATCAGCAAATTCGGCAAGGGAGAAAGAAGCAAGGGCTACCGGGCAACCACCATTCCGACGACGGTCGCGGTCATGGGATACCTGAATTTCAAATACGGCAAGCTGGAATGGAAAAATATCCTCCAACCGGCGATTCGAATCGCATCGGAGGGATACCGCATTACGGAGCTGCAGCACAGTCTGCAGAAACGGGAACTGGATAACTTTTTAAAGATACCTTCAAAGAGCGGCGCGAAATACTTTTTAAAGAACGGCGCCGAACCCTACCAGCCCGGTGACCTGTTTATTCAGCCGGATCTGGCCAACACCCTCCTTTATCTTGCGGAACACGGCCCCAGGTCTTTTTACCAGGGAATGATCGCCAAACGCATCGACGACGATATGCAGGCCAATAAAGGATTCCTTCGCGCGGACGATCTCGCCATGATGCCCTGGCCGATCGAAAGAAAGATTCTCAAACGGCATTACCGGTCCGTTTCCATCCTGTCCGCGCCGCCCCCGGCAGCGGGAAGGACTCTACTTCTCGTCATGATGATGCTTCGGCAGCTTCCCATCAAGGTCATTCGCCAGGAATCGCCCCAGTTCTATCACTTTTTCTCCGAGTCTCTGAGAAAGGCGTTCCTCTTCCGAACTCAGCGGCCGTTCGATCCGAACACCTTCTTTCAGATATCGGACAAAAAGATGATCAACAGGAAATTCGCCCAGGAACAGGCAAAGTCCATCCGGGACAGGATTGATCCGAACCTGCCGCTGGTCGATCCTCAGGAAGAGGCGGACGGGGAAACTACGCATCTTTCCGCCATGGACAGTGAAGGCAATGCAATCGGAATCACGCAATCCATAGAACTGTCTTACGGTTCACGAACGGCAGCGGAGGGCCTGGGATTTCTGTACAACAACTACATTCGGGCGCTGGATGTCAACGATCCCAGTCACCCTCACTACCTGAGACCGAACGGGACGCCGTGGACGTCCGTGGCGCCCTCCATTATTTTCTATAAGAACACTCCGTGGATTGTAACCGGAAGCCCCGGAAGCGAGCGAATCTACTCAACCATCGCCCAGTTCCTGACAAACATGCTGGACAAAGAGGCATCCATGGACAAGGCGATAGAAAAGCCCCGTCTGCACTGCTCGCTCGGGGGCAAGGTCAGCATCGAGGCGAATCGATTCAACCCTGAAATCGTTTCCTACATGGAAGAGATGGGGTACCAGATTGAAAAAAAATCGGATTACGATTTTTATTTCGGGGCCATCCATTCGGTCATGAAGTGCCAGACGCGCGAGGGATTTCAGGGCGCCGCGGAAGTAAGAAGAGACGGCACCGCAGGAGGCATGTAGTGGATCCTCTGCCCGTCCTTTTATCCATACCGCACGGAGGCGACCGGGTTCCCCGGGAGTTGCAGGACCGCCTGGAGATCGGGGAAAAGGAAATTTTCGAAGACATCGACGGCTTCACCCAGGACATTTACGACCTGAAGGAAAAAGTTTTGTTTGTCCATAAAGCGGATATCGCCCGAACATTTGTCGATCCGGGGCGCGCCCCTTCCGACCTGCCGCCGGAAAATCCCGATGGTGTGGTCAAGAGCCACACCTGTTTCGGGAAGATAATATTCAAACAAAACCGGCAACCGGACCCATCGGAGACATCGCATCTTCTTGAAAAATATTATCACCCCTTTCACCGCCGGCTGCGGCAGCTGATCCGCGAAAACAGACACAATTTTAAGTTATGTATCGACTGCCATTCGATGGCGGAGACCGGGCCTGCCATATCGCCGGATACCGGAAAGGAAAGACCCCTGTTCTGTCTCGGGAACCGTTTCGGCGCATCCGCGCCCGATGAAGAGGTCCTGAAGCTGAAATCCTGTCTTATCGACGCTTTCGAACTGGACGGTGAAGACGTGGCCGTCAACAAACCTTTTGCCGGGGGATATATCACGCGGCATTACGGCAACAATCCCCTTCCCTGGATTCAGGTTGAAATGAACCGGAAACTGTATTTAAAGGCGCCCTGGTTCGATGCGGAAAAACTGACGATATCCGCAGACAGAACAGCCGAACTGAACGACAGGTTTTATCAGGCCCTAAGAAACTTCTTCGACTGATCCTTCAATATTTACATGACAGCCTTTATTCTGCTGCCTCGAATGAAACGGACATTGATCAAAGCAGGGATCTGAACCGGAAGGAATGGGAACGCTATGCCGCTGTGTTCCGGCGGCGAGCAGAACGACAGCGTCCTTGTCTGGAAAAACTTCCGGGGCACCTCCTGTGTGGCCACACCGCTCCTCGACAAAGGTATCCTCTGGCTGGTTAAGGACGGCGGCATCGTCACGAAGGGCCCCGCCGCATCCAGCGAGGTATTGCAGGAAAAGCGGCTGCCGGCGATAGGAAATTATTACACTTCTCCCTTGAACGCCGGCGGCAAGGTGTTTTTCGCCGCCGAACAGGGAACCGTGAGCACTCTTACCGGCGAGCCGGTCTGGCACGTAATCTCCACACACAATTTCATGGAAAGAATATATGCCACTCCACTGGCGGCGGAAGACCGGCTTTTCATCCGGACGGAAATGGCCCTTTACGGTTACAGCAAGTGAAAATCACCCCTGAAAATTGCCAGCATTCACGGTACACGCACAAAGACCCGCAGGATCAGGTTCCGGAATTTATTTTACTATTCCTTTAAATTATTTTATGTAATACATAAAATATTCCTTGCATTATTTAAATAATTTTTTATACTTCACAGCATGGCCATTCAAATAAATCTCGACCTTATGCTGGTGAAACGAAAGATGTCTCTTACCGAGCTGTCCGAACGTTTGGGTATCTCAATGACGAACCTTTCACTGCTCAAAACAGGCAAAGTGAAAGGGATACGGTTCAACACTCTGGAAGGGATCTGTCGTGAGCTGCAATGCCAGCCCGCGGATCTGCTTGAGTATATTCCGGACTTTGTATGACAACACCGGACCAGTCGAGGTCGCATACATTGAGGAGACGCCGATTATGAGTGAGAATCCATATTCCAGGGCCGGGTGGCTGGCAATCGTCAGTATCGGAATGGTTCCGCTTTCCTTGATCTGTTTTTTCGTATTTACATTGATCCCTGCCAAAATGATGAATATTACTCCGCCGGGCTTTGGGCTGCATACGCTGGTGGATATTGTCGGCGCGGTAATCAATATATATGTTGTATGGAAGTTTCGGGACCTTCTGCATGACCACTATAACTTTTATGAAATTGACCATCTGATCGTGGCGGATATTGTCCTGATCATTTTTATGCAGATCAGCGGCGCGGCATTAGGCGGAATCGAGATGCTGACGGCAGGCGCCCCCAATGCGGAAATATTCCTGGCTGTGCTGGTTATTATCTGGCTGACAGTAGCCTGTTTGGTCGGGGGAACCATCATGATCATGATGGCCATTAAGCTGATGAAGCTCAAGGAACAGGCCAGCGATCCCCTGAAGTTCTATATCTACCTGCTCCTTACAAGCGGCATCATTACCATCTCGGTAATATTTTCGCCGCTGATGATGCTGATTTTTCCCCTTTTAGGCATCAATCTCGCTGTCATCTTCTTCCGGGATCACCAGCAGGTCGAATTCGTATGAATGGAAAGAAAACCGCTCTGCCCGCCTGTGATTGTGATGGAAATATAGAATAGTGGATTTATAGAATCTTCGTTTTCGGATTGAATAACAGCCGGTTGCAATCCATCAGGCCGCCTTATAGACGGCCTGATGGTTCCTTAACGATTACTCTTCCCCTTTGGATTCCTCTCTCATTTTGGCGTAATACGCATCGAACGCCAGGATCTTGTCGAGGTTCGGATGCTTCCTGGCGCCGGTATCTTCGTTGATGAACATTACCATCTGTTCTTTTTCATCGAACGCCGGCCACTCCGGCAGGTCCGGGCCGTTCGGATCGCCGTTTGTAGCGAAGTTGATCCAGTAGGACTGTATCATTTCCGAAAGTGCCTTGTCCTCCGGAGTATCGGATCCGGCGCCCAACGGTCCCATCGATGCCAGGTTGCCGAACACGTAGGCAATCTCGGAGCCATGACCGGCACCGTCGGGTGACATGGGAGTACGGTGATCGAAGTAATAGACGAAGGCCTTGCTTTTGCCATTGCGGGACTGGAGTGTGGCCCAGGCCCAGGTCGGCCAGGCGAAGGCGGTCTCGCGCATAATGTCCTTGTTGGATCGGAGAGCTTCAGCGTCCGTGGCATGCGGATACGCCTCTAAAATAGCCTCCGCACCTGCACTGTATTGACTCTGTATTCTCTTTTTAAAGGCTTCGCTGGTAATCGGTTGATTGACGAACAGGCCTCCTTCATCTGAATTTGTGCCGACGAGAATAGGCGTATCGTTGAATTCGCCCTTTTCAAACAGTTCGTATTGATTCGTCGCAATGGTTGCGCCATCGGCCACAGGCCAGAAGCTGCCCATACCCTGAGTGTTCTTCTGGATTTCTTCAGCGCTGAGTGCGCGGGCGGCTTTGATGTCGTCGGCTCCAAGCTTGCTTAGATAATCCTTACCCTGCTCTTCTGCCTGCTTGAGGGAAGCCCGGGGAGGCGTCATCGATCCACCGCTTTCGGAGATGGCCCGATGGAAGAGGCCTTTAGCCATAGGAGAGGCAGTCAGCATGGAAACAGCAATCCCACCGGCGGATTCGCCGAAGATCGTCACATTGGAAGGATCGCCGCCGAAATTCGCGATATTCTCCTTCACCCATTTAAGACCCGCGATCTGATCCTGGATGCCGTAGCAGCCGGAACCTGCCCCGCTTTCCGCGCTGAGCTCAGGATGCGCCAGAAAACCCATGGGACCCACGCGGTAGGCGACACTCACCAGCACGACACCTTTCTTGGCAAAGTTGGTGCCGTCGTAGGTCGGCGTGCTGGTCATCCCGATACCGAAGCCTCCGCCGTAGATCCAGACCATCACGGGCCGCTTTTCATCCGCCTGCTTCGCGCCCGTCCAGACATTCAGATAGAGGCAGTCTTCACTGATCTCCTGAACACCGCCCAATGCGGCTCCAAATACCGTGTCCTGCATCGGGCCGGGGGCGAATTTGTCCGCCTTCTTCACGCCTTCCCACGGCACGACGGGCTGCGGCGATTTCCAGCGCAGGTCGCCGACCGGCGGCGCGGCGAAGGGAACGCCCTTAAAGGAAAAAATGCCGTTTTCCTCGACACCTTCAATCGTGCCTCCGGCAACTTCCACCATGGTTGAAACTGTGGACGGTGCGCTACAGGCGGCAACGCCGATGATCATGATCAGTGCCGCTATCAAAACGCTTGCATGTTTAAAAGTCATAGGGGCTCCTCTATGAATAGCACATGGGTTTAAAAGGAATTCACGGGGAGTATACACCCAAATATTAAACCGGCGATGAAACTACTACGCTTGCGGAGACTCTTTCTTTGAAATAGAAGCCGGAATATAAGAAACCGTGCGGGATTTGGTAAGATCGAATGTTATAGTATCGCGCCATGGAAACGACGCCAAAACAGACCGAACCCGAAGGCCGAACCTTTTTTGTCAAAACACTGCCGTTTTTCATAATGGCCCACGCCGCGCACCATTTCCTCACCGCGCTGCCGCAGCCGCTTCTGCCCGCGATGCGCGACGAGTTCAAACTAAGCTATACAAAGGCTTCCCTGATACCGATGTCTTTCGCGATTTCAGGCGCGACCGGGCAGATTCCCGCCGGGTGGCTGGCGGACCGCATTGGCCCGAAACTTCTTATTGCAATCGGAACCATCGGGGTTGCCCTGGCCGGAATACTTGTCGGGCTTTCCCAGTCCTTTATTATGCTGCTCCTATGCCTGCTTCTTATGGGACTGGCGTCCGGAGGATACCATCCGGCGGCAACACCCCTGATTTCAGCGTCGGTAAAACCTCAACATCGGGGACGGGCACTGGGGCTGCACCTAATAGGCGGCAACAGTTCCTTCTTCGTGGCTCCGATTATTGCCGCCGCCGTTTCCGGCATCTGGGGATGGCGCGGCGCTTTCTTTGCGCTGGCAATCCCGACCATAGTATTCGGTTTGATTTTTTACATGTACCTTGGCAGAAAAACATCCCGGGCACATGTGGAGGGCGTAAAACAGAAAATCAACGAAGAGAAGCCGCCGCAGCCGGGCTATAAACGCCGTCTGATTGCATTTTTAACCATGGTTATCATCGGCGGCGGCGCCGGCATGTCGATCCTGTCCTTCCTTACCCTCTACATGACCGATGAACTGGGCGCCTCCAACGAACTGGCCGGNNATCATTTATGCACTGAATTATGTCAGTCTGGGGCCCACCCTGTATCTTGTACTGTTCCTGCAGGGCTTGAATATGGCCGTCCGGATGCCGGTCACCGAAGTGTTCATCATGAGCCAGACTCCGGCGAAAAACCGTTCCACGATCTTCGGCGTCTACTACTCCACCATGCAGTACACCGGGGCAATTTTCACTCCGATCGGCGGCTATGCCATAGAAAAATGGGGGTTTCATTTCTGCTTCACAGCCACCGGAATCATCGTCCTGGCAGTCGCGATCATCACCTCGTTCTTCATCTACGACGCCAAAGACAACTACCACGCAATATAAAAATTGGTGACAGGCTAGAATTNNAATTCTAGCCTGTCACCAATTTTTCTAGGGTTTTTTCTTTACTCCGTGGTCCATGAATTCGGCCCAGAATCCGTCCGGATTGGGTATGAAGAAAGCACGGGTTGTCGGGCTGATAAAAACCGGTGCGTTTGTTGAACTCAGTGTATGGATACCGGCCTCCCTGAGACGCGGCATGACGATATCGACATCCCTGGACATGAACAGAATATGGGCCGTGCCAGGATCCTGAATATGGGGACGCACGAAGTTCTTAGGATGGTTCCTGTATTCGATGAATTCCATCACCACCGGTGATCCGGGAATCAATGCCATCGCAATCCGAAATCGGTCGTGGGTACCGGTCCAATCTACGTAGTTTTTATCACCCATGTATTCGGGGCTGACCCAGAACTGCAGGTCGGAACCGACCAGGTTCTGAAACCAGCGACAGGTCGTTTCCAGGTCGTCCACAACCATGGAGACACGGGCTCCAAGGATATTGCTTTCCGGCGGAGCGTTGGATGCCGGAGGCGGCGTCACTTCCATTAATGCCACCGGGTACCCGTCCGGATCGCGCACGAATACGGCCCGAATCTTCCCCTCAATTCCGGGATAGCCCGAAAGCGTCACCGGCTCGCCCCCGGCGGTAATGACAGGTACGAGCTCGTCCTTCAAAACAGCCATCGTTTTATCCAGGTCGCGCACCATAAATTTGATATGGGACGCGCCAGGGTCGCTCATCTCAGGCCGGTAGGGGCGGGATGCAATATTCTTAATTTCAATGGCCTCGATCGCCATGTCCATCCCTTCGGAGGTCGATGTCCCGGGAATCGGAAGTATGACGGCACGGTTCCTGGCATCCATCGGATTCGGCACCCCCTGCCCCAGTTCTACAAATTCAAGCAGCGCCGGGTTGGTATGCTTGCTTCCGAACGGGCGCGGGGCACTCCGGGGGCCTAGCAGTCCCAGGCCCAGGAGATCGTGGTAGAAATGGATCATCAGTTCGAC
The DNA here is from genome assembly GCA_002451015.1 of Acidobacteria bacterium UBA6911. Taxonomy (GTDB): domain Bacteria; phylum Acidobacteriota; class UBA6911; order UBA6911; family UBA6911; genus UBA6911. The sequence continues at coordinate 67,768 of DKBB01000290.1, forward strand.
ATTGCCGATCTCCCGTCCCAGGTGACCGGGGCGTAGCACCTCCCCTGGGGGAGCCACNNCCCATAACCGCCTCCTGTTTGTCAAAATGAAGGTCCTGCACAAAACAGCAGCTACTTTATGATCTGAATTTTATCGGACAGGCCGTCCTCGTAGGAGCTCCATCCGGAGTTCATCCCGTAGGGACAGCGTTGCAAAATAGCTTCAATCCGACGGATATTGCCCTTTTCCACCTTGAACAATTCCGCCACCTGCCATGTCCAGGGTTCGGCAGGCCCTTCCACCACTTCACGGCCGTCGGGGGTTGTAAAGTGGCGCGATTTCCCGGCGGAATGATCAAAGAAACAGAAACTGAACACGACCCCGCGTTCCCAATCCACGGCTACGAAGCGGCGATCGCGAATCCGCGTCACGAAATGGATCAGGCCGGACTCGAACTGCTCCTTGCAGCCCCAGTGGGACGAATATACCGTCTCCTTGAGAGGGTCCGGCATCTGCTGTCCGGGAGCCAGCGGAACGTTTGTCGATCGGCCGCCGTTTTCGTACCGTTCGCAATCGTCGGTAAAGGGGTAGGTGCCTGTATCGCGGATGCCTTTGCCGTCGTTTTTCTGCATTCCGGTAAAATAGTAATTGGCTGTTTCGATCATTTCCTCACGGGTCGGCCGCTCTTCCTTCGGAATAGTTGCGGTGAAAATCGGGTGCGGGTTCCCAAGCTCTTCACCCATCAATTCGATTCTCTCGGCAGCCGAAGGACCTGGTTGCAGCTCGGGATTCAGAAGATTGCTCTCCGGTCTTACCACAATCTGTTCCGCTTCGGAGATGCGCTCGTTTTCGATCTTCAGTCGGAGCGCGATGGCTACAGGTCTCGGTTCGCCATCGGCTTCCTGAGCTTCCTCTCTGGCGGTCCCGAAAAAACCGATCTGCCGGGTTTCGATATCCGGGACATAGAATTTATAGGATCCTTTCCCCACCATGCCGGCCCATAGGCCTTCATCTCCCAGCGGCAGCCGCACCCCGTTTTCCGTGAATATACAGCCTTCGGTAAATAGGGTATCTCTGGGTTCATTGTTCAGCATCGCATCCATGTATTGATCGACGTAGTTCTCCAGGCAGGCCCTGTCGCAGGGGCTCTGGATTTCCGCATTTGAGGATTCCTGCGTCTGACAGCCCATAACCATGGACAGCAGAAATACAATGGCAACAACAGGCATGATTTTCATCCGCATTGGGTATCTCCTTTTCAGATTCGTGATATGTAATAGAGCTGGAAACAGGCGGAAACCATCATACTCAGGCATGGGAAACGGATCAACTATGAAGAGGATCTGTCTAGTTCTCCTGCCCCCTTTCAAAAACACTTGCGCGGGATCCGGTTTCGGGAAGCCACCGTAAAACCAGCATGAAGATGACGGCAAAAACGAGCGCCTGGGCGAAGAAATAGGGGTAGTAATTCGGCCCGAATAGATCGATCAGTTTCCCGGACAGAATCGGGTAGATGAACGCGCCCAGGTTCTGGAATGCAAAGATCATGCCCACTGCGGATCCGGCGATAGCGGGACGGAGCCCCCTTAATTCGAAAGGCACGGTAAAAAGAAGCGGACTGATCGAGCCTACGCCGAAAGGCATGACGAGCAGAATGATAATCAAAACAGGACCGAGAAAGCTTCCCTGCAGGATGTTCGTCACTCCCCCGATCACACAGGCGACCAACATAACCCGCCTGCGCAAACCGATGCGGTCGGAAATTGTCGGGCCGATAATGGAAGCGAAAACGGCGCCGAAGAGGGAGAGGGACACCAGCCGGGCGGCGGCGGCATTCGTCATGGCGTACCCGGTTTCAAAGAACCCGGGCATGTGGCTGGTCCAGGATTGGGCATGGCCGAAAAGCAGGAGGCTGATAAAACTTAACACCCAGATTGTTTTCGAACGCAGAACATAGGCCAATCCCTTGAATACGACGGTCATACCCGCTACGGAGTGTCTGTCGGCTATTTTTTCCCGGATCAGCAGGATCCACAAAACGGCCAGCAGAAAGGTAAATCCTCCCAATAGAATCACGATATTGCGCCATCCGCCTACAAGCGGCCCGAGGATACTGGCGCTCACGCCCATGGACACAGCGGCGCCGAAAGCGGCCCCCGAGCCGGATATGCCGTTCACCATCCCGAGCCTTTTAGAGGGGAACCACTGGCTCAATGCACGCGGGAAATTCAAACGCGTCAACCCGACCGCAGCGCCGAAGAGGAACATGGCGACAATAAATGACAGATAGTCCCGGGCAAAGCCCCGCATGGCCCCTGACAAGGACATAAACAGCAGCCCCCAGAAGCCGGCCCAGCGCAAGCCGATGCGGTCGCTGATCAATCCTCCTATAATTGAGAAGATCAACGCGCCCAGGCCGATCATGCCCCAAGCCAGACCGACTTGAGTGGAGGAAAGTTTCAATTCTGTGGCGATCGTGGTTAAGAAAGGCGGGATGCAGACCATCCCGAATCCCAATGCAATGATCTGGGTTGAAAGCACAATGGCAAAAACAATCCAGGCGTAACCCTCAACCGTGTTTTTGCCTTCAGTCATCTGCCTGTTATCCATGCGTATACTGTCCGCACCTCGAAACCGGGCGCTGCGAATGGATGATATTTTTACCCCCATTGCAATCACCCTCGCAAAACAATGCATTGATTCCTGATCAAAAGTACAGCTATTTCAGAAGCAGCCCGGATTTCTCACAAGCACAAAACAATGCTACACTTCCTTGATAAGTTCGCTGTTAAACTTTGCAGACCCGAAAACCTGCATATCTTTTCTTTGGGACGGGATGCAGGAAGGTCTCAGCCAACCGCGACACTGGTGAATAACCCGGCGTTCCCACTGAAAATGGAACCATGAACGAAAGTTCTCACAATAAGGGAGAAACCAAAATCCTCTCGAAAAAAGCCGGTTCAGTAATAAAACTCCTTCTCCTGTTTGCAACAGTGGTCCTTTTAATTTTTGCGGCCCGCCACTACAATCTGCAGCAGATGTTGAGAGACTCTCTGGAATGGATTGAAAACGCGGGACCGGCAGGATTGATTGTTTTTTTCATCCTGTATGTGATTGCCACCGTCCTCATGGTGCCCGGTACGATCCTCACCCTAGGAGCGGGGGTAGTATTCGGCGTGGTCAAGGGATCNNCGAATCGAATCGAACACAACCTTTCAGGCTATGGATCAGGCGGTCGAGCGTGAAGGGTGGAAAATCGTGGGTCTTACCCGGTTGTCTCCCGTCTTCCCATTTAATTTATTGAACTATGCATTCAGCCTGACCCGCATTTCGCTGAGGGATTACATACTTGCTTCCTGGATCGGAATGATCCCGGGCACCATTCTGTACGTATATATCGGTTCTCTTGCCGGCAGCCTGGCAGAACTGGGCCGGGACCGTACCGGGCAGGCGCGGACACCCGCGGAATGGGCAATGTATACCGTCGGTCTCTTTGCCACGGCGGCTATTACGATCATCATCACGCGTATCGCACGGCGTGCGCTGAAACAACGCATGCGTCCCGCGCCGGGACAGGAAAGGAAACGTCCATAATGAAATCCTTCCGGGAACATGCCGGCATGCCGCTTGACACGCATAATCTTAAACTTCTTGATCAGGTCCATCCCGAAGATTGGAGCCCGCCGTCACCGGAACCCGTATACAATCTGGTGGTTGTCGGGGCTGGAACCGCCGGGCTTATTTCCGCTATCGGCTGCGCTGCGCTTGGGGGAAAGGTGGCCCTGGTGGAACGGCGCCTGATGGGGGGCGATTGCCTGAATGCCGGTTGTGTCCCGTCCAAGTGCCTTATCCGTTCCTCGCGAGCGGCCGCGCAAACAGCTTCTGCGGACCGTTTCGGTTTGACGCCCCACGAAGCCTCGGCCTCCGATTTCCCTGCCGTGATGGAAAGGCTCCGGCGCCTGCGCGCCGGAATCAGCCGGAACGACTCCGCACGTCGATACAGCGAACTGGGAGTCCATGTTTTTTTTGGCGAAGCCTCTTTTCAGGATCATCAGACTGTAACGGTCCGGGGCATACCGCTGCGATTTCGCAAGGCCGTCATAGCAACAGGGGGATCCCCCGTTTGTCCGGATATCAAAGGACTTGCAGAGTCCGGTTTCCGTACCAATGAAACAATATTCGATCTGACGGAGCTTCCACCCAGACTGGCGGTCATCGGAGGAGGGCCCATCGGGTGCGAGCTTGCCCAGGCTTTCCGGCGCCTGGGATCGCAGGTAACCGTTATACAAAACACACGGTTCCTGCCCCGGGAAGATATGGAGGCCTCCGCCATAATCGAGGATACCTTCAAACGGGAAGGGATCGAGGTTCTGCTCGAGGCCGATGTGATTCGCGTAGAGGAAACCGGGGAAAGGAAACGGATTATCACCGGCACGCAGGAAGGGGAACGGGTGATCGAAGCGGATGAAATTCTGGTCGGAGCAGGACGGCGACCCAATGTCGAAAATCTTTCCCTTTCCAATGCGGGTGTGGCTTTCGATACGGCAAAGGGGATCCGGGTGGACGATTTCCTGCGTACGACAAATCCCCGGATATACGCAGCGGGCGACGTCTGTATGAACTGGAAGTTCACGCACGCGGCCGACGCCGCAGCACGCATCGCGGTGCAAAACGCGCTATTCCTCGGCAGGAAACGCCTCAGTGCCCTGAACATGCCCTGGTGCACCTATACCGATCCGGAAATCGCCCACGTTGGTCTTTATGAGGAAGATGCACGGGCTCGAAATATCGAAACGGACACATACAAGGTCGCTCTCGATGAAGTGGACCGTGCCGTTGTGGATGGAGAGACGGAAGGATTCGTTAAGATACTGGTCAGGAAAGGGACTGACAAAATTGTCGGCGCCACAATCGTGGCCGCCCATGCCGGAGACCTCATCAGCGAGATATCCGTCGCCATGGCCGGCAACATCGGCCTTAAAACCATCGCCGATGTCATTCACCCCTATCCGACACAGGCCGAAGTAATCCGCCGTGCCGCCGCTGCGTACAACCGTAACCGGTTGACTCCCCGGATTGCCGCTCTGTTCAAATGGTGGCTGAAACGCCAAAGAGGCAGTCGGTAGCCGGCGGTAAAAGAATATAGAGACTTTGATTTGGAATCTTCAATCTTTCATCAACATATCGATGAAAAACCAGTCGGTCGATTCACTGAATTTATTCGCCTGATTCACCAGCCAGACGCGTGAGTATTGAATATGTCCCGTACGATCCTGATCTTCACACGATTCCCGGTCCCGGGACAGGTTAAAACCAGGTTGATTCCGGCACTGGGTTCCATAGAGGCTGCACGAGTGCATCGACGGATGACCGAGTATGCTCTGAAAACCGTCCGCTCGATACGCAGAAAATCCGAATACAATGATATAGAGATCGCAGTTTGTTACGCCGGTGCCCGCCGCAGGGATTTCCGCGCTTGGTTGGGGCGGGATATTCAATATATTCGGCAGTCCGCAGGTGATATCGGCAGCCGCATGCTGAGAGGCTTCCAATCCGCTTTTCGAAGGGGAGCGCAACACGTCCTTACCGTCGGCTCCGATATACCCGACCTCTCCCCCGAAATCCTGGAGAAGGCCCTGATCGGATTGCAGAATCATGATGCCGTTTTAGGCCCTGCAACAGACGGCGGTTATTACCTTATAGGGATGAAATACCACCATCCGGAACTGTTCGGCAATATGGGCTGGGGGAGCGGATGCGTATGCGACCGGACCCGGGCGGCTGTCCGGAATCTGGGATTGACATTGTTGGAATTGCCGGTATTGCTGGATATTGACCGGCCTGAAGATCTCGCATCGCTTCGGAATGACACACGCTCAAATGCCTTTCTGGAGGGAAACCCGGAGGTTTCCGTAATCATACCGACATACAATGAAGAAGCCGTTATCGGACGCACACTGGAATATCTTTCCCGACAGGCTGCCGCTGAGATCATTGTAGCCGACGGCGGAAGCGGAGATGCCACCAGGGATATTGCAGCCAAAGCCGGTGCCGTCGTCATGATGGTCAAGGGTGGCCGGGCAATGCAACAGAATGAAGGCGCCCTTCACGCCCAAGGAAGACTGCTTCTTTTCCTGCATGCCGACACACTTGCCCCGGAAGGCTATGCGGATATTATAAGGGACGCATTGGATGACGCCCGCACGGTTGCGGGCTCCTTTCAATTCCGAACGGACGGCTCCGGATTATCGATGCGTCTGATCGAAAGTATGGCAAACATTCGATCTTCCATTTTCCAATACCCTTACGGGGACCAGGGCTTGTTTATGGAAAAGAGGGTGTTCGTCGAAGAGGGGGGATTTTCCCCTCTTCCGATTATGGAAGACTTTGAACTGGTCGGGCGCCTTCGCCGGCGCGGCCGGATTGTCACTCTCCATAAGCCGGTTCTGACCTCAGCGCGCCGTTGGAAGAGCCTGGGGATTGTGCGTACCACCCTGATCAACCAGATAATGATCGCCGGCTTTTTCTTGGGAGTTCCCTTTCCTAAACTGGAACGTTTTTACCGGAATACCGGCAATCGCACAAATAATTGAAGATTGAACATTAATGATTGTAGATTATATACAGGATAACAATAGAGAATTTTGTTTTATGGATGAGAATTTACAGTGGTTCGAGAAATGGATTGCTCTTACTTGCGCATCAAAAATCTGAGATCATAACGGGATCTGTCTTTAATGTTCGAGACTAACCGAACCGGACCCAATCTTCAAATTTCAATCTTCAATATTTAATTCAGATAAGGAGACACACCTGTATGAGCCGACAGTACTACGAAACAGACGATCTTCAGGATTTTCCCAATATCGCCGAATACGCGTCCAGGCAGGGAGAAAAGTTTTTCGAATACTACGATGCGGCAACATCCGCCGGTAAACTTACGGAACGTGAAAAGTCACTGATCGCATTGACGGTGGCTACAGTCCGGCACTGCCCATACTGCATCGATGCATACACGAACAAGTGCCTTTCCCTCGGGGTTGGACACGATGAAATGATGGAAGCGATCCATGTAGGCGCGGCCATGGTAGCGGGCGACACTCTTGTGCATGCAACCCAGATGCGTAAAATTGTTAAAAAGAAGGAAATGTGATGGACTTACGGGAACAGCGCGAGTTGCTCGACCAAATGGATCGATCCGATTCTTTTATGGACCGACTGAAGGTATGCGCGGCCTATCCTTTGCGGGCGCAATCCATCAATGTGCTCCAGATAAATATCACGCGCCGCTGCAACCTGTGCTGCCGTCATTGCCATGTCGAAGGCTCCGCAGACCGGACCGAGGAATTGAGCCGAGAAAACATGGAAGCCTGCCTGCGGGCAGCGGCCCGGCCGGAAATCACTACCCTGGACATTACAGGCGGAGCGCCGGAAATGCATCCCCATTTTGAATGGTTCCTGAAGGAAGCCTCCGAGACCCGAAAGAGGCTGCTGGTCCGGAGCAATGGAGCGATACTTCTTGAAGATCCTTACCGTAGATTTCTGGACATCTACGCCGACACCGGCGTGGAGGTCGTCGTGTCGCTGCCCAACCCACTTCAGGAGAAAACCGACCGCATGCGGGGTACAGGCGTTTTCGAGAAGATCGTCTCCGCCTTGAAAGAACTGAACGCGCGTGGATACGGCGATCCCGGCACGGGACGGATTCTTAACCTTGTCCACAATCCCGTCGGAGCGATCCTGCCCGCATCTCAGCAGGCGCTGGAAGGCGAATACCGGTCCAGGCTGCGGCAGGATTACGGAGTGGAATTCAACAGTCTTTACTGCTTGACAAACTGCCCTGTCGGCCGCTACCTGGATTTTCTCAAACGTAGCGGGAATTTCCTTGATTACATCAATCTTCTCAAACAGTCCTTCAACAGCGAGGCAGTTTCAAATGTCATGTGCCGCACGACTCTTTCGGTCGGTGTCGATGGAAGGCTGTTCGATTGCGACTTCAACCAGGTGCTGGATCTGTCCCCGTCGGACGGCATGGAAATGCACATAAAAAATTTCGACTTCGAAAAACTCGCACAGCGTGAGATCGTAGTCCGCGGCCACTGTTTCGCCTGCACTGCCGGATCCGGCTCCTCCTGCCAGGGAGCCCTCCCGAAATTGGTGACAGGCTAGAATTNNTTCTAGCCTGTCACCAATTACTCGCCCAGAATCTGGCCGATATCCGATGCCAGGACTTCAGGCTCCTGGTATCCAATGTAATGTTTGCGGATAACGCCCCGGGAGTCGACCAGAAACAAGGTCGGGTAGACGCTGATATTCCCGTATCTCTCCAGCATTTCTTTATTCAGGTGCGCAAATTTGAAACCGAGCGCCTGGCGGCGGATATACTCAGCCCGTTCCCGATCTGTGGTGTCCAGTTCAAGCACCCGATCGGCGTTCACAGCCAGGATCCGAAAATCCTCCCCGGCATGTTTATCCTGTAATTTTGACAGGGAAGGGGAAAGTTTCATACATGGAGGGCAACCGGAAAACCAGAAATATATCAGGTAGTTTTTACCCAGGAGTTCCCCGGAAGTGATTTTGCCTCCTTCGAACAGATCGAGGCTGAAATCCGGAATCACCTTCCCCGACCATCCGGCCAAAGTGCGTTCGACAGCCTGGCTGAATCGCCTGTCCTTCTTCACGGCCTCGATATTAACACTGAGGATTTCTCCCCCGGAAGGATCCCGCGTAAGGAATTTCGGTATCCTTGGATCGCTTTCCATGATCGTCAGCAGCAAATCCGCTTCTCCCGCAACGCGCAGGTTAAACTGTCGGGAAATGTCATCCAGTGTCGGAATCCGATCGGTCGCGACTTTATGCTCAACGATAAAAACAGGGATCTTGAAAAAAATATTGAACAGCCGTTCAAGCTCTTTTCGCTCTTCTTCGCTTGTGAAAACCTTGTTTACAAGTTCGGAAACAACGACCGGCTTCCCCGGCTCGATGTGTGCTTTGAGATAATCCACAATTCTTTTTTCTACTGTCGGGTCCGACTGGGCGGCAAACACGGCTGCCACAGATAAAACTATCAGAGCCCCAAAAACGATCGCGGGTATATTTCTCGTTAGAGATCTTTGCATAGGCTTGTCTCCCCGGGGGAATCCTGTTCACTCGCTTTTAATAGATACCACGAATCGGTATCTCTGCCCACCGTCGGTGGAAAATCCGCTCCGGGACAGGATATCCACTACACGCGCGGCACAATCGACTTCCGGTCCTCTATCGAGGGGCCATATATTTTACGATGTTTTTAACCAAGCATGACAGGAGTTCTGAAGTTATAATTCTCCAGTATCCTGAAACACGGATTCCGGCATGCCGGCCGCACTGAGGCCTCGCCGGGCTGTAATCCTTGCGGCTACCGGAAAACCGGCGACATTATCTCATCGGGGAAAAATAAATGAAAAACGTAGAGGGGAAAACAGCATTCATTACCGGCGGTGCCAGCGGTGCCGGCCTGGGTATGGCCAGGATCTTTTCCAAAAACGGAATGAAGGTCGTCATTGCCGACATACGCCGGGACAACCTGGACCGGGCCATGGCTCAATTCAACAACAATCCCGATGTCCATGCCATCGAACTGGACGTTACAGACCGTACGGCTTTTGCAAAGGCTGCGGATGAAACCGAAAGGCTGTTCGGCAAGGTCCACATTGTCTGCAACAATGCGGGAATCAATCTCTTCGTTCCGATTGAAGAGTGCACCTACAATGATTGGGACTGGGTCATGGGGGTTAATTTCGGCGGCGTGGTCAATGGCATTCAAACGTTCATACCGCGTATCCTGTCGCACGGCGAGGGCGGACATATCGTCAATACCGCGTCCATGGCAGCTTTTCTGCCGAGTCCGGCTGTGGGTATCTACACGGCGTCGAAATTCGCCGTGCGCGGCATGAGCGAAGCCCTCCGGCTAAGCCTTTATAAATCCGACATCGGGGTTTCCGTCTTCTGTCCTGGATTAATCAACAGCAAGATCTATGAAAGCGAAAAGGTGCGCCCGCCACGACTCGGTTCTCCAGACAATACCGCCAAGAACCAGCTGATGATGGACAAATTACCCGAGATCCACAAGGTGGGTATGGGAATTGATGAGGTCGGAGAAAAAGTCCTGGCAGGGATCAGAAAAAACAGCATGTATATTTTCAGCCACCCCGAATTCAGGGATGAGATGAAGGAGATGTTCGACATGGCCCTGAAAGCATTTTCTGACGAAGAGGTGCCGAAGAAACGCCTCGAGTTCGAGGAATGGCGCAGAAACGAAGTCAGAAAGGCAATCGAGGCGGCCAATCAAATATAAAAACAGTCGGTAGCGAAAACGCGATGAAGGCGTGACCAGACCTTATAGTGAAGCACTCCGATCGTAGGTCGGAGCAGCTTCTTCCTAAGGAAAAATTCATGGGGGCTTCTGCCCCCAAACTCGCAACTGCCATTCATCCCCGGCCTTTTCCCGCAATCGATTTATAAATTCAAGGCTTCCGGCCTTGCGCCCTGAAACCATCAGCCGTTTTGGTAACAAACAGCCTTCGTGAAATCAACAACGCCGCAACTAGTCGGCTGCTTTAACATCATAACACCACAACACTCCGAGGTCCCGAATG
>DKBB01000242.1 GCA_002451015.1 Acidobacteria bacterium UBA6911
ATTCAAGGAATTTGCGATGCGCGGTAATGTCATGGACATGGCAATCGGGATTATTATCGGCGCGGCGTTCGGGAAGATTGTCTCCTCGTTCGTCAACGATGTGCTCATGCCTCCACTGGGATTGTTGATGGGCAATTCCGATTTCACCAATAAATTTCTCACTCTGCAAGGACAATCCCTGGCCACGCTGGATGCGTCGAAGGAAGCAGGTGCGGTAACGCTGAATTATGGTTTGTTTGTGAACACCGTAATTGATTTCATCATTATCGCGTTCGCGATCTTCCTGGTGATCAAGCAGATCAACAGGTTTAAGAGTAAGCCGGAAGCGCCGCCTCCGAACACAAAGGACTGCCCGTTCTGCCTTTCGGCCATCCCGATTAAGGCTTCCCGCTGCGGGCACTGCACTTCGGAGCTTAAACTGGAAAGCTAGCCATGTCTTTAAGGGCGCCCTACGGGGCGCCCCCTGTTTCCGGGCATTGTTATTTTCAAATAATTCCTTGGGATTTTACCCGCTTGTTGCAGGGCGCCGTTGGCTAGAGAAGCGGTTCGAGAACCTCCCAGACATTTTCGACGACGATTTCGTATCCTTCGGCGGTCGGATGGATGCCGTCGGACTGGTTCAGCTCCGGGTGCCCCCCCACATCTTTCAGGAAAAAGGGAATGCGTGGAACCTTCAGCTCTTCTGAAAGGCCGCGGAAGATTTCGCGGAACGCACGCGTGTACTGCGGCCCGTAATTCGGGGGGACTTCCATGCCTGCCAGGATTACTTTTGCCCCGGCGGCCTGCAGCCGCACGATAATCCCTTCGATGTTTCTTCGCGTCGTTTCGACAGGGACGCCGCGCAGGCCGTCGTTGGCTCCGAATTCCACGATGACGATCGCGGGTTTGAGGGCCGCGATCGCTTCCGTACGGCTCAATCCCTGGGAAGACGTTTCTCCGCTCTTCCCGGCGTTAACCACCCTGTAGCTGTATCCGGCCTCGTCGATTCGGGCCTGCAGCCTGGCGGGATAGTTCCGTGCAGGGTCGACGCCGGAGCCTTCCGTGAGGCTGTCGCCGAAAGCGGCAAGGATCGGGCGGGTGTCTTCCTTTTTGGGGGCGTCGGGCGATGTCGATGTGTTTTCTGTTTCCAAATCTACCTCATTCGATGGTTTCGTGCCGCAGCCGGCAAAGGTGAAACATGCAGCAACTAAAATAATGACAGATACAGTTCTAATCAAGTTTCCCTCCAACTACCTATATTAAATGGTGTCTTGCCGGAATTTCACTTATTTCTCAAAACATTCCTTGGAGTGCGGCAGCTGGCTGCAGTGTTTGCCCCGTTGCAGGGAAATGTAACAAAGGCGCAAGCTTGCTTGCGCACTCCAAATAAACCCTGTGATAAGATAAGGGCATGATTGAAGTTCAGGATTTGACGAAGACATTTTTTTCCGGCGCGCAGCAGATAGAAATCCTCAAAGGAATCAACCTTTCCGTCAAAAAAGGGGAGGTCGTTGCCATTGAAGGGCCGTCCGGCAGCGGCAAGAGCACACTACTCGGCCTGCTGGCCGGATTCGATTCCCCGACCCGCGGGTCTATCCGTATAGACGGCGAGGAAATCACGGTGCTCGATGAGGACCGGCTGGCCCTCCTGCGGGGAAGGAAACTCGGGTTCGTGTTTCAGTCCTACAATCTTATTGCAACGCTGACGGCGGAGGAGAACGTCATGCTTCCGCTGGAACTGGTGGGAGAATCGGCAGACCCCCGGAACCGGGCAAGGGAACTGCTTTCAGCCGTCGGGCTGGACAAGCGCTTCACCCACTACCCGGCTCAGCTTTCGGGGGGGGAGCAGCAGCGGGTCGCCATCGCGCGGGCGTTCGCCTGCAGCCCGTCCATTCTTTTAGCGGATGAACCGACCGGGAACCTCGACAGCGTGACGGGTGATAGGGTGCTGGAAATGCTGCTGAAGCTGAACCGGAGCCAGGAGACCACACTGGTCCTTGTGACGCACGATCCCGCCCTCAGCCGGCTCACGGACCGGATCGTCCGCCTGCGCGACGGCCAAATTGTTTAATTTGGAGTGTGGCAGCTTGCTGCCGCCTTCCAAAGACTCCCTTGATTTACGACATATGAGGCATTCTTGATGCTTTTCGAAATCCGGTTGGCGTGGCGCGAGACACGGCCCGCGTGGAAGCGTTTCCTGATCCTGGTTTTGGCCATCGCGCTCGGCGTCGGGGCATTGACGGGACTCAAGGGCTTCAGCCGGGCACTGGAACGCTCCATCCATAAATCGGCACGGGACCTGATCGCGTCCGATATGGTCGCAAGGATGAATGTGCCCATAAAACCGGATGAACTCGATGTTTTAGAGTCGCTTGTTCCCAGGGGCGCCGTATTAACGCGGACCACCCAAACCCTCTCTATGGTTTCCGCGAGCGAAACTACCGATCCGATTCTGTGCGATGTCCGCGCTGTCGATCCGGACTATTATCCTTTCTACGGCAAGGTGGAGCTGGATCCTCCCATGCCCCTGAAGGAAGCCCTGGCCCTTGGCGGCACGGTTGTCAGCCGGGACCTGCTGGTTCGGACCGGCTTGTCCATCGGCGATTCGGTGCAGATCGGGGCCGGGCGGTTCCGGATTATGTCGGTGTTGAAATCGGAACCCGATCGCATTTCCTTCGGCATCGATATCGGGCCGCGCATCCTGATTTCCCGGGAAGGGCTCGAGCGCAGTGAGTTGATCCAGTTCGGGAGCCAAGCCAGCGAGTCTTTTCTCTACCGGCTGCCCGCGGAAGGACTGGACCCGGATGCGGCGAGGGAAGTGCTTCAGGCCGGTATCGAACGTCGGGTGCAAATTACCGATTACCGGAATCCCAACCCGCGCCTTTCCCGCGGCCTGGAACGGACGGCCAATTTCCTCAGCCTGCTCGGCCTGCTGGCGCTGCTTGTGGGAGGGCTGGGAATTTCCACGACGATGTACACGTATCTGCAGCAGAAACTGGACAGCATTGCCGTTTTGAAGTGCCTCGGCGCGCGGTCCAACCAGATACTGCGGATTTATATGTTCCAGGGGCTGGCTCTCGGGGTGCTGGGGAGTGTGATCGGGATCGGTCTCGGCTACATGGTCCAGCTGCTTCTTCCGCGGCTGCTGGAAGGGCTTGTCGATCTGCCCGCAGGTCTGGAACTGGCGCCGGGTGCGGCCTTCCAGGGGCTCAGTATCGGTGTGCTGACGACCATGATGTTTCTGCTGCCTCCCCTGCTGGCGATTCGGAAAATACGCCCGATCCGGCTGTTCCTGCGCGAGATGCCGGAAACCCGGCATTCGACCCTGAAGCGGCTGCGCCGGGATCCGGTGCCGCTGGTGGTCTCCCTGGTGCTTTTCTTCGGCACGGGCCTCGCCGCAAGCTGGCTGGGGGAATCCCTGCGCTGGGGATTCACGTTCCTCGCCGGGTTGATCGGCTGTATTGCAGTGCTCATACCGTTTTCGCTTCTGCTTCTATGGTTGCTCAGGCGTTTGCCCCGGCTGTCTGTTCTCGTTCTGCGGCAGGGATTGAAAAATCTCAACAGGCCGGGGAACCACGCGGTTTCCGTTATGGTCTCCCTGGGACTGGGCGTGGCCTTTGTCCTTACGGTCTATTTCATCCAGACGTCGCTTATTTCTCAGATAGTCCAGAGCGCCCCGGCCGATTTTCCGAATGTGTTCATGCTGGGCATAACGGAGCAGGACGAGCCCGAACTGGCGGAATTTCTGAAGGGATACGCGGGCCTGCAGGAGCAGGCGATTATACCGTCGATAGACTCGCACCTGCTGACAATTGACGGCAACGCGCCTCCCGGGAGGCGGGATTGGGAGCGTGATCGGGATGGCGATCGGGATTCTGAATCAGGGGACCGGAACCGCCGCCCGCGCCAGTTTACCCTGACCTGGGCCGAAGCGCTGCCTCCGGATACCGTCATAGTCAAGGGAGAGTGGTGGCAGCCGCCCTTCGCCGAGGCGTTGGTTTCAGTCGAGGAGTATGCGGCTGAAAGATACGGCCTTGTGATCGGCAGCGTCCTGGAGTTCGACATTTCCGGCCGGATTGTCCGGGGGAAAGTCGCCAATATCCGCAATACCGAGTTTCCCCGTCCGGGCGGCAGCAACCAGTTTATCTTTTCTCCCGGCGCCCTGGACGGAAGTCCGACATCCTATATCGGGACCGCCCGGATGGCGCCCCCGGAAGTCGGGGCATTCCAGGGAGCTCTTTTCAAACGGTTTCCGAATGTCACCTCCATCGATGTCGGCGATGTTCTGACCCGGGTGCAGGACCTGCTCGATAATGTGTCGGTCGTGGTCCGGTTTATTGCGCTGTTCGCCATTGCGAGCGGGCTGATCATCCTGGCGTCCAGCGTGACCTCGACGCGGTACCAGAGGATCCGGGAGACGGTGCTTTTCAGAACGCTCGGCGCGACGCGGTCCCAGTTGCGCTGGATCCAGACGGTTGAGCTGTTGACGATCGGGTCGGCGGCCGGCTTTGTCGGCGGGATCCTGGCGGCTATAGTGGCGCATTTCCTGCTGGGCGAACTGCTCGAAACGGAATTCGAATTTCGCTGGCTGCCTCTGGCCGTCGGTATCGTCGCTTCCGCGATTCTTACGGCGCTGACCGGCTGGCTGGCCGGCCGCGGCATTCTGAAGCACAAGCCCCTCGAAGTCCTCCGCGAAAATTAAAATGGAATTAAAATGGTACCTGGTTGTCCGTTCACCAATTTATGAAGAAATAGGATGGAGATCGATCCCGATTGTCTGGATTAGGGCAG
>DKBB01000275.1 GCA_002451015.1 Acidobacteria bacterium UBA6911
TCGTTGTGACTGCCATTGGGGTGAAGCCATATGTCTTCTGAAGCGCCCGCAACCATCCGGTTGTATGAAAAACGGATGAAGAAGGATGCCTGCTGATCAGGTCTGTCCATCGAGGATCGGTTAATGGGTTGATCCAATAAGACACGGAGTTTTTCCTTGGTAGGTATCCCGGATTACGGGTCATTTTCCTACGGTTGAAATGCCGGGTACATNNTCCCCTTTTTGCCGGTCAGGATGCCTTCCACCCCCGAAAGGGGACCCAACTCGATGCGAACCCGGGTGCCGATGTTCAGGTAGGATCTGGGTTGTACCTGCAGATGTGAAATGACAATGGACTTCAGGGCTGCAATTTCGTTTTCATCCACCGGGTATGGGGTTTTTGCAATGCCGACGATCTGGATGATGCCGGGGGTTACCAGAATCGGAAGCCGCCTGTTTATGTCAAATTTACAGAAAAGGTATCCGGGAAAGAGGGGAAGCATGACCTCCTTGATCCGGTCGGACCAGCGGTTCCGTTTGCGATACAGGGGCAGGAATCCTTCATATCCTTTTGTGAGTAAAGCATTGGCGACCATCTTTTCGTAGCGTGGGCGAACGTGTAATGCGTACCAGGGGAAGGAATCCATAGATGCTCCGGTCATGAATGCAGTTGATACTATACTTAATTTAAGAAATTTTACATACCATTCTTACAATTAATCAAGGCGGCGGTAATAATCCCGTCTATCATTTTATCGGTTCATTACGGGTAAAAAATAAGCAATAATGATAGGGATTCAATCCGGGTCGAAGGTTTTCCGGCGCTATTTGAATGCTTCTTGTGCTTTTTCGGGACTGAGGATGCGGCAGTGGGTCATTTGAACCGCCATCCTTTTTATTGAATTGTTCCATTCCCCGGGCTCGGTTCGGACGACGGTTCCATGGCAGGATAGGACTGCTTTTCGNNAATTTTAAAGAAATGGCCCATTGGTGGGGAATTCGACTGCACCAGGGTATCAGTCTGCTTTTTTTCACATTCCGGGAAGAACTTTGTTCTGAATGGAGTAGCGGGCGAGTTCCATGCGATTGGACACACCGAATTTTGTATATATGCGGGTCAGATGGTACTTAACGGTCCGCTCGCTGAGCGATAAATCATCTGCGATGTCTTTGTTCGAACTTCCGCTTATGATTGCTTCGATGATTTTTGCCTGTTGCCTGGTGAGATTTTCGGACTGCTGCCGGGTCTTCTGTTCCACCAGAGATAATAGCGAATGGAGATACTGAATCAGGTCGGCCATTATACTGTGTCCGATCCAGTAATCCCCCGTCATTACCGAGCGGATGCTTTTGAATAGAATGGATGTGTCGCATTCTTTCCTTACAACACCGCGTGTCCCCCACATCAGAGCCTCTATTATATCGTTGCCGTCGATGTCTTCGGTCAAAAGAACGGGGCGCAGGGAGAATTTCAGTGCAGAAATCTCTCTCAAGGCTTCTATGCCGGAACGTTTGCGCAGCCTGTGGTTGAAGAGCAGTACATCCGGTTTGAATTGATTTACCAATGACGGCAATTGATCGCCGTCATTGGAGTCCGTTTCCACGAGGAAATCGGGTTGCATATTCAGCAGCCGCTTCAATCCCTCACGAAACATGTCCTGGCGATCGGCAATAATGAGGCGAATAGGCGTGGAATTCATTTCCATACGACCAAACGTGCTGAAACTTTCTTTTTTAAGGACATTACGGCTTAGAATAAAATAAAATATCCCTTTTCAGCAACATTATTTATTATTTCGACCTGGCCGGTTTTTTTCGAAAACAGTTTTTACAAAAATTCGGATAATCAGGATGGGTATTGAAAGCCCCCTTTTCGTTTACCGGGATCCACTTTACTGCACCAATTTTCAATCGCATTTTTCGTGCGCCTATGCTAATTTATGTGAATCGGGGGCAATTGGATATACCCTGTGGAGTGGTAATAATAGCAAGCTGCATTACTCCTCTGAATGGCTTTATTTAATCCTATACCTTTCCGTCATTAGCAGGAATGCGGTGACTTCCTACGCGAGGATGGGGCTATGAATTCTGCAAGCATCAAAAAGTTGAAAGAAATTGTTGGGGAAAACAACGTTTTGGACAATCCGGCCGACCTTTACGTGTACGGTTCCGATTCCTCTGTGCATGAGGCGTTGCCCAATGTGGTCGTCCGGCCCGAAAACACGGAGCAGGTCCAGGCGCTTATGCGCTATGCCAACAGCGAAAGAATCCCGGTCATCCCGAGAGGGTCCGGGTCCGGCATGTGCGGTCAGGTCGTGCCGGTTCAGGGCGGCATCGTCCTGGATATGAAGAAGATGAACCGGATNNTCGTGGCCACCGTCGGCGGCGAAATCGCCAACAACGCATCCGGAGGACGTTCCGTTAAATACGGCGCCGCGCGCGATGCGACCCTGGCGTTGAAGGTGGTTCTTGCTAACGGAGAGCTTCTTTCTTTTGGATCCACCACCCGTGTTTCCGCTTCGGGTTATCCGCTAGAAAAACTGATGGTCGGTTCCGAAGGGACCCTGGCCGTGATCGTCGAAGCGTGCCTGCGTTTCGTGCCGATTCCCAAGCTGCGCTGCCTGGGAAGCGCCAAGTTCGATAAGTTGTCCGAAGCCGGTGACGCCATCGCCGACATCATGGGCAGCGGCTGCCAGCCGTCCATGCTGGAGCTTATCGACAAGGTTGCCATCATAGCCGTCAATAAGGCCAATAACCTCGGCCTGCCGGAGGTGGAGGCAATCCTGCTCTACGAAGCTGACGGCATGGCAAAGGAGATGATTGACGTCGAAATCAAGAAGATCCAGGATATCTGCNNGCGGATAAATACGGCCTGGTAATGACGGCGTACGGCCACTGCGGCGCCGGCTGCATGCACACCAAGATCCTGATGGACACCGACAAGGAGGTTTCCTGGGAGAATGCACGGTCGGCCGTTTCCGAAATCTACGATTTTGTTCGTTCCGTGGGCGGCACCACCTCTGCAGAGCACGGCATCGGAATGTCCAAAGCTTCGGCATTCAAAAAAGAGAAAGCGGCCAGTTTGGAACTGATGCGCGCTATCAAAAGAGCGTTTGATCCCAATAACATACTGAATCCCGGCAAACTGATGGATGGTCCGGACGATTGGGTCGAAGAAACCACTTTACGTTATCAATCATCATAATGAGCAGGTATTACCATGACTGACATCAGCAAATTAGAAAAATGGAGAAGCGCCCTTAGTAAGTGTATCCGTTGTGGATACTGCTACGATCAATGCCCGATCTACAAGGAAACCGGCTGGGAAGTGGACAGCCCCCGCGGCAAACTGATTCTGCTTTACGGGATGCTGAGCGGGGAAATTGAGCCCTCTGATTACATCGCCAACAAGCTTTTCGAGTGCTTTCACTGCAATCGCTGCCAGAAGGCCTGTGCCTCCGGAGTGCCGATCCAGGACGTCTACAACGAAGCCAGGGCTTTCCTTATCGAATCCGGCTTCGACGTTGTCGGAACGACTTCCCTGACGGACCACGATGTGTGCGCCAAGTGCCTGAACTGCGTCCGCATGTGCGAGCATGAAGCCCGGACCTTCAAGGACGGCAAGGTCGTGACGGATGTGCTCAAGTGCCAGAGCTGCGGCAGCTGCTTCGACATCTGCCCCGAATGCGGCGTCACCATCGGGCGGGGTTTCGGCACCAATCCGAACGAACTTCTGGACAAGGTGGATGCTTTCCTGCACGACTCGAACAACCCGGAAGCCAAGGCGATTGTGTTTTCCTGCGGCTATTCCAGCTATCCGGGCCTGAAGCATGCGCAATTCGATGATTTTGTGATCAGCAAAGAGTTTGAGATTTTGGTTACCGCATGCAGCGGCCGATTGAAGTCCCATACCGTTCTGGAAACCCTCGAACGGGGCGCCTGGGGCGTGCTGATCTGCTGCTGCCCCGAGGACGAGTGTGAACATGGCGGAAGCCCCAGGGTCAAGGAGCGCATGAAGAACCTGACAAAGATTCTGGAAAGAATCGAAATCGATCCGAAGCGGGTACAGGTGGTCGAAGTCCCGCAGGGGAACGAGGCCAAGTTCGTGGAATCCACAGACAAGTTTATGGAGGAGGTCAGGGCTCTCGGTCCTTTGGCGCCGGAGACTGAGACGGCAGGGAGTAAAAAATGAAACTAGAGGTTCCGTACGGAAAAGATTCGAAGCTTGAGGCGGAGATCGACGAGCAGTCCGTTGTCGGCATTATTGAGCCCAACGAAGTGGAAATCGGCGACGAAACCGAGATCATTCGCCAGGCTCTGACAAACCCGATCGGGTCTCCGAGTTTGAAGGATTTCCTGGAGGGCGCCAGGGACGTTCTCTTCATCGTCAACGATCCCACGCGTCCCACTCCGACCGCCCGGGTGCTGGATATCATCGAGGACGATATTGCCGGGCACAAAGTCAGCTTTATCGTGGCGACCGGTATTCACAGGGCCCCGACAGAGGAGGAATACCTGCAGATCTTTACCGAGAAGTATTACACGAAGTACAAGGATCGCATCCATGCGCACGACGCGAAGAACGACGCAATGGTGCATCTGGGTACGTCGAAGAACGGTACGGAAATGCTGGTCAATAAAATGGGAGTCGATGCCCACAAAATCGTGATCATCAGCTCCGTTGAACCGCATTATTTCGCCGGCTACACCGGCGGGCGCAAGTCCTTCCTTCCCGGGATCGCTTCGTTCAAGACGATCGAGCAGAACCACAAGCTTGCCCTGAAACAGGAGGCCCGCGCTCTTGCCCTGGAAGGCAATCCGGTTCACGAGGACATGATCGACGCGCTTTCAACGGTGAAAAAAGAGATCTTTACCATCAGCACCGTTCTGGACAAAAAACACCGGATTTATGCCGCGACCGCCGGCGATATATACAAATCGATGGAAGCCGCCGTGTCCAAGGCCGAGGAAGTGTTCGTGGCGAAGATTCCTCAGAAAGCCGACATCGTTGTGTCGGTTGTGAAGTTCCCGTCCGACATCGACCTGTACCAGGCGCAGAAGGGAATCGACAACGCGAAATACGCGCTCAAGGATGGCGGCATTCTCCTGCTAGTCGCCAAGTGCCGCATGGGAATCGGGGAGGATTCTTTTGTAAAACTGTTGAGTTCCGCCGACTCGCCCAGGGANNAAAATGGCCGAGGTCGGCCTGTATGCGCAGACATGGGCTGTGACCGACCTGGATCCCAAAATACTGGAATCAATCTTTATACGCCCGTTTTCCTCTCTGCAGGAAGCTCTGGACAAAGCGTTCGAGGAAAAGGGCAAGGATGCGAAAGCGCTCATACTGCTCGACGGCAGCCTGACCATTCCGCACGTGGAGGAATAATAACTATGATAGTGGCTGATCTGAAACCGATTGAAGACATCATGTCCTACCTGGAGGGCCATAAGCGCATCCTGCTGGCGGGATGCCACGGCTGCGTGACCGTGTGCAGCGCCGGGGGACAGAAGGAAGTCGCTCTGCTGGCCAGTATGATAGAGCTGGCGCGCAGGAGAAAAGGCCAGGAATGTTCCATCACCCAGATGACGATCGAGCGCCAGTGCGACCCGGAATTNNCTGGTTGCGGAAAAAGTCGAAACCGGGATCAAGGTTTTTCCGGCTGTCGACACGCTCTTTATGGGCGGCGTGGATCAAAAGGGACAGTGGAGCGAACGTTGCCAGGGCTGCGGTGACTGCAAACTGCCGCTGACCGGCGGGATATGCCCGGTCACCCGATGCTCCAAGAGCCTGATGAACGGTCCCTGCGGTGGATCGCGCGACGGTATCTGCGAAGTCGATCCCGACATCAAGTGCGGCTGGCAGATGATCATCGACCGGTTGGATGCGACCGGCTGCATGGACAATTACGAAAAGATCCTGGAACCGGCGGACTGGTCGAAGTCCTTCAATGGCGGGCCGCGCAAATATATACGGCCGGATATGAGATAGGAACGAAACAACCCCCCACTATCTCCGAAAACATAGAGCGTCAACCGTGGTATTCAGAGCATAGAGTCATAGCTTCCAGAAGCTGCAGTGGGGAGAGATCGAGGAGATAGCTAATGAGTCAAACAAAGTCCAATCTGGAAAAAGTTCTGAAAGCGGGTAAATTCGCCGTAACCGCTGAAGCCGGGCCGCCGCGTGGCGCAAAGCCCGAGGTGATACGGGAAAAGGCGAAAATCCTGAAGGGCAGTGTCGATGCCTGCAACGTTACCGACAACCAGACCAGCGTCGTGCGCATGTGCAGCCTGGCGGCATGCAAGATACTGCAGGAAGAGGGCATCGATTCGGTCATGCAGATGGTTTGCCGTGACCGCAACCGTATTGCGGCACAGAGCGATATACTCGGTGCGGCATCGCTCGGGATCTCCAACCTGCTCTGCCTTTCCGGAGACCACCAGGTGTTCGGGGATCATCCCCAGTCGAAGAACGTGTTCGACCTGGATTCGATTCAGCTTCTGAAGGT
>DKBB01000193.1 GCA_002451015.1 Acidobacteria bacterium UBA6911
GCCCCAAACCCCATCATCTAAGAGAATACGCGATCATGAAGAAACGCTCCTTCAATGATAAGGTTATTGCAGGACACAAAACCAAAACATCAAAGGAGCGTTCAATGAATCAAATAAAGTATATCGGTATGGACGTACACATGGCAATGACTGTTATTGCCGTATTGGACAGCAAAGGGAAGCTCATTGCAGAATCGATTATAGAAACCAAAGGGCTTGCCATCCTGGATTTTATAAAGAGTCAGCGTGGTGTTATACATGTAACCTTTGAAGAAGGAACTCAAGCGGCCTGGCTCTATGACCTGATCCGACCGCATGTATCGCGGGTTATCGTCTGTAACCCTCCCAAGATTAATCAATCAGAAAACAAAGGTGATAAAACGGACGCGAGACGTTTGGCCGAATTACTGCGTCTGGATAGTCTGAAAGCCGTATATCATGGAGAGCACAGCACACAATCATTGAAAGAACTGGTGTACAGTTATTTGGCAATCGTTCACGACAGAACCCGAATAAAGAACCGACTGAAAGCATTATTTCGAGGGCGAGGGATCTCCTGTCCTGGCGATTCGGTTTACAGTCCGAAGGATCGGGACTATTGGCGAAAACAGATTGATAATGAAGCGAGGAGATCAAGGGCTGATCGGCTCTGGAAGCAACTCGACTACCTGACAGCACTGAGCGAGGAAGCAGAAAAAGATTTATTAAAAGAATCCCGCAAGCATTCTGCCATAAAGATACTAAGAAGCATTCCGGGGATTGGCCCGCTGAGATCCGCCATCATCCTTGGAATCGCCGTAACGCCTCATCGATTCAGGACTGTGAAGCAGTTCTGGAATTATTGTGGAATGGCAGTTAGGACACATGCCACCGGAGAGTATGAATTTGTTGAAGGTCGAGTGCGACGATCAAGAAAGCAGCCACTGGTTCGTGGGCTGAATCGCAATTATAGCAGGACACTTAAAGAGGTGTTCAAAGGAGCAGCTCTTTCAGTATCAGCGGGTCCATGGAAGGATCAATATGAAGCCAGGGTAAACGAGGGAATAGATCCCGCGATAGTAAGATTAGCGCTGGCCAGGAAGATATCGTCGATAACCCTGGCGCTTTGGAAAAAAGGAGAGCGATACGACGCGAAAAAACTGACATTTAAGCACGCGGCATAAAGCGTTTCGCATAGCCTCTAAACGGATCGGCAGAGTGATCGAAGATGATTCCCAAGCGAAACGCAAAGTCGAGGGTGAGCCACGGTAGGGTGTTTAGTCCGGCAATAACGAGACTCCGGTATTACGATAGGCCCCCTCAAATGACCCAATAAAGCAATAGGCGAAAAGCCTCAGATAGGACAATAGTCAAAACGAAAACTGACGTGCTTAAAAATTCCGATTGGATCCTGGATCTCCGCTGGTTTTCGCTCAGTGTGCAATGGAAATGAATCCGAAGTGCTGTAATGATACGAGGCAGGTTTGGCGGGGTGCAGTTAACAAGCATGGCTGGATGTGTCAGGCTAAAAATACTCCCCGTTCCTGGGAGGATGAAAAATACCCTTGACATCCCCTTTCATAGGACACCCTATACTTCCATTAGAGTAATATCAGATTACGATTCCTAAATATTTTGTATGCCTGGCGAAATTATTCGCCAGTTCTGAATAATTTTAGTAAGACGGGAAGGAGAAGAAAAATTGCCAAATGGTGGTTCGGATTGTTGTGTGAGTTGTTGGTTCAACGAAGTGAACCGTGGTGGTCGTTCCACAACTGACCCTACGGCGCCAACATCCTGCACAATTCGCCTATTTAAAATTGACGACCCTTCGCACACGTATTGTGCGAATCACCCGAAGCGTCGACCGGAACGGGATCCGATCCCGATTGGACCGGCCTTCGTGGGTAACGATTCGGGTGAGCGCCACGAATTCCAGTCATCTCCAGACACGGAAGTCGTTCGACAGCACCTATTGGATCTCCTCTCAAAAATGAAAGAAGAGCCGATAAGCGAATATCCGATGGGCCAGTATGTGGACGAGACCGTTGTCTACCAATTGGCGCTCTTCAAGGAAGCCAGAGCTCGTAAAGGACTTGAGCGGATTGCTGCCTTCAATCCTGATGCTAGAGAGAAAGGCCCATTCAGAAGAACGCGACGTCAGTTGGTCCAACTCGCTAAAGATGCACTTGAGATGATTTCTGAACAGCGGGACAGTTGAATATCTGTCTAACAATTCACTCCAGCAATCGGCGCAAAAAGCGCGCCGCCGCTGAGGGCTGTGCTCTCAAGCAATATTAGCTTCTAAGTCCTGAGTTTAGAATCAGATCGTTGCGGAACTTTGTATTTCTGAAAAATCTTTTCTATTGCTTCACTAGATAGTTTTTCGTGCTGGAATAGTAGATTTGCAATAAACTCGATACCTTTCCAAGTTCGCCACTCTGTTATTATGTCCCATGCTCGATCCTGCAAAATCAATGCATTAATGCTGCCATACGCTGTTTGGAGGTAATATCCCATCCCTTCTAATAATTGGAGTATAAGATGTGTATCGGATGGTGGTGTTTGTTCCTCTTTCAAAACCAGGGAATCTGGTCTGTTGCCGCCCTCGGGGCTAAACAATCCGGTATACTTGCATTCCGCCAACATTCCACCCCAATAAATGCAAATGGTTATCTCAAGTCTTTCGTTTTCCCGGATTCGATTTTCCGGAGTATCTGGGATCCAATCAGTCCAACCCCATAACCTAAAATGAGTTTTTATATACTCAGAAGGGTCTTCAAGGTTATTTATGTTCGCTTCGCGAAAGTTGAATCCCCAATACCATGTAACGGCAGCGTGTCCGGCTTCATGGTAGCAAGCTAACATTTTCTCTTTTTCGCTTGAAAACTGCTTTGCCATGAAAGCCATCTCAAGGATCCCGATTGATGTTTATACCTGTAGATACGAGAACTTCCCCCATGCCACCGCGCTTGAAAAGCCCGATGATGTGGTACCGGTCATCAAGAATCGTTCCTGGTGTAAATCCTTCTGCCGGAACCGAATCTGAGGAGACAATTCGGCCTACATGAGAAGACTTCACCGGAACCTGTGGAGCCTCACCCTCAGAGGCAGCAACCGTGGGCATTTAGGAAAGCGATCTGAGTTCCTGAACACAAGAATTACAGGACCGACTATAGGCGGATTTTCCGCCGAACACTT
>DKBB01000404.1 GCA_002451015.1 Acidobacteria bacterium UBA6911
CTAGGAAAAATAAACGCCGTTTTTAAGATTTCGTTCCTTATCGAAACCAGCCTTTTTGTTTCCAATGACTTATGTCATTTTCGTTGAATTTCAGGTTCCGAGTCTACTGTGCTTCGGAAAGAATTTGGAAAAATATTGCACAAATCTATTGACGGTCAGCATTACGGGTGATCGGAAAGGGCCTTAATCAACATAATTTATCTGTAGGCAACCGAGAAGCAAATAGTGGAATAAACTCTTAACTCCGAGGACGCAAAGGCGCTAAAAATACTGATCTTTGCGCCCTGGCGCCTTTGCGTTATGTTTTTTGGGCTTTAAGACAGGTCTGAAAAAATTATGGCTGGGTGTTAGGGACGCGATTCGCAACTGGGCGATGCATGCCGCTTGAACTTCAGGATTAACAATGGAGCGATACAATTACCCGGCACCGGAAATACAGGATCGTTCCTTTTCAAATCACCAGGACTTCCACCCGCTCCATGGGAAGCTACAATTTCCTGCCATCCGGTTATTGATATTTCCCGATTTGATTTCAATAGCTAACAAAATGCCTTTGGAGGTAGAATTTTCATTACGAGTCTCCGCCTCCCTAGTACAGAAGGAACAACGCCTTATTCACCAGGAAATGGAGCAAAGTATCTCAATGAAAAATACGGGTAAAATTCTTTGGGTTATTGCAGTTTTTTTCGCATCAGCTTGGGCGCAGACAGAAAATGTGCAAGTGCCTGCAATCCAGGGTGTGTATATAATCACTTATCGGTCACCAGCGCATGTGCGGTCCAGTTCGCCCGAAGTCTTTCATGCCGCAGCCTCAGATATTCGAAAGACTCTTGCCGACAAAGGTGTCAGGATCGTGCAGGACCGCGAACGGGGATTCATTGAAAACGAATCAAAAATGTCGACAGGAAACATGACGATGCTTGCAAAGGAATCGGGTGCCGGTTCCCTGCTTTTTGTCACCGTGGATCGACCGACCACAAAATGGATCAAACTGGTTTTACGTGCATACGACCTCGACGGGAGTCTGCTTTGGGAAGAAAACGTCGATAGTGGAATGAGCGCAATGAGTGGCGGATCCGGATACAAAAAATGTTTTGAAAAGCTGGAGAAGGTGATTGCAAAAAGAATCGGCGGGCCAGGACTGCCTGCGGATGCAGGAGTGAACCTATTGAAGGAGAACCCATGAGAAACATCAGATTCTCCATTTTGGCTGCTGTTCTGGTACAGTTGCTTGCCATCCTGAATCCCGTCTCGTCGACTACTATGGTTCTTCAGGAAGTACCGGCCCGAGCCGAAGTGGAAGAGATTGGGCAAGTAGTCCCGGAATACGATACTGCTGCAGAGGAAGTCCTGCTCAGAAAAGACACTCAAGTGACAATCGTTTTTGCTCAAGAGTTGAGTTCCAAGCATGCCACGATCGACGAAAAGGTAGAATTGAGGGTTGCGGAAGACGTAATGGCGGACGATAGAGTGGCAATACCCAAGGGCGCCCGTGTTATCGGAACGGTAACAAGGGGTAAGGAGAATGAAAAATACGGCAACTCTAAAACTCTTGCCGTTCGGATTGATTATATAGCCCTGAAAGATAAGCAGATCCCTCTGGTTGGCGTCCGGGAACAGAAGCCCAATACTAATATAAGCGCCGCTGCCGCGTCGACGGTCGGGCTAGGGGTTTCCGGATTGCTGATTTACATGAACCAGCGTGAAGCGTGGATTCATGAGGGAACGCAGGTAGTGGGGTATATTGCCGAGGATGTAATGATCCCGCGTTAACGGAATAGCCCGGTCGACCCCTTTGTACGCCGAAGTTCAGAGTAACGTCTATTTCATGTGATTTTGGAATACGGCAAGCCAAAACCTGCATGATGGGCCAATGCCTGGAGCCACATGGTCTCGGCAATCAGATCCATGACAACGAAGCATAAAAACTTGGAAAATTTGAATCATATTCGGAAGGCCGATTAAAAAGTGGTGGCTGGNNTTATGGCTGGGAGACAGGGATTCGAACCCCGATCAGGCGGTCCAGAGCCGCCCGTCTTACCATTAGACGATCTCCCAGCATTAGCGTCTATTTTAAGAAAACATCGGGGTATATTCAAGCCCAAACAATACAGCAACTTGCTTGCCGGGCGGTAATTTTCGCCCTCGCTTCCCGCAAAACAACCGTTTGAAATAATCCGATGGGCAGCACAGCCGGCTGTCCCGGGCGAGCCCAGGCGGCTGGATGTCTTCCTTAAATAGCGTCGACGTATTTAACCTCTTCCCTGGCAGGATTCATATTCTTAAACCGCGGGTTGCAGGCTCCGCCGAATTCAACCGCGATAGCGAAGTTCAGGAAAATCGATTTTCATGGCCGATATGCTTGCAGCCTCTGGGTTCCAGGGAAAACCTGGTTGCACACCGCCATCGATGCCTGTTGATTTTAAGGTCTTCGCTGAAAATGGCTCGGACAAAATCTGGCCAGGGGTTTGTGTTCGCATTTGTTCTGTTCACGTCTGCAGACCGTTTTTTCCATTTCCGCTTCTGTCCCCATAATCCCTCTGCTCCGTTTTCGACCGGCAGTATCAATATTGCCCACGTTGTATTCCCGCTCCGAAAACGGGTCCGGAGGACTGAAGGACAGTATCGCATCTATAAAAGTACCTTCAAGATTATTGAACCACGGGCAAGGAAATGGACACTAAGTATATAGTAGCAATGATTTCAGGCTTGAGTGCGGAACAACCATAGATCCTCAAGGAAGATTTTGAATACAGACCGGGGGCATTCATAAGGAAGTTTTAATATTGTTGATTTTAACGCCTGTAATCCTTAGAATTTAGGGCGAGGGAATCTAAATAAGAGGGGGATGGGCTATCTATGAAACGCCTTACTAAATTTTACATTCTGGCCTTATCGGCTGTTGCTTTAATTCTTTTTCCGGCAGTGGGTGCCAACCTTGCCGGAGCTGCATTATTGCAGAATGCGGAAGAGGGATTAGAGGGAGAAGCATTCGAAGAAGCCGAAAAAGAATACAACGATTACATGACGGCTGCGAACGAACCGGACCTTCTGAAGCGCGGGGAACTTCTCATCGAATTTATTAAAACCTACCCGGAATCAGACCTAACGGACACCTATGTCAAGCCGACCTATGTAAGACTCCTCTCGGATTGTAACGAGAACAAGAATTTCGAGGTACTCGAGGTGCTTTCGGAGAAATGGCTCGAGCTATACCCCGACGATAGGAACGCTATCGTCTTTGCCGGCAATGCAGCGGTTCAGCTCGGACATGACGAAAAAAGTATCAAATATATACTCATGATCTATGAAATTCAGCCGACGGCAGGGCTCGCCAACCAGGTCGCCCAGACCTACGACAGGCTGGGAAATTTCGGAAAATATGTCGAGTGGTGTGAAACCGTTTTCACCTATCCGGAATACAGTGTCGACTACACCCTTCGATTTAAAATCATGAGCCAGTACGCGGAAGCGGGTAATTACTCCAAAGCGGCCGAATACGCGGGAAAAATCCTGGAAGTACTGAAATCGGCTGAAAAGCCGGATGCGGCCGGCCAAGAGAATCTTCCCACAATTCGGCGCATCTGCAACCACCTCATTGCCATCCACCATTTTGAATCGGAAAAATTCCAGAAAGCCATTCAATATTTCGAAGCCGCCCTGAAGAACGAGACCTACCAGGAAGGCTTCTACTATATCGCCCGATGTTATTGGGCACTATCCGAGACCAGAACGGATTCAGTGGAATTGGTGGAAATGGCGCATGACTAT
This sequence comes from Acidobacteria bacterium UBA6911, assembly GCA_002451015.1. GTDB lineage: Bacteria > Acidobacteriota > UBA6911 > UBA6911 > UBA6911 > UBA6911. Next base: position 3,772 of record DKBB01000404.1, read on the forward strand.
TTCGCTGCCACTGAAATGTTCGGGGGAGATTTGACGCAGAAGGCGAAGGACTACAAGGAACAGCTTTACAGACCCCTTCACAACAACACGTTGATCGGTATCGAAAAAGTCCACAAGAGGGCACAGAAGATCCTCGACAGGTATTCTGCGCCGTAAGCTTGCAGGGCAAAAAGGAACTTTCAAAAGAGTATTGCCGACCCTAAAAAGATTTTTTATAGCCCGCACCGTCTTTGCCTGTCCGGCAGAGTCGACGCGGGCTTTTTATTCAAATCTTGATTTCAACCCTGCACGGAGTGAGCATGGAATCCGTCTAACCCGGGAAAACGTATTCGGGACAAAAAGAAGCCCGACACTTTATCCGCCAGGGGGATAGGTGCCGGGCCAGTATTTTTCCCGAATATTACCGGTGGGCCGCCTTATGCTTTGCCGCATCCAGGCGGTAAATGGCTCGCATAAGAGCCAGTTGCGCACGATCGAAATCGATATCGACGCTTTGGGAAGCGAGCATTTTCTCCGCTCTTGTTTTCGCTTCCTCCGCTCTCTTTATGTCGATATCCGAACCTGCTTCGGCAGACTGTGCAAGAATCACGACCCGGTCGGGCAGCGCCTCGATAAATCCCCACGAGCAGAACAGATATTCCACTTTACCGTTTACCGTGTATTCAATCTCGCCTATACCCAATTCGGCCAGAAAAGGCGCGTGGCCCGGCAGAATTCCCAGATATCCGGTGTTCGCCGGCACGGTGACGGATTCGACGTCCCCGCTGAACAGGTGTTTTTCGGGTGTTACAATTTCAAGATGTAATTTTTCCGGTAATGCCATAATTATCGATTCGAAACTCTGGATTTAAAATTCCGGATTCAAGTTTGGACCCACCCGGATCCGGAACAATGAATGTTGCATTTCATTACTGTTACGCCGCTTCACTTTTACGCTGCTTCAATCTGCTTGGCTCTTTCCAGGACCTCGTCAATGCTCCCCACCATGTAGAAAGCCTGCTCGGGGATTTCATCGTATTTCCCTTCGCAGATACCGCGGAAACTGTCGATGCTCTCCTTGACCGACAGATATTTCCCCGCAATACCCGTGAACTGCTCTGCGACAAAGAACGGCTGGGAGAGGAATTTCTGGATCTTTCTGGCCCGGTTTACAGTGAGCTTGTCTTCTTCGCTCAATTCATCGATACCGAGAATCGCGATAATGTCCTGAAGGTCCTTGTAGCGCTGGAGAATCCGTTTGACCTCGCGGGCGACATTGTAATGATCGTCCCCGATCACGCGCGGATCCAGGATTCGGGATGTCGAAGCGAGCGGATCCACGGCCGGATAAATGCCCAATTCCACGATTCTCCGTTCCAGGTTGGTCGTGGCGTCGAGGTGGGCGAATGTCGTCGCGGGAGCCGGATCGGTATAGTCGTCGGCTGGAACGTAAATGGCCTGAATCGACGTAATCGATCCGTACTTTGTCGAGGTGATCCGCTCCTGCAATTCACCCATTTCAGTTGCCAGGTTCGGCTGGTAACCCACAGCCGAAGGCATGCGTCCAAGCAGCGCCGAGACCTCGGATCCCGCCTGGGTGAAACGGAAAATGTT
>DKBB01000196.1 GCA_002451015.1 Acidobacteria bacterium UBA6911
TTCTTGATTTTACTATTTTTTGCTGTGGGTAAGCCATATAGCCTGAGAAAATTGTGCACCGATATTTTTATTCGACAGTGCAGATGATCATTAGACTCTCTGATTGAAATATATTTCTCTCAATGCAAAATCCTTATCTGTCGAACTGAGACCTCTTCGCGGGAACTGTACGCAGCCATACGGAAATTTTACGTCAACAACGGCTATCCTCTCGAAGCGACGCTGGAGGATTTTTTATGCACCGGGAGATTCAAAAAACATATATATTAAGGAGGTGTAGCCAATAGAAAACAAAACTCGGAATCCCACGAAAGCGATGCGGCGTCACAATTGCCTGATCCCGTAAATGCGTCATTCTCTGAACCAGAAATTCATCGTTGCTTCGTGATTTTCGGAATCGTCCTACTGGCTTTGCCTTTCTGACTGAAAAATAATTCCTTTGGGGTTTTTATGGAGATAATGCATTCATTAACGGAATGGCTGCAAAAGCATACCGGCATCGAAATCATCACATCGGGAAAACTGCTGGCTTCGATTACGATTATCCTGGGATTGGCCGTAGTGCGCTGGATAATCCTGACCGTAGCAGCCCGGCGCTGGGAAGACATTAAAATCCGTTACCGTTGGAAAAAGACCAGTCTGTATCTTACCGTCATCGTAACAACCATCCTGGTGGCGCGGATCTGGCTGGAAGGCGTAGGTTCGCTTGTAACCTACTTCGGCATTCTGTCGGCCGGACTTGCCATTGCACTCAAGGAGCTGGTCGCAAATTTCGTCGGCTGGATTTTCATTATCTGGCGCCACCCGTTTGTTGTCGGAGATCGTGTGCAGATCGGCGATACAGCAGGGGATGTCATCGACCTCCGTATTTTCCAGTTCACATTGCTCGAGATCGGCAACTGGGTGGATGCGGACCAAAGTACGGGGCGCATTGTCCACGTAAACAACGGACGAATTTTCAGCGACAACCTGGCCAACTACAGCAAGGGATTCCAATACATATGGAACGAGATCCCGGTGCTCGTTACATTCGAGAGCGATTGGCGCAGGGCCAAAACTTTACTCACGAACATCGCCAGCAGGCATGGGGAGGAAATGAGCCAGGCCGCGTCGGAACGCCTTCGTAAAGCGGCACGCAAGTTCATGATATTCTACACGACTCTGACCCCGACGGTTTACACTTCCGTCCAGGACTGCGGCGTCCTACTGACTATTCGGCATCTGTGCGACCCGAGGAAACGACGTGGAACGACACAGGAGATCTGGGAGGATATCCTCCAGGCCTTTTCAACCGAGGACGGCATAGACTTCGCGTACCCGACTCAGCGCTTCTATGACAATACGGTGGAGGGCAAACCGGGCGCCAGTGCGGATAAAATCCCCGCTTCAAAAACGGACACAAAGAGTTGACCGACTGCGGTCTTGTAAATAGCCTGCTATAAAGCCGGTATCGTTCCAATCCCGGCGATGGGTGCCTCACACGAGCACACTCTCATGCCCTGAATCCCCGACAAAAAGACAGGAAGAATTGACCGTAGTGCCGATAAGGCGCACTAGATCCAAGGATACTTCCGGTGCCATGCCGAAGACGTTAATATCCGCCCTGGGTGCGCGAGGCATTGCTTCGAGGAATTTTCCCTCAAGAACGCAGAGTTCGGTAATAGAGGGCAGACGCGCCTGGTCGCACAGGTATTCTAAAAAAGAGTAAAAACGTTTTTTCTGGGACTTGTCGGGCGAAACCGTAATCAAATTCAACCGGCCATACCAGTTCTGGTGGATCTGCAGGGCGATCAGCATGGCCAAATGCCAATTGGGACTCTCGTCACGGAGCCAGATATTGACATCCTTCTGAACTCCGAAGGCTACGCGTGGATGCTGATTGAGCAGGATGATCCCCAGGTTTGATTTAGCCGCATACCGGGCCAGTTCGATGATCGCGGCGTCCTTCTGGGAATTGCTGCCCGCGGTGAGAAACAGGCTGTTGGGACGGAAGGTGCCTCCGCGGAGAGTTTGAATGACCATTTTAGCCCCATGCAGAAACCGACTGTCTTCGATTACAGTGGAGCTGATCAGAATCTGCTCACGGGATAGCGGCGCAAGAAGCTCCTTAAGATCCGCATCGGTTTGTTCAATATCGGTATCTTTAACCGTAAAAGCGAAAATGCTTCCGGATGGATGAGTTATGCTGCGAATAAACAGCAGAGAGCCGCTCCAGATTTTCGGATCGTCAATCGGAATCAGCAGATCCGGTTTCCACGAAATCTGATGACGCGGGAACTTGGCCGCCAGACGCGAAGCTCGTTCCGCCAGCACCAGGAACATACCCCCGCGGATATCCCCCCAGTCGGCCTGCAATCCACGACGCGTTAGCCAGATATAAAGGAATACAATGGTAACAATCGCAATAAAGCTGAAGACCGGGTTAATCAGTAACATAATCAACAGACAGCCTGCAGCTCCAGCCAGGGGCACGACTCTCGGAATCTTGAATGTCGGTCGAAAGCTGATCATTTTCATGTTCTGTTGTATAAACACCACCAGGTTCAAGGTTCCGTAGGTAATGAGAAAAAACATGGTGATTAGGGACGCAAGCGCATTAAGGTCACCCATAAGGATAGACATGAGAATAATCGCACCGGTAAAGATCGTGGCGTTCCGTGGTTCTCCGTTGGCCGCTTTCGCCGAAAAGAACTTGGATAAGGGAACCGTCTTCTGTTCGGCCAATGCAGACAGTATCCTCGGAGCACCGACAAGACTTGCCAGGGCAGACGAGAATGTTGCGGCTAATATTCCACACAATACCAGCGAGGGCCATAAAGCGTTATCAACCATCGCAGTAAAGTTATTCTGCAGCTCGCTCACGGGAATGAAGCGGGCGGAAAAATAAGCCAACGAAACATAGACAATCATGGCGACGCCAATGGAGCCTAATGTCCCCAAGGGAATGGATCTTCGCGGATTAATCAGCTCTCCGGACATGTTGGATCCCGCCATAATACCGGTTACTGCAGGAAAGAAGATTGCGAAAGAAGCCCAGAAGCCACCGTCCTCAAAATTGCCCAGCAGTGTTATCTCAGGATTGGGATTGTTTGGAGTGAAAAAAAAGGAGAGGAGCGATAAACCGATGATCCCCATAATCCCATACTGTATTTTAATGGCAAAATTGGCGCTGGTGTAGGATATCGCCAACAACAGAAGCCACACAATAAGCGATACCAATATCGGCGGATGTGACGGAAACGCCCATATCCATCCGCTGGTAAAGCCGATGATGTATAAGGAAACGGACAAGGTCTGAGATATATAGAAGGGGATCCCTATACTCCCGCCGGCTTCCAAACCGAGTGACTTTGAAATGATGGAGTACGCGCCGCCCGGACCTATCTTGATGTTGGTCGTAATGGATGACATGGAAAGACCGGTACAGATTGTGACAGCCTTGGCCAGTATAATAATCGTTAAGGCTCCCAGGAAACCGGTGTTTCCTACAACCCAACCAAGCCTGAGATACATTATGACACCAAGGATACATAGCAGGTCGGGCGTAAAGACTCCTGAGAATGTTCCAAAACGAGCAGGTTGAGTGCCGTTCGCGCGAAAACTGCCGGTTACCCTTCGCAAGAAAGGTTTTATGTCCATATCCCGTGCTCCCTACAACGCAGTGTCAGAAATGTTGAATCTGTTTTATATAATATATCTACCGCAGCGGATATCACGGATCCGCAAAAAATGATCGCGTTCATACTTGTTGAATGATTATACACACCCTGCGAAGAAATCAGGGAAATCTATCTATGATTCAAGCGATCCCTAGATCCGGGCTGGCAGACTCAGACGCCGTTCCAAAGAACTTGGACCCGGGCGCATTGGATTCCGGATTAACGCTCCTTAAACGTCTTCATGCAAGCGGACGGCAGGCCGCCATCCTGCGTTATATAGCGCTTCGTGATGAGCCAACCTCCGTGTCGATAGGTAGTTAGAATAAACGCCCCTTTATATATTTTCGGTCTCTAATGAATCCTGCGGAAGCGGAAGTTCACGCCAGGTACCTGAATCCGATCATACAGGATGTCGGCCTGGGGCTCCTTGCATACAAGCCGCACGGGACGGTAGACCTGTTCAATAATCCGGCCAAAAACTTCTCAATCTAACGGTTCTTAAGAATATTAATAATCTGGAACGGATATCGCCGGAACTTGTCTCCACATTACGACAGCTCAAGCATGGCGACAAGAAACTGGTCAAACTCTCTCGCGAAGATGAGATGCGTCATATTTCCCTGTTTGCGTGCACCTTCCTGCTGAGCGACGAAAAATATNNTGAGGAGATGACCGGGCACTCGAAACGATACATCTCTTTACCACCATCAAAAAGAGATCCGGTATAGGCTTCAGCCTTTCCTGCCAGATTCTTCGCATGCACAACGCCACAATCGGAGCCCGATCGTTACACGATCAAAGCACTGTCTTCACATTAAGATTCCGCTGGTGTGGACCTGAAGATAACTATTTTCGCAGCAATTCAATGCGGGAATCGGAAACAGTCAGCGGGCGGAAACCAGTTCGACCCGGATGCTTCCCAATGGCAGATCGGCCGTTATGAGGACCGGTCGCCTTTTGGAATCATGGCTTAAGTAAATACGCAGTTTCCTGCTGTCGCAGATGACGCCGTCTTTTTCGAACTTGACCGCAATCCGGGCAGTCCTGAAAGTACCTGCTTCCGTTTCGACGTCCTCGAATCCTTCGGTCACGGCAACAAGCTGTTGCAGTTTGTCGTTTTCAATCAAAGTGAACTGCGCGGTTTTTTTCAGCGCAAGGTCCATGCTCCGGATTGCATAGAAAAGGGAGGCGACATCGTGGGTAGAAGGCGGAATGGGAATGGTCCGGCCGTCGTGCAAAACCGCCTGGCCGTTGTCGTGATCCAGTTTGTACTGGCGTTTCTTTACGCGTTTCGGCTGCTGCAGACTGTTCTGAGCCTGGAAAGGGAGCAGGGTATCGGCTTTCACATAGGATTCATAGTTGGTGGTAGCCTCATAGACAAGGCCGGCAAGCCCAACGGTCGCTGCCTCCATCACAACATGGTAACTGTCGTAATTATTGAAAACACGGCGCTCCTTGACTTTAGCCGTCATGCTAGCCGCCACCATGAATTTGGACCACGAAACCGAGTATTCAAGGACTTCTCCGACACGATAGGGGCTGTACCCGTCCTCGGCGGATAGGGGGAGCCCGGCCGGCTTTTCGGCACCGGAAACTGAGGGCATTGCCAACAGGATGATAATCGCTGTTATACAGGTCCATCTGATCGAANNCTGCGGGCAGAAAGATTTCCCTTTCGTGGGTACTGTCAAGTTAAGCTGAATTGAGCGATAATGATCAGATGAAATCTACTTATAAAGGTCATCGATTTCCTCCTGAAATTATCAGTCACGCCATCTGGCTCTATCATAGATTCACACTCAGCTTTCGCGATGTTGAAGACCTGCTTGCGGAACGGGGTATTACCGTCTCATATGAGGCAATCCGATGTTGGTGCATCAAGTTTGGGTCGCCATACGCCCGATCTCTGCGCAGGAAACAAGGACGTCTCGGGGATATCTGTTACGTCGATGAAGTGTTCATTACAATCCGCGGAAAACGCCACTACCTGCGGCGGGCAGTGGATCAGGATGGGGATGTTATTGATATTCTGGTAACGAAGCGCAGAGACAGGCAAGCGGCTAAACGCTTCTTTCGCAAGGCAATGAAACATCAAGGTCAGGCGCCTTGGCAGCTTATAACTGACAAGCTGCGCAATTACCGAACTGCCCACCGTAATATCTTTCCTTCGGTACTGCATCGAACTGGCCGGCATGAAAACAACCGGGCCGAAGTCTCACATCAACACACCCGAGAACAGGAGAAGCAGATGCGCCGTTTCAAATCGCCTGAACAAACCCAACGCTTTTTAACATTGCATAGTGCGACTCATAACTTATTCCGAGTGTGTCGCCATTATCTCAAAGCAATTCATTATCGACTCCTCCGCAGTCAAGCTTTCAAAGATTGGCGAGAGGCGACTTGTGTCTATTGAAATTTAGCCGCATTTCCTTTTTCTTGTGAGATTCTGGACTTGCGTTCATTAACTTGACAATACCTTCCTTACGGATCTAGCTGTTGCGGATTCAGGATCCCCTGATAGTAGGTCTTAATATTTTCAGGAAGTTCCATTATCGTGCTGGCGTGGGTGTAACTGTCGTCCTCGTCTGCCAACCGGGTCCCGATATAAGCGAATTCCTCTACTCCCGGGGTGGTGTCGGCATAGCGTTCCGAATACCCCATATCCTGCCAGCGGGTATCTGATTCAAGGTCGCCCTTCTGGTCGTATAGATTGAACCATAGCAGATATTTCATGCGGTTCTGATCCGGATACCGGCCCTCGGATGTCCCGACGGCATGCGGACGCCCGTACTCGGGATCCAGATACCACTCCTTCACCATGGCGAAAAATGCAGGCATATCCAACCGGTAATGATCTTCCACCATATGTAGAAACTCGTGGGTCAGCAATTCACGTTTGAAGGAGCGACTGAACACCGAATCGTCCGGAGCCATCCCCCAGCCGAGGTAGGTATCCATGAAAGGGGAGTCGGCAACTGTCCTGTCCCAGTCAGGGCTGACACCTACGTAGGTGAAATCTTTTTTGCTCATTAGGTGCTTGGAGGTATGGGCGTAGGCTGTGTTGGCATTATTCCGATTATGAATCGGAATGGAACGGACGTAGTCCTGAATCCCGGGATCGAAGACACCGGTCACTTCAGTCATGACATCATGGTTTGCGGAGGGTTCGATGGGATCGTCGGGACCTGTGATGGGACAAGGACCAACGGCCAGAAACAGGAAATAGAGGCTCAACAGCAGCACGGATAACAAACGTGGCATGGGGTGTCTCCTGATTTCATAGACTCATGTCCGAAAGGGATTTTGAGTATGCAGGAGGGGAGCTGATAACAGCAACGTCGATAAACAGAAAACTATGCATGCTTGATATATTGGTTTCATGTCTCCTCCTCACGGGCTGATTTGCTCCA
>DKBB01000084.1 GCA_002451015.1 Acidobacteria bacterium UBA6911
GTGTTCGCTTCGGCGAAGCCATAGTCGATGTCGGCACGAATCGTATGCAGTGGAAGCTGTCCGTTCAGATACCATTCGGTACGGGCAATTTCGGCTCCGTTCAACCGTCCGGAACACCGAATCTTTATGCCCTTGGCCCCAAAACGCAGGGTCCCGTCTACGGCACGGCGCATAGCCCTCCGGAAAGCAATGCGTTTTACCAGCTGCTGTGCGATGCCTTCAGCTACGAGCTGGGAATCCAACTCGGGTTTGTTCACTTCCTGTATCTTCAGGTTGATATCCCGCCCGGTCAGCAACTGCAAATCTTTCTTGAGTTTCTCTATTTCACTCCCCTTTTTTCCCACGATAATGCCGGGGCGGGAGGTGAAGATAATGATAGTTAATTTGTTCGCAGCACGTTCGACCTCAATCCTGGAAATTCCCGCATGGGAAAATTTCTTTTTGAGCATGGCCTTGAGGCGAAGATCCTCATGCAGCAGAGCCCCGTAATCTTTTCTCGCAAACCATCGAGATCGCCATGTCCGATTGACGCCTAATCTAAAACCGTAAGGATGAACTTTCTGACCCACGGAAACCCCCTACTCTTCCTCTATATCCCTGCCTTTAATAACGATGCTCACATGTTTGTAGCGACGTTGCTGGCGATATGCCCGTCCCATCGGCGCCGGCCGCACTCTTCGACGCCATTTTGTCGGCCCGAGATCCACGACGGCTTTTTCCACGATGAATTGGTCTACATCGGCGGTCGCATTCTTCTCTTTCGCATTCGCCACCGCGGAGAGCAAAACCTTTTCGATCGACGTCGTCGCGCGTTTATTTGTAAAACGCAGGATAGCCAGTGCATCCTGTACGTTTTTTCCGCGAATAAGATCGATGACCAGCCGCGCTTTCTGCGGCGATCCCTTCAAGTATTTGCCTTTCGCTATCGCTTCCATATCCCTTCAATTTAAGATTCCGGATTCCAGATTCCATAAAATCTCGAATAAAAATCTTAAATCCCTTTCAGGTTAATAACTACCTCACCGAAGTGGATTTCTCCGACGCTTTGGTCGTATGCCCCTTAAACATCCGGGTGGGGGCAAACTCCCCAAGCTTATGACTGACCATATTCTCCGAAATATAAATAGGAATAAACTTTTTGCCGTTATGCACCGCAATAGTAAGTCCTACCATCTCCGGTGTTATGGTTGAACGCCGGGACCAGGTCTTGATCACCGTGCGTGCGCCGCCGCCGGCAGCGGCCCTCACCTTTTTAAGAAAGTGCTCATCAACAAAGGGTCCTTTTTTGACTGATCTGGTCATGCTGCTCCCTATTTCCCGCGTCGCTTGATGATAAAGCGTTGAGTGCGTTTATTGTTCCGGGTTTTATAGCCTTTTGTAGGTACGCCCCAGGGGCTGACAGGGTGTCTTCCACCGGACGTTCTCCCCTCGCCGCCTCCGTGGGGATGATCGATCGGATTCATGGCTACTCCCCGAACTGTCGGTCTTATTCCGAGCCACCGTTTCCGTCCGGCTTTGCCGATGGATATATTCTCGGAATTCAGATTTCCCACCTGCCCGATAGTCGCATAGCATTCAAGGTGCACCATTCTTGTTTCACCTGAAGGCAGCTTGATCTGGGCATAACCGGATTCCTTTGCCAGCAATTGCGCCGAGGCTCCCGCAGAACGCGCCATCTGCCCGCCTTTCCCCTTTCTAAGTTCGATATTATGAATCATCGTACCCAGGGGGATATTTTTCAAAGGCAATGAATTCCCGACGAGAATATCGGCATTCTCCCCGGTAATAATACTGGATCCGACGGCAAGTCCGTTAGGGGCAAGAATATAGCGCTTTTCCCCGTCGGCGTAAGCCAGCAGCGCAATCCTGGCCGTACGATTTGGATCGTACTCAAGCGAAACCACCGTTGCAGGGATTTCTTTCTTGTCACGCCGGAAGTCGATAATACGATACAACTTCTTGTGCCCGCCGCCGCGATGCCGTATTGTAAGCCGCCCCTTATTGTTCCGCCCCGATATCTTGGTTTTGGAAAGAGTTAATTTTTTAAGGGGACGGTCTTTCGTCAGTTCCTCATTATTCAGTGTCGTCCGGAACCGCATTGCCGGCGACGTCGGGTTGTAAGTCTTAATGGAAGACATGATTTTGCCCAGCTCCTACTTTTAGACTGCCTCGGAAAATTCGATCATCTTCTCACCCTTTTTAAGGGTAACGTAGGCCTTTTTCCAGTCGGGCCTTCGGCCTGTATACCGACCCTGGCGCCGTTTCTTCCCATGAAAATTAGCAGTCCGTACGCTTTCAACTTTCACTTTGAAAATAGATTCGACAGCATCCTTTATCTCAATCTTATTCGCATCACGCAGAACCCTGAACGCTACGGTCCGTTGTGTTTCCTTGATAAAGGTGCTCTTTTCAGTAATAACAGGGAGTATCAGTACGCTTTCTCTTCGGTTCATCGGCTTAGCACCTCCTGTAACTGGAGGATGGATTCCTTGGAAAAAAGCAGCGTATTGCTGTTTACAACGTCGTAAATATTGACGCAGGATCCCGAAACGAGCTTGACCTTGGGCAGATTTCGTGATGAAAGGTCCAGATTCCTGTTTTCATGGGAATCGACCACCAGGACTTTCCCTGTAAAACCCATACTTTCAAGCATTGTTTTAAATTCTTTGGTCTTCGGATTGTCGATTGCAATCGCATCCACAACCGTCAGGGCATTCTCGTTAAGCTTGGCTGAAAGAGCCGAGCGCATGGCACCTCGCAGCTTTTTACGCGGGAACCGGTAGGAATAGTCCCTCGGTTTGGGCCCATGCACCGTGCCTCCATGCCGCCATAAGGGGCTACGTATGCTGCCGACACGTGCACGTCCCGTCCCTTTCTGACGCCACAATTTTTTCCCGCTTCCGCTGACCTCGCCACGAACCTTGGTTGAGGCCGTTCCTGCCCTGAGGGAATCATTGTAGTGTTTCACGGCTTCCCAAATGAGTGGTTGGTTGAATTCCGCCTTGAACACAGCATCGGACAGTTCCAACTTGCCGACCACCTCATTAGCAAGGTTTTTTACCTCAATCTCCGCCATTACTGAACCTCACGCATTGCGAAATACGAACCCTGATCGACGGATGGCAGATAATGAACGTTCTTCATTCGTTTATCCATTTTTCCTCAACCGTCTCTCAATATTCGTTAGGTCTTCTTAATCATTACATAGCCGCCATTTCGGCCGGGCACAGCGCCTTTAACCAACAGGAGGTTTTCCTCGTCCTGTACACGCACGACGCTCAACTTGCGCACAGTAACATTTACATCTCCCATATGGCCTGCGCCTTTCATCCCAGGATAAACGCGGCTGGGAAATGCCGATGCACCAATCGAACCTGGCGCACGATGGAACATGGAGCCGTGTGAGGCCCTTCCACCGCCGAAGTTATGCCGCTTCATAAAACCGGCAAAGCCCCGTCCCTTGCTGGTTCCCAGAACATCAACCTGATCGTTCTGCTTGAATACCTGTCCTACAAGTATCTGATCCCCAACTTTCAGCGACTCTTCGTCATTACCGTACTTGAATTCCCGAAGAATACGGCAGGGGGGGACACCCGCCTTTTTGAAGTGTCCGTCTCTCGGTTTGTTTACCCTCGAGGGTTTGATAAATTCCACAAGGCCGAGCTGGACTGCTTCATATCCGTCCCGATCTTTCAGCTTTTTTTGAACAACGACGCAGGGACCCGCCTTTATCACCGTCACCGGAATGACGGTTCCGCTCTCGTCAAATAACTGCGTCATTCCTACCTTTATTCCAATCAGTCCATCAACCATTTCGGGTTTCCCGTTTCCCTTATCCCGTTTCAATCTTTGAGTGAAAAACTGAAAAAGGGGAACTTATATTTTATTTATGTTCAGTGCCAAAAGCCTTGATTTCGACGTCTATCGCCGCGGGCAGATCCAGCTTCATCAAAGCATCCACCGTCTGCGGCGTAGGCTCCAGAATATCCACCAAACGCTTGTGAGTCCTTATTTCGAACTGCTCCCTGGACTTCTTATCCACATGGGGCGAACGAAGAACACAGAATTTGTTCTTCACCGTGGGAAGGGGAATGGGACCTGAAACCCGGGACCCCGTACGCTTGGCAATATCTACTATTTCGGATGTGGATTGGTCCAACACCCTGTAATCGTATGCTTTCAGTCTGATCCTGATCTTTTCATTCAACATGGTCGTTCTGATTACTCCAGAATGTCGGAAATTGTACCGGCGCCTACCGTCCGGCCGCCTTCACGAATCGCAAAACGCAACCCTTTTTCCATCGCTATCGGCGTGATCAGCTTGATGGTCAGGTTCACGTTGTCTCCAGGCATCACCATCTCCGTCCCTTCAGGTAACTCCGCCACTCCCGTTACGTCCGTCGTCCGGAAATAAAAC
>DKBB01000228.1 GCA_002451015.1 Acidobacteria bacterium UBA6911
GTGCTCGCCTTTATCGGGAAACGGCGCCTGGCGTATACGGCCCTCATCGTCGGCATCGCCATCAAAGTCACGCTCGCCTACGGCAGCGTAGCCTGGATCCCGACATACTTCATCCGCAGTTACGGATGGAGCGCGGGAGAGTTCGGCCTTATTTACGGAATCTGGTATATCGCTGTGGGCATTGTCAGCACCTTCTTCGCCGGCATCCTGGCCAATCGAATGGCTGCCCGGGGCCATCGGGACGCCAATATGAAAGTCATCCTGATCGGCTATATCATCGGCATCCCGTTTGCCATTGCCGCGCCGCTAATGCCGACCGCCGGATTAGCCATATTCATGTTCCTGCTCACCTTCTTTTTCACGAATTTTCACGTGCTGGCACCGGCTGCGCTGATCGCCATCACGCCGAACCAGATTCGGGGCCAGATATCGGCCATCTACGTGTTCATGCTCAATATCATCGGTGTGGGCATCGGTCCTAGTCTTGTCGCAGGTTTTACGGATTTCCTGTACGGTTCCGATCTTGCGGTCGGCAAATCCCTTGTCCTTGTCGCTTCAACACTGGGTCCGATCGGGGCCGTCCTGTTCTATTCAGGCATGAAGGCATACCGCCGCTGCCTGGAGGATTCGAAACGGTGGGAGGGAGACCAATCCTAAGGCTGAACAGCCGTTTTTCTGCTGGATTCACACGTCCATGTCTGAAACATGCGATATATGCAATGCACCCGACAGTATGCATCCCCTTCTGGAGATGAGCCTCCTTGGAATAACGGCCGCCTGGGTGCAACAGTGTGAATCCTGTGGTTTCCGTCAGATCCGCCCCCGCCTTACGCGCGAAACTCTTTCCCTTATCTATCCGGGAGAATATTTTGATTCCGCAGGCACTATCGGATACAGTGATTTCAGCCGGCAGGAACAACGCTATCAGCGTCTCGCCTACTTTCTTGCAAAAAAAATGCGACGGCTGCTTCCGCCTGAGGCGAAGCTTCTGGAAATAGGCTGCGCACTCGGATTCCTGCTGCACGGCCTAGAAAGGTATACGTCCTGGAATATCCAGGGCCTGGATATTTCCTCGTTCGCATCATTTTTTGCCGCAAAAATGTATGGGATGCACGTGGCATGCGGAACACTCCAGGAAGTCCGTTTTCCGGACAGTAACTTCGATTTCATCATTCAGAAAGATCTTCTGGAACATGTCCCCCATCCCCGGATGCACATGCTGGAAACAAATCGGGTTCTCAAAAAAGGGGGGTACCTTTGGCTGATCACTCCGAACGGAGAAGCGAACATTCGGCCGCTTCAGCGTGCCGCCCATAAAATCCACAAGACTGGTACAGATGCCCTGCCCCTCCTGGGCCAGGGGCACCTTTCCTTTTTCTCAAAAAACCACCTGACGCGATTGTTCTCCGAAACAGGATTCGATTGCATATCGATGCGAAACATCAGTATTCGAAGGGGCTTCAGGGCTTTGGGATTCTTGCCCGGCGGCAACCGGTCCTTCAGCACGATTTTGAGAAAGGACATATCCATGCCGGCTCCGGGCAATCAACCCGCTATCGACCAGGACCGCTACCAAAGACTGTATGAACAGATCGCACAAGATATCAACCGCCACTACAACCCCATTCGCAGCCGGACCCTCTATTTTTATTACCGCAGGCTGTTGCAATCGACAGGCAGGCTTCCGGGATGGGCGACGCTAGGCCTCGATTTCGAATTCCTTCTTCGAAAACGATAATTAGAGCATTTTCTGCATCCACACCGTGTCGAATACCCGGTCGTTTTTCTTCCCGACACTCTTAAAACAGCCGCATTCCGTGAATCCATTCTTCCTGTGGAAATTGATGCTGCCGGGATTCAAGGACGAGATGCTGGCTAAAATATTTTTAATGCCTTTTTTCTTTCCTTCTTCTTCAAAATATTCGAGGAGGCTTTTACCTATTCCCTTTCCGGTGTATTCCTCACTGATGAAATATGTCACTTCCGCCGTTTCCGAGAAAACAGGCATGGGATTGTGCACACGAAGAAAACCGAAGCCGAGCACATCTCCATTACCATCCTTCACTGTCGCTGTCGGATATCCCCGGGACATCTGCAAAAAAACATCAAAGGTTTCATAGGGAACTTCCGCTTCCAGATACGCCGCATAAGAACTCGAAATGTAATAATTGAATATATCGATGATCGGTTTTCTGTCCTCTTCTGAAATAGGCGAAATCGTAAATTCCATATTTTTACTCCCAACTTCCAATCAAATTTTTACATACTCTCTGAATATGTACCATAAACTGCCATATTGGGGGGTAGATAGAAATTTGCATGAATATTAGCGCAGCTAAATATTAGCTTCAAGTGTTCTTAAACAGTGTTAAAGGGGGCAGATATATAGTGGGACCGATAAAAAAATGCAGTTTAACGCTGAACGGTTTCAGTAATGCAAATGCAAGTGCCGCAACACCACCTGCTGCACGCGGGGCTTAATTTTTTCCCAGGGAGCCGAGGTCTCCTTCTTGATCATGATCGATCTTTGATCAACCGTGACCTCTTCAACCCCTTCAATGGCGAACAGATCCTTTAAAAACCCGTCATCGGTAACGGGGATTCCCAGTTGGCTGCGGTATTGGTGGCTAGTCTGAAAAATCTTTGTTCCCAGGTGGAACATCCCGATATCGGATCCCGGGTAAAACGCTTCAGCCACTATTCCCGGTTCGCCGTCGGAGACATCACCCATATTGCGGTTCCCGTAGTACCGGAATACAAAGGTAACCAGGATTCCCAGGGCCAGTATCAGGGCGAGGAAAAAAAAGAGGTTGGTTAATTCATATTTTCTCAGACTTCGTCTGCCAGCTCCGGATTTTGACAAATCCGCCTCCCCAATTACGGGTATTTGTTATGGCAACAGGGTACCCGCGTATTGCTTCCTGATTCAATCCCGAATCCCTCAGAACGATTCGGTTGGAATGCAGGATTACTCATAGCGGAGGCATTCGATTGGATCCAGGTTTGAAGCCTGAACCGCAGGATAAATCCCGAAAATCAAACCGATTACCGAACTGACTCCGAAGGACAGAACGATGGATATGGTCGTAATGATGGTACTCCACCCTGAAAAAATAGCGACGGCCCTGGATATGCCCCAGCCAAGCGCAACGCCGATAATGCCGCCGGCAAGACTGATGGCGACCGCCTCGGCCATGAACTGCATCCGGATATCCATCTTCTTGGCGCCTATGGCACGGCGCAGGCCGATCTCGTTCGTTCTTTCCAGAACGGAAGCCAGCATGATGTTCATGNNATACCGATCCCGCCGACCAGAAGCGAGATGCTGGCGATAGCGCCCATGACGATATTGAAAATTCCCTGCGTTCTCTGACGCTGCTCCAGCAGATCCTCGGGGATGACAATCGCGTAATCGTCGACATAGCGGTGCATAACGGACATCAGATTGTTGATCGTGGACGCCTGTTCATTGATCACCGCGTCAGGATGGATCTGCACGACAATCTCGTTCAGCTCGTTTTCCACGGCTTCGGTGTCGAATTTCCGGATGGCGGTGGTAATAGGAATGTAAATATCATTATTGGGATTCTGAATTTTAACCCCTTCAAACTCCTGCTCGTCAACAACGGAATCGGCCAGAACGCCAACCACCTTCATCCAGAGGTCGTTGATTTTAATCCGCTTGTTGAGAACGTCCCCGAAACCGAACAGTTTCTGTTTCGCCGCAATACCGAGGACGCAAACCTGCGCATTGCCCTCTTCATCGGAAGGCAGAAAAAAGGCTCCTTGAAGGAGTTTCAGGTTCTGGATAACAGGGTAGGTGCTGCTGACACCGAGGACACGGCTATCAGCCCGTCCCTTTGGGGAAATAATCTGGTAGGTCGTCACAAGCCTGGAGGCGGTAATCAACGGCTTCGGTTTCAGGATGGACTCCAGGGCCTCCAGATCCCGGAGACTCACACCGAGCGACTCGGTCCGGATCTGCCGCAGCTCCTCCGTCTTAAATTCCTTGGCCCGGATAATGATATTATTGATCCCCAGGTTCTCAATAATGCTCAGGCTTTGTTGCTCCGCCCCGGCCCCTATGGAAAGCATGGCGATCACGGCCCCTACGCCGAAGATCATTCCGAGCATGGTAAGAAAAGAGCGCAGCTTGTGCCTTCCCAGGTTAACCAGTGCTCCTGTCATTGTTTCCGTCGATATCATAGTCGATCAAGCCTTTCATTTGAGAACTGTCACCCGCATGGAACCTTCGCGTACACGACAGGCAGGTTCCGGAAATCCACATTCGAATTAACGCCGCCCCGGACCCGGAGGGCCTCCTCTGCCTCCCATCATTCGTCGCATCATACTCGGATTCGGCATCCCGCCGGGTCCCCCAAACGTATCCGACTGTGTTCCCTTGCTGAAGTCGGGCAGATGCAATTGACGCGTCTTGAAAGGATCACGGAGCGCAAGTAATTCACCCTCCTCGATGCCGCTGAGGATAACGGCCTCGCCGTGCGATCCGAGTCCGGTTTCCACCGCCTTGGGAACGAACTCGTNNGATCCGTTTGAGATCCCTGCCGGCATCGGAGATGGCTACATCGCATGTGAAATAGCGAAGCACGGAATCGCGCTCGAGCGATCCGGCTACAGAAGACACGGAGCTGATCGTTCCGTGAAATTCCTTGTCGGGGATGGCGTCCAGCTTTATCACCACCGGCAGGTCTTTCTCAAGGTTTCCCCCGTCACGTTCCAGCACGTAAATTCTTGCCTGAAGAACGTCGAGATTCACCAGTTCCACCAGTCCCTGGCCCGGATGGCATTCATCGCCGATCTGGGGATCTTCCCTGCGTTCTCTCTGGTACAAGGCCAGTCCCGGCACGTTTACCTTAAGTTCGAGCGAATTCAGAGTGCTCTGGATAACGGATATTTCCGACTGCGCTTTGTTCCGTTCAATATTCAGAATCTGCTGGTCGGAACGGGCGATACGCCGCTGTGTCTTTGCCTTGCTGTCCAGGAATTCAATCCGCTCCTTCGCATAATTGGCATCTGCCTGTGCGGTGATAATATCCCACTTGGAAAAGATGGATTCGTCTTCCGGCATGACCGTCATAGCGTACTCGTAATCCATCTCCGCATCCGTGCGATCCATTCCCAGGACCTTCTCATCGGTGCCCTGGTTCAATGTAGTGATTTGAGTGTTTAGCTGGTTTTCCAGCAGGGCATTCTCCTGTGTTTCGAGACTCAGTTGCGCGTCGGTGCCGTCGAAACGGACGACGGTATCGCCAGGCTGGACGAAACTTCCCTCCGGGATAAGCCAGGACAGCTTCATACTCCCAGACGAGGTATTGGGCGTCACGACCGAAGTGGTTTCCAGCCCGACAATTTCGCCGGTTGCAGGAACCGTCAGCCGGAATGGCTGCCGGCTCATTTCCGTTACAGGCACGGGGTCTTCGTCTGTAGACGCAAATACCTTGGATAGCTTGGTTGCAAGGTCGTTTCGATATTGAAAGATCAGTAGCCCGCAGATCACCAGTAGAACAAGGGCTGAAAGCCTTCCCAGGGTCTTCCCGCGGGTCCCTTTTTTCGATTGCACATCTTCACCGGCGTATTTCATAAGCACCTCAAACTTTCGGTTTAATCCGAATTTTTTCTTCGGCATCCAGGCCGGATTCCACTACCGTATTCTGTCCGTCGTTGGTGCCCATCGTGATCTCGCGCCATTCGAAAGACTTCGTCTGCGGTTTCCAAACCTGAACGAACGACCGGCCGAGCCGGTCCTGGATACTCGACAGGGGAATAACCACCACATCGGGATAATTGCCGACCATAATCTGCGCCTTCAAATTCATTCCTGGGCGCAACTGCCTCATATCCTCAGCCTCGATCTGGATATAGGCGTCGCATACTTTTTGAGGTCGGTCGAAACTGGCTTGTTTCAGAATGGTCCCGACGCTTACGACCTTTCCGCCGTAGGTTCGACCGCGTGCGGCATCGACGGATATGGTTGCTTCCTGTCCCACCTTAATCTTGCCGGAATCGACTTCGTCGACCTGCACACGGGCACGAATACTGGAAAGATCGGGGATTTCGATCACCGCATCCATGATAAAGACATCGTCCCCTACTTCTTTGGCTTCGTTGTTCCAGTCGCGCTTGTAAATAACGACACCCGCAACGGGTGCGCGGACCGTATAGGAATCCATCGCATCCATAAGGTCGTCAATGCGGCTTCGATAGTGCCGCTCGTTGCTGCGAAGTATCTGGAGGTCCAGTTGGCTGCTCTTTTCCTGGTACTCCAGTTTCTGCTCAAGAAATTCTACTTTTTTTCTTGCAGCGTCCCGCTGGATTCGGGTCTGCTCAACCTCTATACCGCTTACCAGATCCACCTGGGAAGCCATTTTGATTTCCAGTTTCTCCAGGTCCGTCTTTGCCTGCTCCAGACTCAGGCGTTGATTCTTCAACTGAATGTCCGAATCGGAACGCTGTTTTTGACGGTTTTCCTGAACGCGTTGAAAATTGGCGACTTCGTTTCTGAGACGTTCGGTGATATCCGATGTGTCGAATTCCATCAGAAAATCCCCTTCGGTGACTTGGACTCCTTCTTCGACAAGGCGCATCAATTTGAACCGTCTTTCCCTGCGTATCTGTGGCGGGCTGACGTCGACGCTACGCAGCGCTTCCAGTGTTCCGGTTGTATCCACTATCAATGGAAAATCAACACGTTGTACGGCGATTACATCCTTTTCGCTGAAGTTTGCGGAGGCATTCTTTGAATGCAGCATCCAATAGGCAACCCCTGCAACAATCAGAACAAAAACCGCTAAAAAGAGCCACTTTCTGAATGTCATTTTGATTCCTCTACTTTATTAAAACACGGGCAGTAATGAAGCGCCTGCCGGTACACCGGAAACGATCTCCACCATGCGGTCCCCAACGGCGCCAACCATCACGGGTTGTTGATCCGCTTCTTTGGCATTCAATCCGGCCAGCACATAGTAATTACCGTTGGAATCGATTCCGAGGTACTCACGGGGAACGCTTAAAGCATCCGGGGCCAGAACAACCGGGATATCGATGCGTGCGGTCATACCCGGCTTCATAATCTGCGAATCCACCTTGTCGAGTTTCACGATAACGTGAAAAACCTTCTGTTCCGTAGCAAAACCTTTCCGACTGGCAACATTGGTCAACGAGACTATTTTCCCTCCGGTTTGAAAGCTGGGCAATGCGTCGAAAAAAACCGTACAGTAAGTATCGGTGGTGATGGAGCCGTATTCTGTGTCGTACACGTAGCCTTCGACTTGCATACTGGAAAGGTCAGGCAAACTCGCCACTTCCATTCCATGAAACAGAGTATCTCCCTCTTGAATTTTGCGATTGCTGGCCCAGTTGTCTCCGTAGATCAGAATACCGTCCTGGGGGGCATAAACCTTTAAAAGCTTTATATCGCTCAGGATCTGTTTCATATTAATCTCGGCCTGGGAGTAATTGATCTCCACCAATTTCATTTGCGAATCGTAACTTTGCAGAAAATTGTCGTATTGTTCCTTTGCCTTCTGAAGCGACAGTTTCGATTTTTCCAGGTTCAACTGATATTTTTGATAGGTGTTTGCTGGCAGAAGATCTTTGCTTATCTTTCCGTATAACTCATCCTGCTTAAGCTGCGATTCAGCCTGGACAATGGAGTTCAGAAGATCTGTGCGCTGCGCTTCCAGGTCCATTTTCTTCTTTTCAATGTTCAACAGCGCTTCATCCAGCGTCCGCTCCGATTCCGACTGCTTGCTTATCAGGGACGAGTCGTCAAACTCGACAATAAGATCCCCTTTTTTTATTTGAGAGCCTTCCGGGGCCAGATACGTCACCATTGTCGAGAAACTGCTCCGTATATCCGGAGCGGATATTACGATGGAATGGGCCGCCTTCAATTCACCCGTGATGACCAGGTCTTTGCGAACCGGCCCTTTGGCGACGGTATAGGCAGTTTTCTTTTCCAGCATGGGGTCGGATGTCGGAACGGGAATCGGATCCTTCGGTTTGGCACTTGTCAAACCCGGATTCTGTGCGGATACCGGAGAAGAAAACAACCCGGTGACGACTATCGCAGCCACTAGAGCGAAAAAAGCGGCGGGAAGCCTGAATCTGTTCTTGTGTTTGTTATGAATGCCCATAGTGTCTCTTCTCGTTCATTGTCAAAAGTTAATTTCCTGCTTTTGCCTGTGGAACCCCGGTCGGAAAAGATGGCGGCACAGGTTTCAGATCCTGGACCCATCCGATCCATTCCTCTTCAATGTTCCCATAATCATCCCCGAGCATATCGGGCCGGGCGATAAAGTCCCTTGCCTCGACATCTTCGTTATTAATTGCCTGAACAAGCTCCTTGACCTTTTCGATCCCCACCTTTTCAAAAAGGAAGGTGAAAAATGTACTGGACTGCCCGTCAAAAATCATCTGGTCCTGCTCGTCTTTGGGAATCGTCCGCTGGAAACCTCCCCTTTGACCGCCGTCCCTGCCCGATCCCCCCCGGGATCCACCGCCGAATCCACCCGGAGGCCCTTCGCCCGATCCCATACCGCCAAATCCACCCGGAGGGCCGCCTCCCTGTCCCATGCCGCCGAATCCGCCAGAAGGGCCGCCTCCCTGTCCCATGCCGCCGAATCCGCCAGAAGGGCCGCCTCCCTG
>DKBB01000211.1 GCA_002451015.1 Acidobacteria bacterium UBA6911
CTGGAACATAAAACCGCGGCGTTTACACAGCGATACGAGTTTCTCCATCTCCATTTTTATTTTCTTTCCTTCAATATTTGCTTTCGCCTTCAGGCGAGTATTGTATCAAGGATTATTTCCGATCGGCCATCAAGGTATAGCGCCGCCCCTTAACCGGGGTCAACATAATCCACGACCCATCCGGACTCTCAAAGCCGGCACCTCCGGGGGCAGACTGAGATTGTACCGCAGATTTACTGAAGTTAAAGTTTCCTGTCATAAAATCCCGGCGAAAACCGGTCACACTAAAGACTCACCCAGCGACAGAGCATTGCGGTCAGCCATCCGGCCGGATTGCCGATCGCGTATCCGACCATAGCCATCAGTATCGAAACAGGCACCAGGGCTGGACGGTGATAGGCCGCCACAATCGGCGCCGAAGCGGCCCCCCCGATATTGGCTGCGGATGCTATCGCGGCCGTATGCACATCGACTTTAAAAAACCTGGCGGCACAGACCAGCAGGATTCCGTGGATAAAAATCCAGATATACGCTCCTAACAGGAACCAGAAAACCGTCCCATTGACGCCGGACAAGTCAGCCTTTGCTCCCATACGGGCCACAAACAGATAGATAAGAGCCATTGCAAGTGCATGGGAACCGGGAATTCTTCTCGCCCCGGTAAAAGACAGTCCCAGCCCTATAATCGTTACCAGAAAAATCTTGTATGTGCCGGTCGACAGGTATGGGGGCATGGGCGGGATCATTTCGGACAACCAGCCGGCCAGCGTGCACCCGGCAAAACCGAAAAAGGCCAGGTACAGAACATGCCGCATTTGAATCCTGCCCTTTTCTGCCACCAACTCCCGAGCTGCGTTTTCCATTTTATGCAACCGTGCCTGGGACACACCCGTGAATTTATGGAACCACCCGGCCAGATTCTTGGATCCCAGCAGGATCGGCAGCCATAGGAGATACACCGCGTTATCTGCTATGACGGCATATCCGTAATGCAAAGACGTTTCGTCCAATTCAATCATCTGCGCCACAGCCAGCATATTCCCGGTGCCGCCGATCCAGCTGCCGGCCAGGGCGCCGAAGCCCTGCCACGATTCCGGGTCGAGTCCCGACTTGACTAGAAACAGCGCAATCGGTGCGCCCGCGACGACACCCAGGGTGCCTGAGAGCATGACGAAAACGCCTTTGCCCATCACTCGGACCGTAGCGCCCAGGTCGACATTGACAAGCATCAGGATAAGAAATACGGGCAGGATATTGTCGCCCATGAAATCATAAACACCCGATTTTCCGGGGATGACGCCTGTGTTGGAAAGAACGACAGGAACAAGATATATAAAGATCAGGGGAGGGAAGTAATTAAAAATTTTCCATTCGGTTTTTTTCTCAAGAAAGAAGAAGAATGATGCGATCCCCGCAAGAACAGCCAGGATACCGGAGGGAGAACTGATCCAATAATGCATCCATCAACCTCACGGAGAATTGCCCGGTGCCCTCCGCTCTAATGAAAGGACGGTTTACCCACACCAGAGAGGAGAGAATCCTGACCGATTATTAAATTCCGCCGGCCCCCGGGGCACTTACCTGTTTCTAAAAACCGATTTTTATGTAATCTTCCATAAATACGGTTCACGCTCTACCTGGCGATTTTACTACGGGTGGGGAGGAATCAAATTGGAATTTTACATCTTCACTTTCACCGCCGGATCTCGACAGCGCCCTGACTGGAATGCACCCTGATATTCCATCCCGGGATTCTGTAGAATAAATTATGGTTGCGGATTAGCAAAATACGAGGATTTGGAGAATGAAAATAACTATCTGGAGTTTTATGGTAATCCTACTAACAGGTTGCGGGACACAATCGCGCAATCCTTTTCTTGTTGAATGGAACACCCCGTTCGGGACACCCCCTTTTAATGAAATCGGAAACGAGCATTTCATGCCCGCTTACAAAGAGGCCATGATCGCTCACAGGGTCGAAATCGAAGACATCCTCAAGAATGCGGAAGCACCTACGTTCAAGAACACTATCGAGGCGTATGAAAAATCGGGCAAACTGCTGGATACGGTGGATCGTGTATTCAGCTGCCTCAACGGCGCCGATACCAATCCGGAACTTCAGGCTATTTCGGAGGAAGTGGAACCGCTACTCACTAAACATTACGACGACATTCTTCTCAATTCCGACCTTTTCACCCGTGTCCGAACTATTTACGAGCAGCGTGAAAATCTTGGCCTGAATGAAGAGGAAAGCACTCTGCTGGAAAACATATACAAAGACTTTGTCCGAAGCGGAGCCGACCTCGATGAGAAAGATAAAGAGGCACTGCGGGCCATCAACGAAGAGCTGAGCACCCTATACGTCAAATTCCGTAAAAACCATCTCGATCAGACCAACGCTATCGCGCTGGTCATTGAAAATGAATCCGATCTCGCGGGTTTGCCGGAAACCCTGATTGCCGGGGCTGCCGAAACCGCTGAAAACCGCGGTCTGGAAGGCAAGTGGGTGATCACTCTTCAAAAACCAAGTTTCGAACCCTTCCTGCAATATTCCGAAAAGCGAACGCTGCGCGAAAAGGTATACAAGGGCTACATTAACCGCGGCAATAACGGAGACGAATATGACAACAAAGCGGTGGTATCACGCATCGCCGCTCTGCGCGTAAAACGCAGCCGGCTGCTCGGCTATGGAACATACGCCGACTTTGTCCTCGAACGCAACATGGCGAAAAAACCGGAAAACGTCTTCGGATTTCTCCACGACCTATGGAAGCCTGCCCTGGAGCGCGCGAAGACCGAAGCCGCTGAAATGCAGGCCATCATCGATCGTGAAGGCGGCAATTTCAAACTGTCCGGTTGGGACTGGTGGTATTACGCGGAGAAACTGAAAAAGGAAAAATACGCGCTCGAAGATTCCATGCTGCGCCCCTATTTCAAAATGGAAAATGTGCGTCAAGGCGCCTTCAGTGTCGCTGAAAAACTGTACGGCATAAAATTTATCCGTCGCGATGACATCCAGGTCTACGATCCCGATATCGAAGTTTTCGAAGTCCAGGAAGCCGATGGCAAGCATCTCGGCATTTTCTACAGCGATTATTTCCCCCGTGACGGCAAGCGCGCCGGCGCATGGTCCAATTCCCTGCGCAGCCAGTCGAACATGGACGGAAATTACATTACCCCCCTGGTATTCAATGTCGGCAATTTCTCCAAACCTACCGAGAATAAACCGGCGCTGCTCAGCACGGATGAAGTCGGAACATTGTTTCACGAGCTGGGTCATGCACTGAACAGCCTGTTCGGCGACACGGTCTATTACGGCTCGCGCCGCACTCCGCGCGATTTTGTCGAACTTCCGTCACAAATAATGGAAAACTGGGCTATGGATCCTGAAGTGCTGCCCACTTACGCGGTGCATTTCGAAACCAATGAACCGATCCCCCAGGAACTGATTGCCAAAATACAAAAAGCCTCCCTGTTCAACCAGGGCTTCCGCACGGTCGAATATCTTGCCGCCTCTTTTCTCGATATGGACTGGCATTCCCTCAGAGAGCCGGAAGGGGTGGACACCGCGAACTTCGAAGCAAAATCCATGGACGGCATCGGCTTGATGGAAGAAATCGCCTCCCGCTATCAGAGCACCAATTTTGCGCATATTTTTTCCGACGGAGGTTATTCTGCGGGCTACTACAGTTACATATGGGCTGAAGTGCTCGACGCCGACGCATTTCAGGCATTCAAGGAGGCCGGCCTGTTCAATCGGGAACTGGCCGGATCGTTCCGGGAGCACGTCCTCTCGCGCGGCAGCACGGACATGATGGCTCAATACGTCAAATTCCGGGGCGCGGAACCAAAAGTGGATGCCCTGTTGTTAAGACGAGGATTGAAGTAGTCATAATTTCGGTGACAGTCACCGAAATTAATAGAGACCTGCTGAATCCCCTAGCCCGCCTTTCTCACGGGGATTTATAGCGAGGCGGTGCAGAGGGCCGT
>DKBB01000035.1 GCA_002451015.1 Acidobacteria bacterium UBA6911
GCCGTCCAGTTGAAAACCTTGATGGCGCTGGGAACCGCAACCAGGAAAGTCAACAGGGAGAAAACGATATTGGCCGTCTCGGACATGCCGCTGGTAAACATGTGATGGCCCCAGACCAGGGATCCGAAAAATGCGATGGCGATCGAGGAATAGGCGATCGCTTTGTAGCCGAAAATGGTTTTTCTCGCAAAGGTCGGGATTATTTCGGTGATGGCCCCCATGGCGGGCAGAATCATGATGTAAACAGCCGGATGGGAATAAATCCAGAACAGGTGCTGGTACAGCAGCGGATCCCCTCCCTTGGCCGGGTCGAAAACACCGATACCGAAGAAACGTTCGGCTATGACGAGAAGCAGGGTGATCCCTACAATGGGCGTCGCAAGCAGTTGGATCCAGGCGGTCCCGTACAGGGACCAGACAAAAAGCGGCATTCTGTGCCAGGTCATGCCGGGGGCGCGGAGCCGGTGGATGGTCGTTATAAAATTGAGTCCGGTCAGGATGGAAGAAAAACCGAGGACGAAAGCCCCGAAAACGCCAAGAGTCACATTGGTTCCGGTCTGCAGGCTGAACGGCGCGTAGAAGGTCCATCCCGTATCCGGCGGCCCTCCACCGGTAAAAAGAGACAGCACTACTATTACGGCACCGGCGATGAAGAAATACCAGGACAGCAGGTTCAGGCGCGGGAAAGCCACATCCCTGGCGCCGATCATAATCGGGAGGAAAAAATTTCCGAATACCGCAGGAAGCCCCGGAAGCACGAACATGAAGATCATGATCACGCCGTGCACGGTGAAAAGAGCATTGTACATCTGCGCGGGAAATATGGGAGGATCCATCACCAGCTGCTCTATCCGCATGAGCACGCCCAGGGCGACTGCGATAAAGAACAGCAGAAGCATGGAGGCAAGATACAGGATGCCTATTCTCTTGTGATCCGTAGAAAAAATCCAGCTCCGGATCCCCCCACGGCCTCCCTCGTCCAGATAACTCATATAAATGACCCCTATTCCCGCATAACGGCGCCTACGGGAAGTTTCCGGCGGACTATACCGCAGGCTTTTTCTTTTTCCGGAACAAAACGAATATTATAAACACTACGACAAATAAGAGGATCACTGCCCCGACCAACCGGGTAACGCTGAACACATAGGTACGTCCCTCGGGATCGTAGCTGTAGCAGAACGAAAGCATTTTCGAAATGGTCGGGCGCACCTTGCCGCTGGCTGCTTCCTGAATCGCCATGGTCACATCGGCCTGCAGAAAGCTGGTGCCGTACAGATATCGGCTGATTACGCCCTGGGGAGTCAGCGCTATGACAGCTCCCGGGTGCATATACATGTCTTCGCCCTGCTTAAGGTAGGTAAATCCGGTCGAGTCCGCCACAGCCCTGGTATTTTCGGCGCTGCCCGTAAGAAAATACCACGCGTCCGGCGGAAACGGCCGCCGCATCATATTCAGATAATTGGCCTTCTTCTGGCGTGCCATTTCGGGTGTGTCGGTCGGATCGAAGCTTAGGGCAACCAGGCGGTAATCCGTGCCCGGTTCGAGAGACATCTCGTTGACAACCTCCACCACGCTGCTGAGCAGAACCGGGCAGATACCCGGGCAACGGAAATAGTTGAAAATGAGGATCGTCGGCTTGTCCACAAGTTGCCTCAGCGTAAGATCCCCTCCGTTTTCGTCCTTGAGGGGAATATCCAGAGCAACCGTCTGACCCAGTTTTTCATCAATACCGATTTCGGACCCGGCGTTCGTCTGGGCATCTCCGGCCGTGGCAAAGGCCGCTATAAAAACCGCAAGAACCAGGACCCGCGTCTTCATATCGCCTCCATTATTTTGTATTGAGTCTCTTGAGAAGTTCGTCATACAATGCCTGCCATTCGGACGGCTTCAAGGTCGCAGTTGTTACGTTAAATCCATTACCCGGAGCATTGAGCAGAACGCTTTCCGCCAGGGTGTCCGGTCCGGTTCGCCATACCGCCGAATCGGCGAGAGACTGGGCCGCCCGGGTTGGATCCGTCACGGTCCTGCGCAGAACTTCAGCCCCCGGACTCTCCGTATCCGGAGAAATCTCAAGAGGAGATGGCGGAACAAACTCGCTCTCCAGTTTAGCTATCGCCATACTCACCGGTATTTTGTTTGTCGTCTTCTCTCCCGGCGCGGCCAGTTCTTCGGATAAAGCCTGCATGGCATCCCGGCTCCCTCCCCTGCCGGGATAGCCGCCCAGCATTTGCACATAATGCAACAGCTCCATTCTTTCCTTTTTGGTCAGGTAATCAAAAGCGGCCATGGACGTCCCCGGGATTCCTTCCATCAAAGTTTTGTAGATATTCGGAATATCGGGTCCGTGTGTCCATCCTTCCGCAGCTGTGAAATCGCGGGGTTTGGGATTGATCGTAGCCCCCGCAGGGCCGTCCCCGCGTCCCCCTTCTCCATGACAGGTCAGACAATTCGCCTCATAAAGTTCCTTCCCTGCATCTGTCAACGCGGCGGAAGGTTCGATCAGGGTTTTAGGATCGACGGGAGGGATCACTCTTCCCTTCTGAACAGGAAATTCCGTCGGATCCAGCCAGCCGGACTCTCCCACTACGGGGGCAACGGCCGTAGGCGTAGCGGGCTTGTTGGCATTCCGCAGCCCCGGCACAACGATGCTGGCGAACAGTGCCGCAATGATCAGACAGCCTACAACCACCAACAGGGTCGAGAGCAGCTGCTTCAGTTCTTTTGAATCCACGTACTTTTCTATCATAGACGGAATTCCAGACCCTCACGGAGCATGGGATCTCCGACAGGCATATCCTCACCGCGGTTCATGGACCGCCGTATCCACAGCAGGGCTATCGAAATAAACAGAACGGCAAAAGACAATTCCTGCCACCCGAAAAAGGACTCCTCTTCCAGAGCGGGAAAAATCATCCAGTACAGATCGAGTAAATGAGAAAACAGGACCAGCACTGCCGCAGATGAAAGAAGCCTGGGATCGCTCTTCGCATTGCGTGCCATTAAAATGAAAAACGGCACCAGGAAATGCAGCAGCGCCATGACCAACAGAATGACGCCCCATCCTCCTGAAAGGCGTTCTTTATACCAGAGCACTTCCTCCGGTATATTGGCGTACCACATCAGAAGGTACTGCGCGAATCCTATATAGGACCAGAAAACGATAAAGGCGAAAAGAAAGCCGCCCAGGTTGTACAGATGATCCGGTTTAATTTCGGCAAGACGCCCCCGTTTCCTGAGGTACAGAACCGCCAGGGCGGTGACTGCAAGCCCGGCGAGAAAGGTTCCTGCAAACAGGTAGACACCGAAGATATCGCTGTACCAGAGAGGGTCCAGGCTCGAGATCCAGTCGAAGGCGACTATCGTAAGCGTGATCCCCAATATGGCCATAAACAGGGGGGCGAAACGTCGAACCCGGACGGTATACCCCGGATCGCCATGGCGATCCTGCCGGATGGAACGGCTTACAAAAATCCAGTATGAGAGCGCCCAAAGAACAAGACAG
>DKBB01000396.1 GCA_002451015.1 Acidobacteria bacterium UBA6911
CCCTCCAAAGCCGCTTCCGTCAATAGTTCAGGCATGTGCCATATTCGGGCTGCAGCACAATTATTGACCCACAAAAGCACTCAGGTGAACGACACGGTCATCGACTACAAGCGCAGCCCCGGTCAGGTTTTTTCCCGAGAGCCGGACATCGCGGCCTTCTCCAACGGCGTCAAACTCTTCTTTTTTAGCTTCGATAAGGCTTTTCAGAAATGAATCAATATCTTCTGGAGCGCAAACCGCCTCTTTCCCGGATTTCGGCTGCCGGTCACGGTCAAGCGCATCCAGGCCATAGCTGTGGATGAGCTTCGGGAAGAGCTTTTTCATGGTTTCGGACGAGTCGAACAGTTCGAGACCGACAACTTTCCCATTGATTGCAAACACCGCACCAGATTGCCCTTCAAGGGTTGAAAAATAATGTGAGTAATCATCGAGCCTGATCGCCTCCTGGGCGTAAATGTCACTCATTGCGGATGTTTTCGAGGCGACACCAAGCCTAGAGGCTTTGCCGGCGATATCTTCCCAGACCTGGGACTGGTTCGAACTTCGCTTTCCCATGGAACGCAGCGACTCGCTGACCTGGGCCATCTTGCTGGCCCTTCCTTCTGCATAGTGAACGCTCTGAGCGGATGAAAAATGGCTGGTACGATGATGCCATCGCCCGGCTTCCACACACGAGACCGGTATGATGACTGTAATGCCGCCTGCAACCATGATGCTGAGGTTGAGGACCCTGTTCTGCTTTGCGCCGACAAGCTGCTCGCCATCAAGCAGGAAAACCGGCCTGGAACCTGAATTTTCAAATTTCAGCTCGGGAATACTGCCGCCTTCACTGACCTCGGTAACCTTGGAGCATTTCTGTTCAAGCGCCTCATCCAGCGTAAGATAATCGGCGGTTCCTGCATGACTGCCGAATAACGGGAAAACCGTTAGGTTCCTATACAGCTTCGGTTCACCAATTCGGATATCTTTGACTGCGTCAACAATCCATTCCATAAATCCTCCTTTTTATGTAAAGGCAAGCTTAAAAGACGGATGTGACATCCGGGGTCATTTCACTGATTTTATTCTCCCTGTTTCCATTCGAGGATAAACCGGCGCTGGTCGGCTGTCTGGGGCGATTCCATGTTCACTTGAGGATCGTTGCGCCGGAGCTTCCGGATCAGTTCAATAACAGCTTTTCCCTGTTCAATTCCGTGCCGGACAAGCCAGCACCCGACAACCGTCCCGGTTCGCCCGAAACCGCCCAAACAATGAACGTACGTGGGAATGCCGCCAAAGACGGTTCCGTCTATAAGATCCAGGATCTCCAGCATTTCGTCATGCGAAGGGATCTCCATGTCGACGATCGGCATGCGGCGATAGTGTACTTTGAAACGCCCATCAGAGATTTTTCCAATCAAATCCCGGTAAGGAACCAGCGCTTTTCCGTAAAGGTTCTCGTCTTCCGGTGATGTCAGGTCGATGAAGCACCGGATTCCGGCATCCAGGAACACCCGCAGTTTCTCTACAGCCCTTTTCTCATAGGGATTGCCCGGGTAAGCACCGGCCAGGAATTTCCCCGGAACAACCCAGTAGGCGCGATCGGAAGGCACCGGGTCGACTCCCTTCAAGGCCGCCCTGAAAACTTCCGCCGCCAGATCAGAGCCCGGTGCCGCCACAGGATGAGTTCCTTCCCCCCGGGACAAAGCCAGTAATTGGTCTGCGAATAACGTGATCATCTCCCGCATTGCCAGACAGTCCAGCCAGTTCCGTGGAATCCCCGCCTCCCCGTAGAATGCGCCGGCCAGCTGCCCGTATACAGCTGCCGTCGTGTCGGCATCGTCCCCCAGGTTTGACGCCATCAGGCATCCTTCCCGGAAATTCCCGCTTTTATTAAACGCCCACAGTGCCGCCTCCAGGGAACGTACCACATACCCGGACCCCTGTATTTCCGGGGGCTCCTTTTGCCGGAAAGAGCCTGATGCAATTTCACGAATCTCAGGAACCAGGGGGTGATCTTCCCAGTATCCCTCTACGGGTGAATAATGATCCGCAAGGAGTGCTTCTTTCGTTTCCCCGATGAGGGCTCCTACCTGGATGGCTGCAAAATAACGGCAGGCATCGACGGCGGTAGCGGCGCCGTGGGTGGTTTTCGAGCTTTCAGCCGCATATTCAATGGCACGCAGCGGGTCTTCGGCATAGAACATCGGCACCGGAGCAAGCCGCATGATGGACCCGTTCCCGGCGCTGTTCGGATCGGTCGAACCGCTCAGTGCCTCTCCTGTATAAACAAAGTTCCGCAGCGCCTTGCAAGTGGCGTTACCGATATCGAAACATTCGCCGGTGCAGCTGAGATGCCCTTCCTTCCACCACCGGACATATCGCTGCATCTGGTCGGACGGGTCGAATTCTTTTTTCTCAACCAGGCTTTCTGCGAGACACAGGGCCATTGAAGTATCGTCGGTCCACTGGCCCGGTTTCAGTCGGAACGGCCCGCCGCCAACCATATCCGTAATGGGCCTGAAGCTTCCCGGCCGACTGAACTCGAGCGCCGTTCCGACAGCATCCCCCACGGCGAGGCCGAGAAGGCACCCGCGATATCTTCCTGTAATGTCCATAGGTAATCTCCTGGGTACAGTATAGATAGTTTAAACCAATCCGCTGCGGTGCGTTTCTCTAATCTTGCAGTTTTACTTCTGAGTGTTCTTCGAAAATCACTGATTTACGGGGTTTTGGCGACACACGGTCATCCACAGGCCGGAAATGCATTTTTGCACAAAATGCTTTTCAGGCGATTATCCTGTTCGGTTCAATGAGAATTCAGGTTGCCGGAAATGCCTGTTTGAAGATTCCGTTATGGGCGAATATTGTTAAACAGCTCTTTTAAAGTTCCGCACAAACGACTTTTACGAATTTCCCTTTCTCCAGATGATAATGAATGAACTGCGGAATCACGGCTGTCTGTCCGACAGCAAGCGGCTTGAGCTTCGGGTAGTCCGAGGCGGCGACTGTCTCGGGCGATAATGCCTTCACTCCCTCAATCTGCACTCTGACTTCAAGCGCGATAGTATATTCATCAGAAACAAAACGGTCCACGATCACACTTTCTTTAATNNTCATAATCCCTGCTGTTGAATTTTTTTAAGTAAGCATCAAATTCTTCACGGGTCATAGTTGCCTCTCTGTTCCAAAATATTCTTGTCTAGATTACATCCCCTATATGGCGCGGCCAATACGTGAACCATCCCCGATAGCATCGATTATCAGAGCAGAGTTCCCACAGTCGCCGATCTGATAGATTTCAGGGGCTGTCCCCTTCAGGCTTTTGACGAACTCCGAGTCCGGCGTCATGGGCAAAGCAGGCACTATGGCATCTGCCGCCAGGAACTTTTTCACTCCTTCGTTGGTAGTGATCGTCAGCCCCTTGTCTGTTATCTCCTCGTACTTGACACCGGACAATAAGGGCACTCCCTTTTGCTCCAGCCACCAAAACAGGCGCATCTTATANNCCGATGGGCATCCAGAATTTCGTGGCCCATGCCAGCAGCCGGGGACCTGCGAACTTCAAATATTTCTTCAGCCGGCGGTTCAAGTCGGCAGCCCTGACCACATTGCCCGAATCGATTCCGGGTATTTCCGGAACGGAATACAGCCCTCCCGTAGCCAGTATGAGCACATCCGGCTTGACCTGCTCAACAATCGCCTTATTCACCTCTTTGCCAAGATGGATCTTGACGCCCAGCTTGGTTATTTGTGTGTCGAGATAGCGAACCAGGGCCGGAAGGTCTTCAATTTCAAGCCCCTTAACCGTGGCAGCCACGGGTACGGATCCTCCCAGTTGATGTTCTTTCTCATACAGCGCCACTTCATGTCCCCTTAAAGCCGCTACCCTTGCCGCCTCCATTCCCGCGGGTCCACCACCGACTACCATCACCTTTTTCTTCTTAACTGCTGGCTTGATTTCGTACTCCCGCTCTCTTGTCAGGGAAGCATTGACGCGGCAGCATGATCTCCCCGGAATAGGGTGCGAATGTATTCTGTCGAGGCAGGAGAGACAGCGTGTGCACGGGGCAATATCCTCCAGTCTTCCCGCGGCAACCTTGNNAGGATTTTCTCTGCCAGTTCGGCATGGATGCCGCCGGTGGCAATCACCGGTATGGAAACCGCCTTCTTGACTGATGCGACTAGAGGCACCCAGAATCCAGCCCCGCTTTGGCTTCCATCCAGCCCTTCCGGCAAGGGGACCGGAACCTCCGGATAGCAGACCGTATCG
>DKBB01000360.1 GCA_002451015.1 Acidobacteria bacterium UBA6911
TAGCCCGACTTTGACAACTGGGGGGGCAGGGCACCTGTAAGTCATTGAAAACATTAGAAAGGGACCTCATAAGTCTTCACTACACATTCATCTTCAATGCGGTCATTACAGGCTTTTTATCGAGGAGTTCGGGTCTCGGTTGCGGAGGCAGTTTCAGATTCAGCCTTGAAAGCAATAGGAGCTGTTCTTTATCAGGCTCGGTATATCGCGGCAGTCGAAGTTCTTTGCCATCCGTTGTAGGCAAATAAACATCGACCAGTTGAATCGAAGCAAACTTTTCCAAGATCGATCGAACCGTCAAGCCTGGAGCCAGGGCTTTCAGTCGCTGCTGCAACGTTACCTGGAGACAATACGATAAGAACGCCACGAAAATATGGGCCTCGATTCGTGGGTCTTTCTGATGATAAATGGGCCGAAGCGAAAGATCATTTTTTAAGGTTTTGAATGCCTGCTCGACCTCAACAAGTTGTATGTAGTATTTCCATAAAACAGCGGCATCTTCACCAATTAGATTTGAGCGAAGCAGATATTGCCCTTCCTGTCTTCGAACCTTGCGGAGCTTGTCTTTGCATAAACTGAAACTGAATGTTTCCGGAGAAACTGCTTGATGCGGCGCAGGCAAAGATAATTCCACCAACTTGGATGCATTGCCTGCTTCCTTTTTTGCGGCTCCGATTTTCATCAGAAGCTGATCTCGATTCAGTTTCTGGCCGCGGAGCTCCTTGAGTCGATTCCAATAGTGTTTGAGCCGCCGGCGCCGCATGGCACGTTCTTTTGCCTGTCGGCTTGTACTGCATGCCAGCACATACAGCTCCTTGTCTTGCTGTAGCAGTTTTACGTTCAGACTGTCCCGCACCTTTTCCCACGGCAGAGACAGTAGTTGCGCTTCAAGTTTGTTCAATCTTCCTTTCGGTGTTCCCACAAGATAGTTAATCGGTGTTTCCGATTGCTGCATCTCTTGAAGCACTTCTTCCGTTGGAACTCCTCGGTCCATGATCCATACACGCCGCGCCTTACCATACAGAGCTTCAATCTTATCGAGAAATTGCCGGAGCGTAGTTCGATCGCTGGTATTCCCATCCATCACTTCATAACAGAGCGGAAACCCTTCTGTGGTCACTACAAGCGCAATGACAACTTGCACGCAATCGCAACGTTTATCGCGGCTATATCCGAAGCGCCTCTTGCCGGATTCCGGAGGATCGCATTCGAAATAGGTACTGGTTAGATCGTAAAGAAGAACATCAAACTCGACATTGAAAAGGTCCTGCCAGCGCTGCTTCAGGAAGGTGAACATTCCGTCCTTATGCTCAACCAATTTATCCAGGCATCGATAGAGATTCTGATAAGGAACGACTTCTCCTTCTTCGCCAAGCAAATCGCCTATCGCGCTCTTACCGTACCAGTCACGATGCAGCCGCCATTCGCTTCCCGGTTCTATCAGCCGATAACACACCAGAATCTTCAGGATGTTCAACCAGCGGGTTCCTTCCCTGCTTGGCGGCAGTTTGTCCGCCCAATAACGATCCAATTGTAATTGGTCCCATAAAAGCATGGCCATCCAGCAAGCGCCCCATTGACGCGGATGCTGTAAGCGCATCTGATTTACACGAACGTGAATCACGTCGTGATCATTTGACTGCACCTTTCGATCTTCAGGAAACAGTGAGATCTCTCGCGGTTTCTTTTTCCCATGTTCCAGGATTTCGATGGAGCGCCACCATGCTTCACGCTGGCTGTCGTTGATCTCGCCAAGATAGAGCACGTGCTTTTGCGCAACACGACCGCCGCTGATGCGGTGATTTTCCACGATGCTCCAATAGCGGTGTTCTTTGCCGTCTTTCTTTCGAGTGGTCATTCGTAAGAACATGCGGCAATTGTCTACAAAATACAGGAACCTGCAAGGGGGTAGGTCTTCACTACACGCGGATTCCGTTCCTTTTTGCTTATACCTTTGTTGATTTTAAAAGGTTTGCGATGTCGTCCGACCCTCATTTTTCTCGAATCGGATCCCCAGTTGTCATACCGTTACTAGTGGCCTGTAACAATTGAATCGCTACTGGAACTTCGCGCCGTTAGCGGCGCGAAGTCATTTCGGATCCTCTGAGGCTGGAATCGTTTACCGGCCTGCAGGATCGGCGTTGCCGGTATCGAGGACTATTTTCCAAACGCCATCCGGGCCTTTCTTATAGATGACGACGTACTTGCCGTTCTCCGTTACACTCTTGCCCGCGTCGTCGTTCACAGTCAATGTGTAAATTCCGCGCACATAGGCCAAATCGCCGCTGCTCGAGGCTTCTACGGTCACGGGCTCAAAGCTCATGCTGAAGCCCGGCCTTTCGAGGTTGGATTTCCACCGCTCCCTGATTGCGTCTTTTCCCGTGATGATTGGACTCCCCTCCAAAAGGAGAGAGGCATCGTCGGCATAGAAAGAGACAAAGCTGTCCAGGTCCTTTGCGGCGAGAGCTTTTGCAGCCGCAATTTCCGATTCCCGGATGATGCGTTCATTCTCTCCGCGGCTATCTGTGACCCTCTTCGTGACACAGCCTCCCATCAAAATGGATAGAGAAATACTCGCTATCAACACACCAATGCGGTTCATGTTTTCCCTCCCGGGTTCAATCCTTATGATAAGTTGCTTCATCATAACACACTCAGTTCAGCCAAAGATTTCACCAATTCCATTAAACGGAGTCGGCGTCGGAATCGGAATCGGGGTCGAATCCTGAATTCGGAGCTTGTAAAAAAGGCCCGCCACAGATTGCACTGATTTCACCGATTCCATTAATTGGGGTCGGTGTCGGAATCGGAATCGGGGTCGAATCCGGAATTCGGCGTGTGTGAAAAAAGCCAGCCACAGATTCTCACGGATTTCACGGATCCTATAAATCGGGGTCGGCGTCGGTATCGGAGTCGGGAATCCGGAATCGGACAGTATTGCGGAGCAACGATTTTCCGGCGAGGGTGAGGTAGCGCACGCCGGAGTTTTCCAGTAGCGCTGCAAGCGGCTTTGCCGAAGTGGAGACATGATCCACGATAAAGTGCCGGGCGGCTTCGGCGGTGATTCGGGCCTTCCCCTCATCGTTGCATGCCCGTGCATAGGCTTCTTTTAGACAGAGATATCCGACAAATCCTGCTTGCACAGCAATGTGATCGCCGGGTTCCGGGATATCAGGACGGTAACCGAAAGCCTCATAATAGCGAGCCAATTCGGAGAGCATGCTTCCGGGTTCCAGGCCGTTCCGATAGCTGACTTCCCGGAGTGAAACCCTGCCTGTGGGACCGAAGACGGAGTGGTATAGGCCTTCGGAGGCCTCTTCCTGGGCGGATTCCGCGGCATTCCTCAAGTCGGGATCGGATGCGAGCGAAGAGAGAGCCTTCAGCCTGGCGTTCCAGTCGCCCACCGGACGCTCGAAGAGCACTCCGATCAGGCTCCACCGGGTAGCGGACAGTAGCAAAGCCTGCTGTCCCGCATTACTGTCTGTTTGATCTTCCTGGTTCATCTATTTACTTTCCCGGTATCCTGGCCGATACCGCCCGCTTCCATGTTTGGATTTCCACTCCGGCGGTTGCGAAATGTCACTATTTTCTCAGCAAAGGAATCCATCCCGTTCGCATTTTTCGCGAGCCGGATTCTCCCTGGGATCCCTCCCAGACTGCGAAAGCAACGCGCGTACGCGCTCCCGACTCCAGGCCGCGCGGCAGGCTGCGTCGCAACACTACCTGCCACCCCTTTTCGGTTCGTATCCCCTTGCCGTTTGCACCGGCTTCCTTGTCCGGCTTGAGTGTGCCCGGGCCTTCGGATATCAGATTTTCTATGGGGATTTCACGCGGACCGCTTCTCTGGTTGCCCAGAACCCGCGCAGGCGAATAGCGCAGTTCCATGTCCTTCTGGGCGCCGGATCCCGGTTCCAGCGGGCGCGCCTGAAACGGATAGTGATCCACGGACGCGTTTGGATAAAGGTCCCGGATGCTGTCGCCTTTGCCGCCGCCCCACGATTGCCAGTCTGCCCTCCAGAATGTTACCTCGACAGGACGCCCGGCTTCTCCCATCTGCGGTGCGGGCGCATCGGCCTCGATCCTCGTCGGGAGTTGCACGGCGCAACCGTCCAGTGACTGGCCCGGTGCGGGCAAATTATCCATCCGCTTGTCCGCCCACTCGATACGAAAACTGATCAGCGACCCGTCCGCGATCGCGCGGACGCGAATCTCAGGAGTCGAAACCTTCATCAGACGCGGATCCACAAGATCCTGCAGGATCAAAGGAGTCAGAAATTCGGGTGCGCCCTCCCAAAGACGGTCCTGGGGATCCAATGGGGCCGTACTTGCGGGGATGGCCACAACTTCATTGCTTGTCGTCGGGGCCTTCCTGCAGGCAATGCTTGCCGGCAGCAGGAATATGACAAGGGCAATGATCAACCTGGTAACAGACCGCATGGAATCCTCCTTAGGGGCAGTTCGTGCGTATGATCTGGAATTTAGAGTCGAATGCCGTCCGGACAAAAATCGGCTCCCTGAGCGGTACGCGCACGACCGTGGCACCCTTTTCGTTCATTCCGGTGATTGTTTCCCCCTGT
>DKBB01000325.1 GCA_002451015.1 Acidobacteria bacterium UBA6911
GGGGATTTCCGCAAGCCCAGGGCTTCGTCGAGACCGTGGACCGGATAGGGCGTATAGGCTTCCAACTTTGCCGTCACACCGGATTTAACTTTGGGAATCGCCTTCATAAGCGATTGCGCGCTGTCGAATATCCCAAGGACCGAGAAGACCTCTCTATTGCTCATGAGATCCCCCTTCCCTGTGAGGCTGCGATCCGGGCAGGTCCATTTTCATCTCGGTCGTGGCAATCACCGGCAGCACTCTTGCGAAAAGCAGCACAAGTGTAAAGAAAAGCCCGAAGGAGCCCAGGAGAATGCCGTAGTCCACAATTGTCGGTATGTATATGTGCCAGGAAGATGGCAGGAAGTCTTCATGCAGCGAACTGACGATAATGACAAATCGTTCGAACCACATGCCGACAGTCACCGAAAGAGATACAAAAATCATACCGATGTATTTCGTACGGAACCATTTAAACCACAACAACTGGGGAATCAGGATATTGCACGTGATCGTCAGCCACCCGGCCCACCAGTAGGTTCCGAAGAGGTACTGCAGGAAGGTATGGTGGATATAGTCGTTCATACTGTACCAGGCGGTGAATCCCTCGAGCAGGTACGCATACCCCATCAGGCAGGAACAGGTCAGGATGACCTTGTTCATCACCTCCAGGTGGTAATTGGTGATGAGGTGCTCCAGCCGCATTGTCCGCCGCACCACGACCATGGCCATGACGACCATGGCGAATCCCGCGAATATGGCTCCCGCAACGAAGTAGGGCGGAAAGATCGTCATATGCCAGCCGGGCACGAGGGACACGGCAAAGTCGAAAGAAACCACGCTGTGAACCGAAAGAACCAGCCCCGTCGCGAGCCCGGCGATGACCAGGTAGGCCTTTTCATAATGCCGCCAGTGCCTTGTCGCGCCGCGCCAGCCCAGGCTGAGCGCCGAATAGACAAATTTTCTTATCTTGTTCGTAGCCCGGTCCCGCATGGAAGCGATATCCGGGATCAGCCCGATGTACCAGAACAGCAGCGAAACCAGGAAATAGGTGTTGACGGCAAACACGTCCCAGAGAAGCGGGGAACGGAAGTTGGGCCATATGCCGCGCTGGTTGGGATAGGGTCCCAGCCAGAATGCGAGCCAGGGCCTCCCGACATGGATCAGGGGGAACAGGGTGGCGCAGATCACGGCGAAAATGGTCATGGCTTCCGCAAAACGAGAAACCCCGTTGCGCCAGCGCGCCCGGAACAGGAGCAGGATTGCAGAGATCAGTGTTCCGGCATGTCCGATTCCTACCCAGAAAACGAAATTGATTATATCGAAAGCCCATGCGACCGGGATGTTGTTTCCCCAGACGCCGATGCCGGTCGCGATGGTGTAACCGATAAGCGCCATGCCTATCAGAGTCGCCGTCGAAGTCATCGCAAAAGCGATGAACCATGCCAGCGGCGGACGCTGCCCCGTGGGGGTCAACAGCTGATCGTCCAGGTCCCCCAGGCGTACATGGCCCGTAATCACAGGTGCGGGCTTCAGCTTTTCCAGGGCCGCTTCCGATTTCATCCCTTATCCTCTTCCTCTTCGACAGCAGGGTTTGAAATATCCGCCAGGTATGTTACGGATGGTTTGATTCCAAGCTCTTCCAGCATGTGATACGCCCGGTTTGCCTTCGACAATTTCGCAACACGGCTGTCGGGATCCTTCAGGTCGCCGAACACAATCGCCCCGGCCGGGCAGGCTCCGGCGCAGGCGGGAACAATGTCTCCGTCTCTGATACTGCGGCCATCAACCTTCGCTTTCTGCTTTGCATTCTGAATGCGCTGAATGCAGAAGGTGCACTTTTCCATGACTCCCCGCGGCCGTACGGTCACCTCGGGATTGAATACCAGGCTTTCCGGTTCCTTTTTCTCTGAGGTGTAGTCGAAAAAGTTGAACCGGCGGACCTTGAAAGGACAATTGTTCGAGCAGTAGCGCGTCCCCACACAACGGTTGTAGGCCATCTGGTTCAGCCCGTCCGGGCTGTGGGTCGTCGCATTGACCGGACAGACGATTTCACAGGGCGCATCGTCGCAGTGCTGGCAGAACATGGGCTGATGCAGGACCCGCGGGTCTTTCTTATCCCCTTCATAATAACGATCGATCCGGATCCAGTGCATATGCCGGCCCCGCAGAATCCGCTCCGGACCGACAACCGGGATGTTGTTTTCGGACTGGCAGGCGATGACACAGGCGCTGCAGCCGGTGCAGGCCGACAGATCCACCGCCATGCTCCATTTGTGCCCCGGGTATTCCCTTTCGGGCACCAGGGATGCATGATGGTGCGGTTCGTGCTGTTCCTCTTTCATCGACTCCGACTCGTATTGTTTTAGAGTCCATGAACGGGCCAAATCCCTGCCTTCCATCCGGTCGTGGGTCTGAGTGAGGGGAAGAGGACGCCTCTCCTGAGTGTTTTTTCGTCGTATGCCTATTCCGGGAACAAGAAGCGGGGATCTTGGCGAATTGTTCAGTAAAGGATAAGCATTCACGCCGATACCCGTCGCGACATTGCCGGTCCGTCTGCCGTATCCGAGCGCTAGCGCCGCAACACCGTTGCACTGCCCGGGTTGAATCAGCACCGGAGCTTCCACGGTTACGTCCCCGTTGGAAACCTCAACCATATCCCCATTCAAGACTCCAAGGTCCTCCGCATCCTGAACAGAAAGGGAAACCGGGTTTTCCCATGTAGTCCTGGTAACCGGATCGGGCAGTTCATTGAGCCAGCCGTTGTTGGAATACCTCCCGTCATAAACACCCGCGCCAGTTGCAAGGACAAGTTCCATTCCCTCGGACGAATCGGCATTCACAACGCCTGCCGCTGAGGCTAGGGCGCTCCGAAGCATATCCGGTTTCAGTTCCATTCGAGGAATCTGTTCAGGGTCGATTTTTACGCCGCCATTGTGGAGCGCCGCGTTCCAGTAATCATCGAACCGGATCGGGCCGTCTTCAGGATATATTCCGGATTTCCACCTGGCCTTGAGATATTCCAGATAGCCGTCGGGAATCCCCATCCCCATATTCCTCATACAGGAAAGAAGAATATCCTCTCCCTGCCGGGTATCGTGCAGGGCGCCGATTACCGGCTGGCGCAGGCTGATGTAATCCGCCGCGGTTTTAAAATCGCCCCACGATTCCAGCCAGTGATTTTCCGGCAGTCTCCAGTTACAGTCGAGCGCGGTCTCATCCTCGTAGAGGCCAATTCGATAACTTTCGGCAATATTGGCAATGGCTTTCTTCCAAAGAGACGTATCGGGAAAAGCATAGGCAGGATTCGCACTCCAGAAGATTGTAGCCGCAAATTTCCCTTCCGCGGCATCCGCCAACAATCTCTGGAGCTCCGCGTTCGATATAATTTCCGTAACATTGGTTCCACTATTGAAATCAACCGTATTCCCTTCCGCTTCCAGCATGGAATTCAGCAGGCTGCAGGCAAGGTGTGCTTCCGTCGGAAGAGCCGGACCGGCCAGAACTAATGCTGATTTTCGTGCTCGCGCCAGATTCGCAGCCAGGAATTTCAGCATAGTCAACTCCCCCTCCCGGACCTCAGCCATCCTTTCCGGATCAAACGCTTGCAGGTCTTCAATGCTCAATCCCGCAGGTAAAGGAATTCCCTGTGTTACATTCAGGAGTCGAATCAGCGCAAAAGCCCTCGAGGCTATTCCGGACGGTCGCACCTGAAGCCGCTCGTCGGCATTGGCCCCTGTCAAGGTCATAGATCCCTCAAGAACCCAGAGACGGTTCATCGGATCTTTAGGACTGGAGATGCGGCGCGATGCTGCAAAATCACGAATGGATACGGGAGCGGGTTCATCAACGCCGAGAAAATCAGCCTGAAGTGAAACAATGAGCCTGGCACGATCGAAACGAGGTTTCGGTACAATGGCATTCCCATAAAGCAACGATGAGGCTTCAAACTGCGACTGCGGCGCACAAGGTTCCCAACGCACATGTCGCAAACCCGGCAATACATGTTTTAAGTCGCCGATCAATGCAGCCTGTGTGGGAGAAATCACCGCGCCTGTCATCAGCAGAACTGGTTTGCCTCCCGTACGCGCCTTCTCGAAAGTCTGCGACATCGCAGCTATGGCATCTTTCCACGTGGAAGCGTCGCCTTTAAATCTGGGGGCGCGCAGGCGGTCGGGGTCGTACAGCCCCAGCAGGTCGCCCATGGCGCGCAGGCTTACCGTCCCCTTCGACACCGGGTGGTCCGGATTTCCTTCAATATGAAGGGGCCTCCCCTCACGGGTCTTTACTAGAACACCCTGCGTATTCCATCCCTCCTGGAATGTACTGGCATAGTAGGCGGCAACCCCCGGTTTGATCTCACCGGGATTCCTGGTGTAAGGCACGATCGAACCCCGGTCGATTCGGGAACAGGAGGTCCCCATGGCCAATGCGGCGGAAGCGGAGAGCAGGCTCAGGAATCTGCGCCGCGAGATGCCGTCCGGATACATATCCAGTATTTCGGCCGGCAAGCCGTCAACATGATGCACGGATGACATCGGGGACGCGTCCTTCCCAAACCTCATAGGCTCAATGCTGCGGGCATCCTTGGGTTCTTTCACAATGCCTCTTGATCAAAATACTTCGCCGGAGCCTATGCCTGCTACCGATGGCAGGCGTTGCAATGCTCCGGTCCGTTAGTAATTGCCGAATCCGCCGGAAGCGCATACACCGGGTCCCGGTGACACCCCAGGCAGTTGCTCATCCGCATGGACATATCCTGGTAGACAATATTCATGGTCTGCACTTCCCCGTGGCAGGTCTGGCAAATGATTTCCGCATGGACATGGGGCCGGTGATCGAAATAGACGTGGTCCGGCAGGGAATGAACCCGCACCCACTCAAGCGGCTCTTCAGATTCGTAAACGGCAGCAAGCTTCAGGATGTCCGGACTGTCCGTTTTGGTCACGCTGTGGCAGTTCATGCATTTCTGCACCGTCGGAATTCCGGCCTGTCTCGATTTGAGAACTCCGTTATGACAATACTCGCATGGAATGCGCAAAGTGCCCGGGTGGAGCTGATGGGAATAGGGAATCGGCTGCACCGGCGCATAGCCCCGGGCAAAACGGTCGGGCTGCGTGAACCAACCCACGCAGACAACTGTCCCCAGTATCGCAACCAGGGCGACAGGCAGTATAAACCGTGAGTAATACAGAAAATCCCGACCAGACTCTTTCAATAATCCCATCTGGCAACATTCCTGGGCAAGTAGGGTATTCCCTCAACTATAACCGTTCGTCATTTTAACTGTTCTTACTG
Source organism: Acidobacteria bacterium UBA6911 (assembly GCA_002451015.1). GTDB lineage: Bacteria > Acidobacteriota > UBA6911 > UBA6911 > UBA6911 > UBA6911. The sequence continues at coordinate 5,278 of DKBB01000325.1, forward strand.
TCTCATCATGGGGTGATTGAAGTCAAGTCGTTGAGTGACATATAAATGTAGGTCCTTTATCCTTCCCTGCCATTGTGATCGAACAGCCTGTATACATCTCCTGAAAATGATTCTGATAAAAAGATGCTGTACACGGCAATACCCTGTATCGCAACTTGTCGATACCGATCCTCACTTGAGTGTAATGGAGACTGGGCTTATATTTTAGGTATAAAGCTTTGCGGGTGCGCAATACCGAACGATCAGGACACGAGGCCCTGAATATATGCAAAAGATTCCAGTTTCCATGATTCGCATTATCTTTTTTATTTTTCTCCTGCCCGGCGCCGTTCCGGCCGGCCAAAGCACCTGGACGGGTGTCGAACGCGTGGTGGCTGTCGGGGACGTGCACGGAGATTTTGCCCAGCTCGCGGCCGTACTGCGTTCCGTCGGTCTTATTAATGCAGACCTGCAATGGTCCGGCGGGAAAACACACCTCGTACAGATCGGGGATTTACCCGACCGGGGGCCGGACACCCGGAAGGTTTTCAATTTGATGATGCAACTCGAAGAGCAGGCTAAGACTGCCGGCGGCGCCGTACACGCTTTGCTGGGCAACCATGATGCCATGAACCTCTACGGGGATCTCCGATACGTCACTCCCGAGGAATTTGCGAGCTTTCGAACCGGCGACTCCGAAAAGGTGCGTGAAACCTTTTACCAAAGGCACCTGGAGCAGCTCGCCGAAAATCCTGAAACAAAAGGGGAACCTCCGCCGGGCGAGGATTATCGAAAAGCGTGGGAAGAAAAATATCCGCTGGGTTACTTCGAGCACCGTTTCCATTTCGGCCCCAACGGCAGCTACGGCAAGTGGATCGCACAACACAATACAATCATACAGATCAATGACACGATATTCTGCCACGCCGGGATCGGTCCGAAATATGCGGATTTTGACTTCGACACAATCAACCAGCAGGCCCGGGAGGAACTGGAGGACTTCAGCAAACTCCAGGGAGGCATCCTGCTCGATACCGAAGGGCCGCTCTGGTATCGGGGCTGGGCGAAAGAGGAGGAGTCGGTTCTCGAGAATCAGCTGGAGAGCATACTGGATCGCCACGGCGCACAGCGCCTGGTCATCGGCCATACGCCGACCGACGGAACTGTAATCCCAAGATTTTCAGGCCGGATTCTTTTGGTGGACGTCGGGCTGTCGGCATATTACGGATCCCGCCTGGCATGTCTGGTCATCGAAAACGGCGGAGTATTTGCCCTGCATCGAGGCAGCCGGCTGGAAATCCCGAAGGAACCGGGGCTTTCCTTGATACGTTACCTTAAAAAAGCCGCCTCGCTGGATCCTGAGCCCTCTCCACTGCAGCCAATAATCTCAAAACTGGAAGAGCAGTTGCAAACGCCTCTACCCCAGGTCCCGTAATCATTAAATCACGCTTCTCTTACCGGCATGTATTACACCGAGGGTAATGAGGGTTAGAGTTGCAATACCTTTCTGAAAGTCAGCAATGCATTCACCGTGTCGCGCATGTTGGTCGGCTTGCCGGCCACAAGGAGATCCGCCCGCTTGTAGTATTCGAGACAGGTTCCACAGGACAGGATCTCGCTTCCCTCGGATTCGAACCGGTCCATAAGGTCCTCCATGGACGAACCCTCGGTCGTTAAAAATATACCCGAATTCATGCAGATAATTCGCGCCGGGACGGATCCGGATTCCAGCAACTGAGTCAGAAAGGCGCGCAGCAGCTTCTCTCCCAGGTCGGGCTCCCCATCACCCAGCATGTTCGATTTGATCAACAGCAACAATGAACCGTCAACAGTCATTATCTTTCTCCTTTTCAGCATTGCACAGGACGCCAAGGCGTGCTGGATAAATCCGCGGGTTTTCCAATAAAGCCCGAATCGCCCTAAGGAAAAAGCCATGGGGGCTTCTGCCCCCAAACTCCCAGCTGCCATTCATCCCCGGCCTTTGGCTGGGGCCCCAGCCAAAGGCCGGGGCATTCCGGCTTTTTCCTATAAAAATCAAAGAACGGAAACAAACCATGCCTGCAAGGCACTGCATTGGCCTGTTTCATGAAGCGGGAGCCCGGATCACATTCTTAAGTATCCCGCCTCCTTTCCCGTCTCAAGGGATTTCGACGAGAAACGGCAAACAGTGAACGTTCAATCTCTTATTGTAAATACCCACAGACCGGCATGGCCGCTGAGAATTTCACGGCCATAGACCGTTGACACAAAAAGAATCAAAATAAATGCGAAGCAAATTCACCGTCGAAAAGTGAGGACACCGCCTTTGAATTCAGGACATCCATAGGAGTCCATGAGCCCTGGCCTTCCCAGAAAAGATGATAGGTCAGGATTATGTCTTGATTTCCCCTTCGGATTTTTAGCTGGAGGTCGTCGGAAAAATAAGCATCGATACCGGACCTGACACCGTTCAAGAGACTGTCCACCGGTTTGCCGTTAACCTCTACAAGTACATCCCCCTCCTTCAGCCCAAGAGCCTGAAACAAAGGATTATGCTCAATATCGGTTACCTGGATCCCATCCATTTCTCCGTTCCGGCTGTGAGCTTTCATCGAGAAATCAAGGACACTGGAGGCATCTCCACGAAATGCTCTATAGGGATTGAGGTCGAATTCCCCATCGTTTATTTCTCGAAATCCAGACCGGCTTTTGGCTAAAGGGTTTTCACTCTGAAAATGGAAATATATTCTCTTTCTCACTCCGCTCTTCTGCAGAACAACGTGGTCCTGCTTGATGCCTACAAGCTTCGAGTCGTCGGGGAGAGTGTCCTGAATTAGGTAAGTGCGGCTTGAGCCCGTATTCATATCCTCTATAGTGGCTCTGCTGGATTCAGGATCCGTATCATGCTCTATGATGCTTATTAATCGGAATGAGCCGAAGACCTGCTTCTTTTGGGAGCTTTTGAGCAACCGCATCACAAGAGGGTAGTTCTCCTGTCCTTCGGACCGGCCTTCATCCCCGGATAATTTATCTACAGGAACAATCTTCGGCACGGCGATGACTTTCGCCGCTTCGCCGTCATCTTTCAGGGAACCGGCTACTTCGGTCCCCAAGGAACCATCGAAAATAAAAGTCCTGGCCAGGATGAAGGCAACCGCTACTGCAAACAGGCTTATAAGCAATATATACATGCGCTTCCGGTTGAACATATTGTTCCCTTCAGGGTGCTGAAATCAGGCTCTCGCTTGTCCGGCAGAAACGTAATCCGTCCTTAAATTATAAAAAGCAAATCAGAATCATTATATAAAAACAATGGTACCTTTCTGAAAGAAAACTCGCCCCCTCTTTAAAACGGGCTTTATATATGGAATTTTCAGTTGGACCCCGGACAGCGATTACAGTTCCGCACTATTCTAATACATTCCGTTGTCTTTCCATTTTAAGGCCTGCATAGGGTATGTTCGTGTTCAGGATCGAATTTGGACTCTCGTTCCACCGATGGTATGATGAGCGATTCAAAACCGCACGACTTCCCGGTTTCTGAGCAGGGGAAGTCTAATCGGGATGTGCGCTCTGGATTCATTCAAACCGGGAATGCGGATCTGTTCGGAGCCATTACACGAAGTGAACCAGATTGCTGGAGCATCGCCCATGGGTACAGACCGTATTATTATCATAGGAAGCGGCATCGCGGGTGCCGCCACCGCCTACTTTTTAACACGCAAAGGGCTGCGGGACATTGTAATCCTTGAAAAAGACAAGATTGCCGGTGCCCAATCCACCGGCCGCAATGCGGCCATCCTGCGAACCATGATCCCGGAACCTGTCATTAACCGGCTGGCCCGCGAATCCGCCGATTTTTATCATAATCCTCCTGCGGATTTCTCGGACGGTCCGCTGGTTGATCCCGTAGGCGTATACCTGGCTGCCCGGGCGGAATACAAACCCACGCTGAATCAATGGTGCGACGCCAATCCCGAAGCGAGACTGGAACGTGTCAGTGCAAAACCTATTTACGATAAAATCCCCATCCTGGCTCCCGGCCTGGAAGCTGCCGCGTATGCCGCGGATGACGGCGTTCTGGATGTCCATGCCATCCTGCAGGGGTTTATCCGAGGAGCCACCCGGGAAGGGACCCAACTCCGACTTAATTGCGAATTCAAGGGATTAAAGGTCGGAAACGGCCGTGTCCAGGGAGTGGATACTTCCGACGGCACCATGGAAGCTTCCAAGGTGGTTGTCGCCAATGGAGCCTGGACCTCCATTGCCAGTCTGTTCAACGAGTACGCCCTTCCCTTTACCCCCTACCGGCGGCACCTGCTGGTAACCGAACCTCTGTCTGAAGTCAATCCCCGCTGGCCCGTAATCTGGATTGTCGGCGAGGAATTCTATTTCAGACCGGAAAGCGGCGGATTGCTGATGAGCGGCTGCGATACGGTAAAAGTAACCCCGGAACAGGGCGAAATAGTCGAGCAGACCCAACTGGAACGAATTGCAGACAAAGCATCCTTCTGGCTGCCTTCCCTTTCCGAAGCCAAGGTCGCCAGAGCATGGTCCGGGATGCGAACCTTTGCGCCCGATGATATGTTCACCATCGGGAACGACCCCCGGATCCAGGGATTGATCTGGGTCGCGGGCCTGGGCGGCCATGGAATCACCTGTGCTCCCGTTGTCGGATCGATTGCGGCCGACTGTGTTGTTCACGGAAAAAGCGATCATCCCGCCGCTTCAGGTATGGCCCCCGAACGTCTATTGCGATAGAATCAACGGATTGAATAAGACGCACCCCCCTGTAGAGGCTGTTGTCCGGGTTTCATTACCCGGCGTTTCATAATTAATTCCTTGGAGGCTTTGAAATGAGTAATACTGAAGCGAATTTGAAAGAAGCATTTGCAGGAGAAAGCCAGGCGAACCGAAAATACAGTTATTTTGCAAAAAAAGCGGAACAGGAAGGGTTTAAAAATGTCGCCCGTCTTTTCAGAACCACTGCCGAAGCGGAAGCCATCCATGCATACGGACATCTGAATGCACTGGAAGGGATACAGTCCACAGCGGAAAACCTAAAAGCCGCCATTGAGGGTGAGACCTTCGAATACACCAAAATGTATCCCCCTATGCAGGAAAAGGCGGTAGAGGAAAATCACAAGGCCAAAATAATGTTCGGTTTTGCGGAAAAAGCCGAAGCCGTTCACGCCGCGCTCTATAAGATGGCGCTCGAAGCCGTCGCCCAGGGAAAGGACCTGTCCGAAGAGAATATCTACCTGTGCCCTGTCTGCGGCCATATCGAACTGGGAGAACCGCCTGCAAACTGCCCGACCTGCGGTTTGAAAGGAGAAAGGTTCGTCCAAGTCTAATCCGAATAACTAAATTGATAACCACTACAGCGGAAGGCCTCCAGGCAAGGATCTTCCGCCTTCAGATTCAGGAACATAAACGCGGGGACACAATATCTGTCATCAGCAGGTATGATGTCCCCGTATTTACGCTGCGACGGGAATTGATCGGAATCGCTATCGACGGGAAGGAGAAAACCGGATGCCACTGCAGGGCAGGGTGATCCTTATCGATCACAGAAAAACGATGCATGCCGCCTGCCGGCTGGCATTCCAGGCGACCGGTTTCAGTATGACCGCAACGGAGACCGGCGGACATGGAATCGAAAAGGTGCGCCAGGAATCCTTTGATGTCGCACTGCTGAATCTGGAAATTCCGGATATCCCCGGCATGGAAGTTTTAAAAAAATTAAAACTGGAGTCCCCCAATACCGCGGTTATCGTTTATACCGGGAATACAGCTGTTCCGTACGCCGCCACGGCAGTCGAAAAAGGCGCTTTCGAATGCCTGGCGGAGCCTTTTACACCGGATACACTTGCCCGGCTTGCATTAAAGGCGAAAAGCCATGCCAGGAGGGCGCTGGAGGATTCCTGCATCGGTCTGGAACTGGACAGGAAGATGCTCTCCCAGGTGTTGATCGGACGATCTGAACCGATGAACAGGGTCGGCAGGTTCATACGGAAAGCCGCCATGGTCGATTCAGCAGTACTCATTACCGGGGAGCCGGGAACGGGTAAAAACGTCGTTGCACAGGCGATACACCGGCTGAGCGGCCGATCCGACCGGCGTTTTGTAACGGTGGATTGCGAAGCCGGTACGGAAATTCTGCTTGAGAACGAGCTTTTTGGTTACGCCGATAAGGCAATTCCGGGCACGATGGACATCGCCGTTGGAAAAATCGAACTGGCCGACGGAGGCACTCTTTTCCTGGACAATCTCGCCGGCATCAGCATCTCGCTGCAGGAAAAACTGCTGAAAGTCATCCTGGGCCAAGGTATCCCGGCCCGGGGCGGATCCCCCGGAAGGAGATTGAATATACGAATAATTACGGCAACAAGCCGTGATATGTCACGGGAAACAGGCGCAGGGAATTTTCGTGAAGAACTGTTTTACCGGCTTAACACCATCCATATCCCTTTGCCTCCGTTGCGTGAACGTCTGGATGACATACCCCTTCTCGCAAACTACTACACCAGAAAATTTTCCGCCGAGAAGCGGCTGCCTGCAAGAGATCTTTCCCAGGAAGCAATACTTTCGCTGAAAAGACGCGAATGGCCCGGGAATGTCCGCGAATTAATACAGATCCTCGATTACGCGGTCACCACTTGCGAAGGCATTGCTATCGAGCCCCGAAACCTGCCGCTGGAAAATACAGATCTTTCGGAAGCGCCGGGAGTACCGGGCGGGCATCTCGCCCGTCTTGAGAGGAATGAGATCCTGCGAATCCTGGACCGGTTTGACGGTAATAAGACAAAAACCGCGAAGTTTTTAGGGATTAACCGGAAAACCCTCCGGGAGAAAATGGAACGCTACGGCATCAATAATCAATAGATATCCTGAAATTCCCCCGGAAAAACTGAGGAAACAAATATTCCATTTCGCAGTTTTGATCCTGGTGGTACAATATGTACCGCTTGCCCTGGTTTTCCATTTTTTAGGAGGGGTAAGCCGTTTAAGGTCTTTACACCGGACCTGCAATTATCGTTGTATTCTGGAACGAGGCAAAGCAACAGCACAATGAAAACTTTTAAAAAGGCAATGCCGGCTGTTGCAAAAACGCTCCTTTTATCCCGGCAATAAAATTAACCGAAATTTATCCGTCAAAAGAGGTTGCTTATGCATGCCAGCGAGCAGGTAGCGAAAAAGCGATCAACTACATATCCGCTCGATGTGTTAATCATCGATAACGATAAGGGCTTTACCAAAAAATGCGTTGAGACCATCGAATCCGCCGCGTATACGGTCGTAAACGCCAGTACCGCCCAGGTGGGACTGGGAGTCGCCGAAACAGCCCATCCCCGTGTAGTGATCATCGACTTAAACACACCCGGCAGCAACGGTCTCGAAATACTCCAAAGCCTTTCAGAAACGGAGCCGACCGCCGTTCCCATTGTCGTTACGGCGAATGCGACCGTCGATTCCGCTGTCGAAGCAATGAAACACGGCGCCTTCGATTTCCTCACGAAGCCGGTAGCCCCGGAAAAGATTCTGGAAACGGTCCGCAGGGGATTGAATCTCAGCAGTCTGCGGAAAGAAGCCGCCGGAGCCGGTGCGGAAACGGACACCTCGAAAAAATACGATCTGCTGCTTCAGGGACTGGATGTTCTGGGAGAAGCGTATTCGATCGGCATAGAAAAAAAACAGCTGCTGGATGAGCTTGCCTACCTTGAAAATGAAGCGAAATACCACGCTGAAAGCCTTGGCCAGATCAAGAGGAAAGAGCGCGCCATCCTCGACATCCGGGATGACCTGGCGGAAGTGGACGCCATTCTTCGGAAATACGATTTCCAAAAAAATTCCCTTATCCAGGTTCTTCTGGACGTTCAGGAATCTTTCCGCTGGCTCCCCCGGCACATTCTGAACTGGATCTCGGGCCGGCTGAATATTCCCATCAGGGAAATTTACGTTATCGCGAATTTCTACGAGGCCTTCAGCCTGGAACCACGCGGGAAACATACAATCCAGGTATGTACCGGAACGGCATGCCATGTTCGCGGCGCTTCGGAAACCCTCATCAGGATTTCATCCACGCTCGGCATCGCAGCAGGTGAGACGGACAAGGACCAGGTATTCACCCTCGAAACCGTACATTGTATCGGATGTTGCGCGCTGGCTCCTGTCGTGCAGATCGACTCGCAGTATTATCGGGATCCTTCAAAGAAACAACTCGATAAAATCGTCAAGACACTGAAGAAAGAGGAGGGGGAACCATGTCTCGCTTAAAAAAGCCCGCGGATCTGAAAAAGCTGAGGAAAGAGGTCGTCGCTCAGCGTAACACCAAAAAAACATGGCTGGCCGTTTGCGCGGGAACAGGCTGCCGCGCTTACGGAGCCGAGGCATTGGCCGATTCCTTCGAGGAAGAGATTGAGAAGCGTGGTCTGGGAGACACCGTGGGCATTCGGAGGACGGGTTGCCACGGCTTCTGCGAACGCGGGCCTCTGGTTGTTGTTCAGCCGGATGACATCTGTTACCTTGGAACGAAACCCAAAAATGTCCCCGCCATAATCGACCAGCTCATCACCGGAGAGGGAAATGTCGAAAAACTTCTTTTCCTGGATGAGGAAAGCGGGAAACACGTCCGTAAGCTGAATGAAATCCCTTTCTACAAATATCAGAAACGTATCCTGCTGGAAAACAACGTACTGATTGACGCTTCGAACATTCTGGATTACATCGCCGTCGGCGGCTATTCCGCGCTGGCCAAAGTGCTCTCCGGGATGGGGCCTGAAGCCGTTCTCAAAGAAGTTACGGAAGCGAACCTGCGCGGCCGCGGAGGCGGCGGTTTCCCGGCAGGATGGAAATGGGAAACAACACGGGATGCGGAGGGCGAACCGAAATACGTAATCGTCAATGCAGATGAAGGGGATCCAGGCGCCTACATGGATCGCAGCATCCTGGAGGGGAATCCGCACAGCGTTCTGGAGGGCCTGATAATAGGTGCTTACACTATAGGCGCCTCCCAGGGCTTCATCTATGTCCGCCAGGAATACCCGCTGGCCCGGAAACATGCTGAAATGGCGCTGGAGCAGGCCAGAGAATACGGACTTTTAGGCAGGAATATCCTCGGGTCCGATTTTTCCTTCGACGTAAAAATTCACCGGGGTGCCGGCGCTTTTGTATCCGGGGAATCCAGCGCCCTGATGTGCGCCATTGAAGGGCATGTCGGAGAACCTCGTCCCAAGTACATACACACTTCCGAGAAAGGCCTCTGGGGAAAACCCTCCTGCCTGAACAATGTCGAAACGTGGGCTAACGTACCCCACATCATCAATCACGGGGCGAAATGGTTCTGTGAAATGGGCACGGAGAAGAGCAAGGGAACGAAAATCTTCTCCCTGGTCGGGAAAGTGAAAAACACCGGGCTGGTCGAAGTCCCGATGGGGATCACCCTCAGGGACATCATATTTAAAATCGGCGGCGGCGTGCCTAAAGGGAAAAAATTCAAAGCCGTTCAGACCGGCGGTCCGTCCGGCGGCGTGATCCCCGAATCGCTCCTGGATCTCCCCGTCGACTTCGACGAACTCAACAAGGTGGGTTCCATGATGGGTTCGGGCGGCATGATCGTCATGGATGAAAACACCTGCATGGTCGATACGGCCCGGTATTACACGAATTTCCTCGCACATGAATCCTGCGGCAAATGCGTTCCATGCCGCGAAGGAACGCGCCAGACACTCGAGATTCTCAACAGAATCGCGGCCGGGCAGGGAAAAGAGGAAGACCTTGTGCTTCTGGAGGAGCTTGGTGAATTCATGGAGGCCGCTTCCCTCTGCGCTCTGGGCCAGTCGGCCCCCTTCCCCGTACTGAGCACACTGAAGTATTTCCGCGAAGAGTACAAAGAGCACATCCGGGAAAAGATATGCACCGCCGGCGTCTGCACCGACCTGATCGCATATGATATCGATCAGGATAAATGTACGGCCTGCGGCGCCTGCCATCGCAACTGTCCGGTGGATGCGATAAACAAGTCCAAGGACAAAGTATTTACTATCATTCAGGAAAAGTGCATCAAGTGCGGCGCCTGTTTTACGGCCTGTCCGGAAAAATTCAGCGCCGTCGTCAAGGTGCCGGCATACAAGATGCAAAAACAATCCGCGGGGACTGCAACCCTGCATGAAACCAAGGTGTAGGGAGGTGTCTCCATGGAAAACGTTCATCTAATAATCGACGGCCAAGCGGTAACAGCAGAAAAGGGAACCACAGTATTACAGGCGGCAAAATCGCTCGGCATCAATATTCCCACTTTATGCCATGACGACAGGCTTGAAGATTACGGCGGCTGCCGCATGTGCATGGTGGAAATCGAAACAAAGCGCGGGCGGAAACGGCTTGTAGCCTCCTGCGTTTACCCCGTGGAAGAAGGACTCCAGGTACAGACCAGCACGGAAAAAGTCAATAAAATCCGGCGCATGATCATTGAGCTGCTCTGGCCGGCCTGGCAGCCCTATGCCGAGGAATACGGAGTCACATCCTCCCGTTTTAAAACAGGCATGACAGATTGCAGTCTCTGCGGCCTGTGCCTGCGCTACTGTGCCGATGTCAAAAAAGCAAACAGAATATATTTTGAAGGCCGCGGCATCGAACGGAAGCCGGCACTGGTTGAAGGCTCCGAACTTCAATGCCGAGCCTGCGGCGAATGTTTCACACTTTGCGGAAGCGGCTGGATCGCCTCCAGATGTTAAAGACAGTCGGCAGCCGGTTGAAAACAAAGAAATTGTTTTAATTTTTGGGGCTTTCTGTAGCATACTGCCTTCTGCCAACTACCGGCTGCAGCCTGTTATTTTAGGAGATGGGATATGAAAAAGGCCTCCTGGTTCCTCTTGTTACTTTTTACCCTTTCATTTTTAAGCGTCCAAACCCCGGTTATTGCCTACGCGCAGGATTATGAACCTTCCGTCGGGCAGCAGGGGAAAGATGTCATATGGGTCCCGACTCCGGACGTTCTCATCGAAGCCATGCTGGACGCTGCGAAATTGACCCAAGAGGATTTCCTCATAGACCTTGGGTCCGGCGACGGACGAATCGTGATCGCGGCTGCCCGAAGAGGATCACGAGCCCTGGGCATTGAATACAATCCCGAGATGGTAAAACTGTCTCAAAGGAACGCTGAGAAAGAATTTGTTGTGGATCGGGCTTCATTCGTTCAAGGCGATATTTTCGAGAGCGATTTCAGCCAGGCTTCGGTCATTACCATGTATCTTCTGCCCAATCTCAATCTGAAACTGCGTCCAACGCTGCTGGATCTTAAACCCGGAACGAGAATCGTATCGCACGCATTTACGATGGGTGAGTGGGAAGCGGATCAGACTATACACAAGGAAGGGCGCACGGCCTACCTCTGGATTGTTCCGGCAAAAGTCGACGGCATCTGGGAATGGCGGGAAGGTTCGGAAACGGTGAGTCTCCGGCTGACCCAGGAATTCCAGAAGATTGATGGAGAGTTAACGATAAAAGGGAACACCTATCCCATTTTTAATGTGGAACTCACGGGTGATACCATCCACTTTGCATGGGGAAAACAGGAGTATTCCGGAAAAATCAGCTCCAACGGCATCCGGGGCATGGTTCAGACCATAAACCGCGAAATTGAATGGGCTGCCTCCAGGGCGCTTCAGGCGGAAAAATAAACCGTCAAAGGTCCAAAGTCGAAGGTCTATTAGAGCCTGTATATCGGAAATCATTGTGCACACCCCTCAACCTGCAGCTTTAGTGACCGGGGCTTCCAGTGGAATCGGAGAGGTATTTGCCCGAAAATTATCCCAAAGAGGATACTATGTCCTGCTCGTAGCGCGTCGCATAGATCGTCTGGAAAAACTGGCCGACGAACTTGAAAATGCTGAAGCGTTGCAGGCGGATCTGACTGCCGATGCGGACATACTCAGAGTCGAATCCCTAATTAAAAACCAGCCCAACCTGGAGTTCCTGGTGAATAACGCCGGTTTCGGCGTACCGGGAAGGTTTTTCGAAGCGGACGCGGAGGCACTGGAGCGGATGCACCGGCTGCACGTCATTGCCATCGAACGCTTGACCCATGCCGCACTCAAGGGGATGATGCAACGCGGCAAAGGCAACATTGTGAATGTCTCATCCGTTGCGGGCTTTTTCAACACTTTGAACAGCACCGGGTACTGCTCGACGAAAGCCTGGATCAACAGTTTTAGCGAAGGCCTGTACCTGGAACTGAAAAATGTCGGGGCCCCCGTTCGCGTTCAGGCGCTCTGCCCCGGCTTCACGTATACGGAATTCCACGACGTCATCAAAATGGACCGGTCCCGGATCGCCAAAAGCCTCTGGATGACCCCCGAGGCCGTTGTCGAGGATTCCCTGAAAGGACTGGAAAAGAACCGACTATTCGTGATTCCCGGCTGGCGCTACCGGCTGTTCGTCGGGCTCAACCGATTCCTTCCCCAACCGCTGAGGCACTTCATCGCAATTAAATTCGATCGGAACTAAAGAATCCTCGAACGTTAGAACGTTATCCGTTGGATGTTAGACGTTGGACGTTAAGCGGTTCTAACGTTCACTAATCCTTACCACATTTATGACTAGTGTTTTGTATGGCATCCATTTTTGTTAAAGTAGAGGAGTACTCAGGGATATTTCCCCAACAAAGGAGAGGTTTCATGAAAAATAAAAGGAACACGTGGTCATGGTTCACGGCATTATTCTTATTAATGCCTTCCCTGGCGGTTATTTCCCCGGCACAGGAACCTGTCGTAACCGTTCTGAATCCACTTGGGCAACCCCCTGCCATCATTCGGGTCCCGATGGCGCCAAGGATCGACAGCCTGGAAGGGAAGACATTCTATATCGTCGATATCGGATTTACGGACACCCACCAACTGTTTACCGAGATGCAGAAGCTCCTTGCGGAGAAATACCCTCAAACCACCTGGATCGTCCGAAAGAAAATCGGCACCTACTTCGACGACGATCCGGAGCTTTGGGCGGAAATAAAAGAGAAGGGGCACGGCATGATCATGGGGGTCGGCCATTGAAGCACCTGCGCGCCGGCGGCCGCCGGCCACAGTTGGACAGTTGAAAAGCTCGGAGTCCCCACCGCCCCTGTCGTCACTATGAGATTCGAGAGCCTTGTAAAGACCTATATTTACAAAAAGGGCATGCCCAATATGCGGTTCACCTTCGTTCCGCACCCTATTACGGGCACCGCCGCCGAAGTCTGCAGAAAATACCTGCAAGGCAACGATCCGGTCACGGGAAAGCCCGTACTGGGGGAGATTATCGCGGCACTGACCGTACCTCTTAATGATGAAGACACAAAAACGGGATTCATTGAAAGGCCCACTCCCCGGCTGGTAGAACCGGACACTGAGGAGAATCTGCACCAGACCTTCCTGGAAAACGGCTGGACGGACGGACTCCCTATCGTTCTCCCTACGCAAGCCCGCGTCATGGAAATGCTTAAGGGAACCAGTCATGAGCCGGACGAGATCGTTGGAAAGATGCAGCCTTCGTCCCCTCACGAACTCTGGAGTTACACGGTGGAAAAGGTCGCCGCAAACGCGGTCATGGCCGGGGCCAAACCGGAACACCTGCCCGTAATCCTGGCGCTGGCATCCATGGGAATTACGTCGATGTCCACCTCTACGACATCTTTCGCCGCTATGGCGGTTGTCAATGGCCCGGTACGAAACGAAATCAAGATGAATTCCGGGATCGGCGCCCTGGGACCGTTCAACCACGCCAATGCCGTTATCGGCAGGGCGTGGACCCTAATGTCCATCAACCTGGCAGCCAGCGGGAAAATCGGCGAAACATACATGGGCAGCCAGGGGAATAACTACAACTACAACAACCTCTGCATGGCGGAAAATGAGGAGGCACTGCCCGAAGGCTGGAATCCGCTTCACGTGCAGAAGGGCCACAATCCCGATGACAGCACCATCAGCACCTTTCTGGGTTGGGGCTTCACCCATCCGGACCAGAGCTTTGGAAAAGACTTCGCTCCCCAGATCCCGTTCTGGTTGAAGTTCGTGAGCCCGTTTTCCTCCACGACATTGTTGCTGGATCCGACAATCATCCAGCAGTTGAAAGACAACGAGGGATTCGACTCCAAAGAACAGTTGATCGAGTGGATCCAGAAAAACACCAAGGTCACGGTAGGGGCCTGGTTGGACGATTTTTATGCCGTGCAGAACTTTGTCCTGCCCACGGCCCGGCGTGGAGTCGAGCCCATGGCCTCCTGGATGAAGCTGCCGAAAGACACGGAAATCCCCCAGTTCCCCAACACTCGCAGAATCAATATTCTCTCCCTGGGCGGTGGAACAAACCTCTTCTGGCAGGCAGGAGATTTTGGCTATCTTTCGACAGCTTCTGTGGACGAGTGGAGGTAAAAGGAATTACTGTTTTGTTGCACGTTGGAACGTCGAACGTTGAACTTTGGACGTTCCAACGTGCACATACATAACGACACTTAAAGTTAATAAGAGGTTCGTTACGGATACCTACGAAAAATATAAGAACTATGTCATAACCAGTTTTGTGAAGTCGGTTGCGCCCGTAGTTATTGAAAAGGCGGAGGGAGCAGTCATAACCGATGTTGAAGGCCGGGACTATATCGACTGCTTTTCAGGAATTTCCGTTGTCAACGCGGGGCACTGCAACCCGCAGGTCCTTGAGGCCGCCAAATCACAGATGGGCAAACTTGTTCATGGCGCATCCTACCTGTTCCATGTTCAGCCCGTGGCCGACCTCGCCGAAAAGATGGCCCATATCGCCCCCGAAGGCCTCACAAAATCGTTTTTCGGCAACAGCGGGGCTGAAGCGGTAGAAGGCGCGTTGAAACTTGCGCGTCTGCATACCGGCAAACAGGAATTCATTGCCCTGCAGGGAGGATTCCACGGCCGCACATGGGGCACCCTCAGCATTTCAGGGTACCAGGGAAGAAAGAAAGGCGGAGGACCCTACGCTCCGGGTATTGCTTTCGCTCCCATCCCCTACACCTATCGTTCCCAATGGCCCGATGATCCCAATGAATGCGGCTATCGGTGCGCCGCCGCCATTGAAGAGCTGATTCATTATTCGACATCAAATGACGTGGCGGCCTTCATCGCGGAACCCGTCCTGGGCGAAGGCGGCATCATTGTCCCGCCGTTCAATTATTTCCGGGAAGTCAAGAAGGTGCTGGACCGGCACGGCATCCTCTTCATCGCCGACGAAGTGCAGAGCGGATTCGCCCGCACCGGGAAGATGTTCGCCATAGAACACTACGGCGTGGTCCCGGATATCCTGGTCACCGCCAAGGGAATTGCCGACGGATTTCCCCTGAGTGCATTTACTACGCGTGAAGAGATCGCATCCGCTTTCAAGATTGGGGACCACCTCTCAACCTTCGGAGGCAACCCGGTTTCCTGCGCCGCCGCTCTTGCCAACATCGATTTCATTGAAAAGGAAGGCCTCTGCGAAAACGCAAGGAATCTTGGAGAATTCGCCCGGTCCTGTTTCAGCGAGATTCAACAGGCGCACGAACTCATCGGCGACGTCCGCGGGCTTGGACTGATGATCGGCATTGAGCTGGTTAAAGACGACGGGCGAGCACCGGCCGCGGCTGAGGCTGCCGCCATTAAGGATCGGTGCCTGGATTCCGGGTTGATTGTCGGCCTTGGAGGAACATTCGGAAACGTCCTTCGTTTCCAGCCGCCCCTGGTCATTACCCGGGAGCAGATCGATCGGGCGATCCATATTTTTTCCGAAGCGCTGGAACCATAGACGGATATTATCGGAGCAGTCCCACCGCCCAATCGGATAAACCCAGCAATACCGTTGCAGACACGACAATGACGGCGATCAGGATCCAGCGCACGAATTTCGCACCTTTCTCAATCGCCATGCGCGCCGCCACCCATGCCCCAAGCATGTTCCCGACCGCCAGCACAAGCCCGGGCAGCCATTCAACCTGATCGTTCAAAATGAAAACAACCAGTGCAAAAAGCGTAAACACCATCACGATCAGGTTCTTGACGGCATTCGCCCGCACCAACTCATACCCGGTTCCCAGCACGAGCCCTGCCAACAGGAAAATACCGACCCCAGCCTGAATGAATCCGCCGTAAATCCCGATCAGGAAGAAAATCACGAGTCGCAGCCATCCGTGTCCTGCCCCCTGCAGCTCCGGCCGCCCCACAAGCCAGCGTTTCGGTCGAATGAGCACGACAACCAGCATTACCACCATCAGGATGCCGATTACCGTTTCCATTACCTGTTCGTTCAGGTTGACCGCAATCTGCGCTCCGATTACGGCGCCGAGTATGGCCGGCGCCGTCAACTGGAGACCCCGTTTCAGGTCCAGCGTCCCGCTCTGACGGAAACGGCTCACCGCTACCACCGTCTGCAACAGCACCGCAACCCGGTTGGTCCCGTTGGCCACATTGGCCGGAAGACCGGCAAAAATCAGCAGCGGCAGCGTGATCAGCGAACCACTCCCGGCCAGGGTGTTGATAAATCCCGCCGCGAATCCTGCAGCCACTATCAATGGGAAAATGTACCAGTCCATCGCATCGGCCTCAAAAGCCCGGATGTTACCCTATTTCCCTCACCCTGTAAAAATAGAAAACAAATCCGGCAAGACGCATCCAGATTCCAGGCGCAAGTTCACGAAACCGGAAAATGTCGATCAAAAACAATTCGGGTCATTCTATATATTGAGGTATTTCTGGAATACAACAGATCATACGGTATGAACATTGCAGTATTGTGTATAGGATTTACCCAACATTCTATGAAGTAAAAAAGGTCCTGTCCATGGCGGTATTAGGGCAGAATGAAGAAGTCCGGTATTATCAGTTCTCCACAGGGCATGGATTCGTTTGTGAAAAGCCATCTCCCGGTGCCGTAAAATCCCGACTGCTCGATCGGGTGCGGGAAGAGATCCGCAAACGTCATTACAGTCGAAGAACCGAAAAGACCTATGCCGGATGGATCCGCCGATTCATAATTTTTCACGGGAAGCGACATCCTAATGAAATGGGAGAGACGGAAATTTCCCAATTTCTCTCTCATCTTGCAGTTTCGGGAAAGGTAAGCGCCTCAACACAGAACCAGGCGTTGAGCGCCCTGCTTTTCCTTTACCGCCAGGTACTCTGCAGAGAGTTGGAATGGGTTTCGGGGATCGTACGGGCTAAAAGGCCCCTGCATCTTCCGGTCGTACTGACACGGGAGGAAGTGCGTGCTTTGCTCGGCCAGATTCAAGGCGTCGAATGGATAATGGCATCATTGCTTTACGGAGCCGGACTCCGGCTGCTGGAGTGCTGCCGTCTGAGGATCAAGGATGCAGATCCAATAAGGAAAGAGATTGTTGTGCGAAATGGAAAGGGAGGCAAGGACCGTATCACAATGCTTCCAATCAAAATAATCCCCCATCTGAAGATCCACCTGGAGTCAGTGCGCATACAGCATACAGCAGATCTGATCAAGGGAATGGGGAGTGTAGAACTGCCCGGGGCCATAGACCGAAAGTATCCTCGTGCTGCATGGGAATGGGGCTGGCAGTGGATTTTCCCGGCCACACGTTTTTATAATCATCCGGAAACAGGTCGAAAACGCCGGCACCATCTTCACGAATCTGTGCTGCAAAAGGCGGTTCGTAACGCTGCCTTTCGGGCGGGCATTAAGAAACACGCCACATGCCACTCTCTTCGCCATTCGTTTGCAACCCATTTGCTTGAAGACGGATACGACATCCGGACCATCCAGGAACTTTTAGGCCACAGCGACGTCGCCACAACTATGATATACACACACGTCCTGAACCGTGGCGGTCATGGCGTCCGGAGTCCCCTGGATGAGACATTCTATTGAAGAATTATAACTTTCGTATTAGAGTCCGGAAAAGGCTTTGTAAAATCTCCACCCGGTTGTATTCGTTTAGCGGGGTGGCGCAGACAACACAGCTATTAACAGGGGCAATTAAATAAAATCTAACACCAATATTTTGGGATAATTATATCTATCATTCCATTATTGATTTCCGGATATCCGGGCCACTACCCCCCTAGGGAATTATTTCGCTAGTTCTGTCCATTTTAATTATCTTCCTATAAATAAACACTATTTGACATTCATGCTGGTATGATAATATATCATACCGGAGGTGAGCAATGGGAACTGAAAAAGTTGCAATCACAATTGATGGTGAAACACTTAAGAGACTAGACCGTCTAGTGAAGGAGCATGTCTTTCCTAATCGTAGCAAGGCAATTCAAGAGGCGGTACAGGATAAAATTAAACGTTTTGAAAAAAGCCGGCTCGCGAGAGAGTGCGCAAAACTTGATCCAACATATGAACAAGCACTAGCTAACGAAGGTATCTCTGAGGATATAAATGAATGGCCAGAATATTAAGAGGTGATGTCCGATGGGCTGACTTAAATCCCACAAGAGGCAACGAGCAAACCGGTGTAAGACCAGTAATCATATTGAGCCATGATGTTTTTAATGAAAGATCAAGAACCGTTATTGCTATGGCGATAACCAGTCAGCCGCAACGCGCCGGATTTCCACTCACATTTGAGCTTGAATCTGAAAAACTACCGAAAAAATCATGGGTTAAAATCAGCCAAATAAGAACCCTTTCTATCCAGCGCATTGGCAAGAAAATCACTAATATATCGCCTGAATATCTGGATCATATCGTTGATGGTCTTAATGAAATTATTGGAAGATAACCATTCACTACACCAGACCGCAGCTTACGCTGCGGCTGGTGAGCTCAAACGTTAGGGCCAGAAGTAGGATTGAAAAGGTGGTCACAAATTGTGACCACCTTATTGGCGCAAAAGGAGATTGAATGGCGAAGTCAAAAGCGGTGGTCAAAATCGGCAAAATCCAGCAGCGGATCCTACTTATTCGTGGCGAGAAGGTAATAATAGATAGTGACCTAGCAGAAGCTTATGGTGTTACCACCAAAGCTCTCAATCAAGCCATTCGTCGAAATTCTGACCGTTTTCCTGCTGACTTCATGTTTCGCCTCACGAAGAAGGAGAAGCAGGAGGTGGTAACAAACTGTGACCACCTTCAGAACCTCAAATACTCGCCTGTTAATCCTTGTGTTTTCACAGAACACGGCGCAATCATGGCAGCGAGTGTGCTGAATTCGTCCAAAGCGATCGAGGTTAGTGTATTTGTCGTAAGAGCCTTTGTCCGACTTCGAGAGATGATCGCTGGGCACAAAGAACTGGCGAGAAGGATTGCTAAGCTGGAGAAAAAGTTTGGCGACCATGACGAGCAGATAATGATCTTGGTCGAAGCGATCAAGCAACTAATGGACCCGAAGCTACCACCGAAGGCAAGACGCATCGGATTTAATACTGACTGATCCATACAATTTACACCGGAAGTCGGCCCTAACCATTCGCTCCAACGAGCGGCGCAAAAAGCGCGCCGCAGCTGATGCCCGGCGTTCGGCGTCAATAATATATGCGAAACCTTAGTTTCATAATCCCGTTTATTCTAGGTTTCACCTATACCTGGGTATGGGGCGGCGATGCCTTGACCAACAAGCCTTGTTCACAAATCGAAAATGTGGACTTTAAGAATGCGTCGTTTTCCATTGAGGAATCAGCATCCCCCATTCAGTTTCGCGATGGCAAAGCTTGTCTAAGCGTACTGGAAGGTAGACCTTGCGTCTGGGAATATAAAATTACTACTGATCGTGTACTTCACCCAGATCCTCTTTTCCTGGTTCGGCTGATTGTTGTTAATGCGAATCATTTAATCGGAAGTGGCGCATGGGATTATGTGATGCTGATCGCTTGTGAGAATGGCAAACTCCTGAACCTCCTGGAAAGTAAGTATCTTTATGGTGCGAAGCTGCAGATCACAAATGACAGACAGCTCGTTATTACTTCAGGAAAATGGGAGGAGAAAGATCCTAATTGTTGCCCTTCGCAGGAACAGGAAGATGTATTTCAATGGAACTCACGCAAGCACATTTACATCGTAACAAAGAGTACAATTCGACGCCGAACAATTCGCTGAACCGGACGCATCCTCGGGTCCTTGCAGGTATCCGGCCCTTGCATTGAGCCGGTTAGCTCAAACGTTAGCTGAGGATTTAAGAAATGAAGAACATACTAATAATTATTGTGATCGGCTCACTAATCAATTTTTATATCGTCAATCCCGCGCATAGTTATGAGTTAATAAAAGAATGGGTTCCTATTAAAATTGATCAAAATGAGACAGATGATGGCTCTGTGATTCATTTTCCAAAAAATGTAATTTTCAAAAGTGAATATGTGAGAATGGTATTTGTAGGTCAGATAAAAAACGATTCATCTATTCCATATTTAATTTTCAGTGTAAACACCTGTGTCGATTGTGATGAGAATAGACGTATTGTTATCCTTAAAGCTGAAAAAGACATTCTTAAAGATACAATTCGACTTAATTATCCAACAGAGCCCGGTAATATTAATTCTTTCGGACCAGACAGCGAAATAATATACAGAGTTAGAATGTTTTTTGGTAATTGTACAGCTGGTCATAAAGAAGCAGCAGTATGGTTCATTAGTTCAAAACAAGAAGATGGTAAATGGAAAGATACAGTTTTAATAGCTGAAGAAAAAGATAATAAATTGGTTTCATACTATGCGAGTTCGCCAATTCATAAATTTGGAGACACTATCTCATTAATGAATGAAGGTAAATGCGTTGAAGTACCGGGTCAAGATATCACAGAAGGGCCATGACCCGATTTCAGCTAACAAAGATTTCAACGCAGACAAGGCGTTCCGCCTTGCAGGTTAAACCTGCCGTTAGCTGCGAATCAACCTGGGAGACTATCCATGCACTTCGAACCTAGCATGCTGCTCACGATCGTTTTTGGCTTCGCTTTTGGTTTTCTACTCGCGATCGCTCGGGTCAACCGGAACTCGGTCATTGCCGGTATGGCGACTCTCGATGACTTCCGCGTCGCGAAGACCATGGCCGCCGCAATCGGTGTGGGAGCAGTTCTCCTCGCGTTCCTCGTGCTGACGGGAGCGGCCAGCTACCACGTGAAGCCCCTAATCCTAGGGGGCGTCGTCTACGGCGGTCTGCTCTTCGGAACGGGAATGGCGATCCTGGGCTACTGCCCGGGAACTCTGCCCATCTCCCTCGGCCAGGGCGCTCTCGATGCCGGCGTAGGAATCCTGGGCGGCCTGCTTGGCGGCTTGACGTTCACCGCTGCTGAACCGGCTCTCGGACCCATTCTCGGGAAGGACCTCGGCCCGCAGTCCCTCTATTCGACGCTGCAGCCGTATCCCGTGTCTTACCTTCTGGTCTGCTCGGTTTTCGGGATCCTGTTGGTGAGCCTCGCGTTCCTGATGCATCGGCGCGAGAAGGTCCGCGGCTACCTATGGCTCTATGCCGGAGCGGGGCTGGGGCTTCTCAATGCCATCATGATCCTGCCGGCGACGGCGGGTCGCCTGCTTGGCGCCTCGACTTCCTTTCCATTTGTCGCGGACCGGCTCCTCGGTTTCACCGAAAGCGACTACTACCGGCAAATTGCGGAACCGGGGAACTGGGAGATGTGGTTCCTCTTCGGAGCCTTCCTCGCTGGGCTGGTCTACTCATTAGCCCGCAAGGAGTTCCGCTGGCAGTTCCTCTCGAGTCACTGGCGAAAGTACAGGGGTGAGAATAGGGGCAAGAGGGCGTTCTGGGCCTTTCTCGGCGGTTTCATCTTGCTCTTCGGTGCCCGCATGGCGGGCGGTTGCACCAGCGGACTCATCCTCTCGGGCTCGATGCAACTGGCGAGCAGCGGACTTGTCTTCGCTGTCGTCGTGTTCATCGCGTTTCTCGTCACCGGCAAGCTGTTCTACCGCGGCGCTAAGCTTCGAGCAACTAGTCGGTGAGGGCATGCCTAGGTTCGACGACGATCGCAGGCTCTTCCACACGCGGCGCAGCGTGTTGGCACGGTTCACACGTGGCTTCGAATTGTCGTCAAATAGCACAGTGAGCCAGGCTGCCGGGTCAATCGTGATGAATCAGACGGAGATGCAAAAACCGGCGGACACATCAGGAATCCAGATGTAGGCCGGGTTGCGTCACCAAGACCACGTGGCAGCTAACAACCGGTTGCAGCGGCCGGCGCCAAGACGCCGCCGCTGAGCTCAAACGTTAAACAGCATAGAAATTGATTGATCCGGGGACTGCGCATGGTTATAATATAGTTATAACCATGGAGGAGGAAAATGATTAAGCAGCTCCGTAAAGTCGGTAATAGTAACGCTTTAATTCTCGATAAGCCCATTCTTGAGCTTTTGGGTCTTGAAGAAGATGGGCAGGTGCAACTAACAATTAAAAACGGGAACCTGATCGTAACCCCCACCCATCCCAAGCTTCTGAATCCTGAGGAGATGAGTGAAACTCTTGAATATGTCATAAAGAAGCGCAAAAAAGTATTACGACGATTGGCCCAATGACTATATCCATTTCATTTCTATCAGTAGAAGCAATATTGGAGATTCATCGTCGCGTCATTGAGGAGTTCGGTGGCGAATTAGGCTTGTTGGACCGTGGTCTTCTAGAGTCTGCTGTTGCCATGCCGCAATCGACATTTGCCGGGGAAGATCTTCATGCCGGATTATCGGAAAAGGCAGCTGCATACCACTTTCACCTATGTGCTAATCATCCATTTGTAGATGGCAACAAACGGGTAGCAGTTGTTGCTGCTGAAGTATTTCTATTGAGAAATGGGAAAGAGTTATCTGCAAGTGATAAAGACATCGAGGATATTACTCTTGGTGTTGCATGTGGACGCTTGTCAAAAGATCAAGTGATTGAATTCTTTATGAAGCACGTTAGCGATTTGTAGTAGTGCAAACGATATCTGTTTAACAATCTGATCAAGATGTAGATGGGCTTAAATATGCTAAAGCACGCAAGTATCAGTGCCGTTCCAGAAAGCTTATGCTCAACGAAATGCTCTTGTTAATGGGCGCCCCTCGCATCTTATCAGCACGTTAGACGACAGAATTAACCACTTGTAACATAGTGTCACCAGTAGTATCATTACGATTGTGGCGCAGGCTGAGAAGATCCTTAAAAAAATGAAGGCCAATCCACGAGATTGGCGAATCGAGAGTCTCAAATCAGTGGCAGAGGCTAACAATGTAGCATTTCGCCAGCCTGGCGGCAGCCATGTCATTTTTCGCCACAACAACGGCGCCATGTTGAGCGTACCTGCACATCGCCCAATCAAGCCCGTTTATATAAAGAAATTCGTTCGCCTAATAGAATATGGAGTTTCAGAATGAAAACGTTTCGAATTGATTATCCGTTTGAGATTCGACCTCTATCCAAAGAGGAAGGAGGCGGATATTCCATCACATTTCCAGATCTTCCGGGTTGTTGTTCTGACGGAGCCACGCCTGAGGAAGCCATTAGCAATGGTCGCGATGCGCTTGAGTCATGGCTTGCAGTAGCATGCGAGTTCGGTGACGAGCCAGCAATTCCCTTTTCGAATGTTAGCGGACGTTTCGTTCAGCGTGTTCCTCGCTCCCTGCATGCCCAACTCATCGAGCGGGCAAAAATGGAAGGTGTGTCTCTCAATACCTTGGTAGTTTCTATCGTATCGCAAGGACTTGGACAAAGGCAGGCTGAAGTAATAAAAGATCCGTCGTCTAAATATTCGCTTCATCGATCGGCGCAAAAAGCGCGCCGCCGCTGAGCTCAAACGTTAGCTTGATTTACAAGCAATGGTATTGACGTTCTCTTCCAATGAATGTAATCTTACCAGTAAGACAGACTTCGTTAGAGGAGATAGAGATGAGTAATCCCACCACAACCAAGATGTCCTCGAAAGGACAAGTGGTAATACCTGAAGAAATTAGGAAAAAATTAGGCTTAGAAACTGGAACGCAATTCGTAGTTATAGGCGATCGAGATGTTGTGATCTTGAAGTCTCTTTCTACCCCTTCACTAGACGAATTTGATGGTCTTATCGAAAGAGCCAGAATACAAGCACGAAAAACATCACTCCGACGTTCAGATATTACTGAAGCAGTGTCTCGAGAAAAGGGACGAAAGTGAAAGTAATCCTCGATACGAATGTTTTCCTCTCGGGCATTTTCTTTTCTGGCCCCCCATACGAAATTCTTAGAGCATGGCGTCAAGGACACTTCCAACTGGTAGTATCGGCAGAAATCTTAGATGAATATCGTCGAGTTGGAGAGAGGCTCGCATCTTCACATCCTGGCGTAGATATAACGCCATTTCTAAAACTTGTAGCTGTCCATGGAGATCTTGTGCTTGCGCCAGTTCTTTCTGAAAGAATTTGTGAAGATTTGTCTGATGACATGTTTTTTGCCTGCGCCCTTGGATCTGGGTGCAATGTAATTGTTAGTGGGGACAAGCATCTTCATAAAGCCAGTGGCTATAAAGGAATAGAGGTTTATAGCCCTAGAGTTTTCATTAAACGTTTTCTGATTTCATAGGTAGGAGCACAAGCTAACAATACCTTGAAGCTGACGGCTCACCCTGTCACGGCTTGTGCCTGCGCACGTGCCGCGCCAGGTCGCCCGCCGCTTAAAGGCCACGTTAGACAAATAAAGCAAAGTAGCCCCATGGGTGCTATAATTGAGGGAAGATATTTTGGCAACTTTTGAGGTATTGCCGTGACAACAAAAGAAAGAGTCATAGCTGTTCTCGATCAATTACCCGACGATTGCACCCTAGATGAGGTTCTTTATCATCTCTATGTAGTGCGCTCAGTAGAGTATGGTCTTGCTGATGCAGAATCAGGGCGAACGATTTCACAGGAACAGGTGGTTGAGGAACTAAGACGCAAATGGGTGATCGGCGCAGAATAATTTGGACCCATCAAGCCAGGAACAACCTTGACGAAGCTGTCGCATACATAGCTCAGGACTCAGGGGATAACGCCGTCCGAATCATGGAGGAAGCATTTGAGCTTACGTCTTCACTGGAGGTGATGAGTGCGAGGGGGCGGATAGTACCAGAAATAGCGGATGAAAACATACGAGAACAATTTCTTTATAAATTCCGTCTAATTTATCAAGTTACTGAAGAAGAAATTATAATCCTTGCATTTCTGCACAGTGCTAGAGATTTCCATCGCTGGCAGCAAGAACAATAAGAATTATTGCCTAACTAAACCTTGAAGCTGACGGCTCATCCTGTCACGGCTTGTGCCTGCGCACGTGCCGCGCCAGGTCGCCCGCCGCTTAAAGCCACGTTATCAGAGGATTAAATAAAAAATGGCGATTCTTAGATGCACTAGAAAGCTATTAAACGAAATTAAAATAGAGCCTTTTGAAAATAATGAGTTGTTAGATGAATTCGGAAGCTGGCATTGCAATCTTTTACGGATAGATAGGCGAAAATGTGTTCTTTTCACGCATGACCAAACTCTATATTCTTTTCTTGTCCAAGGCCTTACAAAACCAGATTTTATGAATTTCAATGAAGTATTTAGGGAAAAGCTTTTCAAAAATCTACTGAATGAGCAATTACCACAGAATCAAATTGAACGATTTCTAACTAACAACCAAATAATTGAATATACAAAAACTAACAATCGAAGTGTTTTAGGCTCAATGAATGACATGACATTTCAATTGAAATACAAAATTCAAGATATCGGTGGGCTAGTTGATGCGAATATTCTGGAATTAAACCGAGATTTAAATCGAACACCAATGAGTGCGCTAAAAGAAATATTTAGTATTGATGCATTGAAAAGGTTTTTAGGAATACCAATCAGATAACAACTTGCTGCATTAGCCAGCCAGGGCTGTACGTCCTTGGTCTTTCGATATTCTTTATTGCCCTGTCTGCTAATGAGCAATGCGTTAGCTGGCTTGGAATCA
>DKBB01000186.1 GCA_002451015.1 Acidobacteria bacterium UBA6911
CTTCAACATGCTGCACGTTTGCGGCAAGGCCGTGAATTTCGCGAGATTCGGCAACTATCCGGTTCATGCCGTGAACTGGGCGGACCGCTATGCCGGCCCTTCGATCGACTCCGTGGCCAGCTGGATGAAGCCGGCGATATGCGCGGGTCTCGACAACCTGGGTACCCTGGCTACGGGTTCGCCGGAGGATTGCGAGAAGGAAGCGGCCGATGCGCTGCAGCGGGCGGGCAATCGACCGATGATTCTTGCGCCGGGATGCACGTTCGATCCCGAAACCGTCCCTGAGGAAAATCTTCACGCAATCCGCAGGTCTGTAGAAAAAATCTAACGCGATTAATCCCATTCAGAACGATACATTATTCCGGTTATTTTCCTGAAATAGGATGGATAAACGGTTTTTGACCAAGGAACCTGTGAGTGATAGGCTCTTCGAATAACACTTTTGGTGTATAAAACCGGATTTGGAGGATACTATGATACAGCCGACGACAATTCTGGAGGAAGCGATCGAATCCTGGCAGGATGTTCGCATGGGATTCATCGATGAAGTAAAAAACATCCCCGCCAAATACTGGGATTTCCGGCCGACTCCCGAGGTCAAAAGCGTTCAGGAACTCGTGGTACATGTCCTGGAAATCGCGATGATGATGACGGGCGAACTGACACGGGAAGAAACGAATTTCCATCGGGCGCCCTGGCCGAAGCTGCTCAAAATGTATGCCGGTCCGGCCTATAAAGCGAAAAGCCGCGCGGAGTTGCTGCGTCTGCTCAAATCGCAGCTTGCCGAAGGCGAGAAAAAATTCCGGGCGGCAGGCGAACTTCATATGCTTCAGCACATCACGCGGTTTGACGGAAACAAGGGAACACGGATGGCCTGGTTTCTGCACGGGATCGACCAGGAAATGTATCACCGGGGACAGATCACGGTCTATGCACGCCTGCTGGGAATCGTGCCGGCGCTGACCCAAAAAATCCTGGCCATGACATCCTGACCCTCTACTGCCGACGGCGCAGGTGCGAACCTCGTGTCCGTTCTGTAGCGAAAGGCGTCTCCCGTTACGGAAACAAGGCTTTAATAATGAAGCTGGAATATAATTTAGAGGATTCTCCTCCCATAATTGCGAACCTGGTTCTCGGCCTGCAGTGGGCCCTGATTGCAATTTCCACCATTGTGATTCTCGGCAAGATTGTCGGCTCGATTCATTTGGGACAATCGCAGGATGAGATCCTCTATCTACAGAAGCTGTTTTTCCTGACGGGAGCGACCCTGGTATGCCAGCTTCTGTGGGGACACCGTCTTCCCTTGATTTCGGGACCCGCCGCCGTTCTTCTGATAGGCATCGTTTCCAGCCAGGGATTCCAACTCTCCGTGATCAATACGTCGATCATGATTGGCGGTGTTTTTGTATCCGTTCTGGCTGCGACAGGGCTTTTCAGTTATATCCGGAGGCTGTTTACGGCCAGGGTGATATCGGTTGTGCTTCTATTGATTGTTTTTACCCTTGCACCGACAATCCGGGATCTGATGATCGGATTTTCCAGCGGGATTAATCCTATATGGAATGTCACGTTTGCCATGTTGCTTGCGTTTGCCATGTTTCTGCTGAACAGGATTCTTTCGGGAATATGGAAAACGGGCCTAATCATTTTCTCCATACTGGGCGGCAGTGTCGTTTACTTTTTAATTTTTCCCGCTGCATTCGACAGCCATTCGTTTACGCACGGATCGTGGGTGCAGTTCTTTTTCGAGGGCTTGACGGTCCGTCCGGTTGTCGTACCCGGCGTTCTCCTGTCCTTCCTGATCTGCTACCTGGCGTTGACGGTGAACGATCTGGGATCCATCCAGTCGTTGAATGAGATGCTCGATCCGGATCACAAGGATCGCAGGATAAACCGGGGCGTCATCCTGACCGGGATATCGAACCTGGCATCCGGATTTATGGGTGTCCTGGGGCCGGTGAATTACGCTTTGAGCCCGGGAGTCATCGCATCCACACGATGCGCCTCCCGTTACCCCCTGATAGTGGCGGGAATTTTTGTTCTTCTTCTTGCACCCTTTCCCCGGCTGATAGGATGGCTTGGATGCGTGCCTTCCGTCGTTATTGGCGGAGTAATGGTCTATATCATGGCTTCCCAGGTTTCCGCCGGTCTTCAATTCGCCGCGCGGGATGTACGGAAGGGAGAGTTTTCTTTCGACAGCGGCGTGATTATCGGATTGCCCGTGTTGCTGGGAAATATCATCTCTTTTCTCCCCGCGGATGTCCTGGAAAGAGCCCCGGACATGTTNNCGGCCGGTAATGGGGAACGGCTTTGTCGCGGGTGTTTTCAGCGTCCTGTTCCTGGAGCACATCGTTTACAGAAATTAGGGGCGAAAATGCGGGCGAACACAACTTGTCCGCCGAAGCCGGTAGGGCGAAGGCGGAAGGGTCGCCCCTACGCTGGTTTTTCCAGGAGTGCAACACGGCTCGCCCGGATTTTTTGTGGATCCCGATGCGGCAAGAATCCGCATTTCCTACATCCTCCAAAACCTTCATCTTTTCCGGTGTAGGGGCGAACCTTGTGTTCGCCCCGTATTTACAAAACTCAAGCCGGTCAGGAATACCGCTTATTAGGATACCGATTCCTGGATCTGCTCCGGTTCATTGTACCTTCGGAACATACGATAGGCCGTAATCAGAAGAGCTCCCAGTCCGATCAGGATCAATAGAAAATTGAGAATACCTCCGATATACGGAAGGTTTATCGCGACTACAATAATTGTAATTCCTATGAGTAGGGACAACGCTGTAGAGCCCATGGTATTTTTGCCGTTACCCAACAGCGTGCTTCCAATATATCTTCCGATGACAATTTTTGACAGATAGAGCGCCAGCAGCCAGAAAGCCAGAGTAACCAATGCGATCGGAAGGCCTATAACCGTAATCGCTATAATAATGACTGCGATCGGCGTTGCGACGGCCGCCAGAAAACCGATACCACCGGAAGCCAACAGTCTCCGTACGCTGGAAAGAGGCGCGTGTTTCAGTCCGGGAAGCAGCCAGAACAGGAGCAGTCCCATCAGGAACGCCCCGACAATTCGCAGCAACTGGCGAAAGTAGAAACCGATCTTCATATATTTACTTATGCCTTCTTCCTTCTTCACCAGTTCCACATTCGTTTCACCCTGTATCGAAGCATCCGGATGAATCTGCACACGTTTTTCCAGATTCACCCTTGCATTGAGATCTCCGCCGATTGTGGAAGTGTTCTGCACGGATATTTGTTGACCGCGAATATTGACATTCCTTCCGATCGAGCCGCTTATATCATGGATAGCTCCAAAAGCCGTAACGTCCTGTCCGACATGACCATCCACATTTATGTTTGTGGCAAACATGGTGGCGTTCTGGCCCAGTTTGGCTTCCGGCTCAATCGTTATATCCTGGGCGAAGGCCCAGAGATTCTTTCCAACCTCTCCATTGGTCCGAATGGACTGCGCGAATCCGAAAATATCCCCGTCCACCTTCCCCGGGATATCCAC
>DKBB01000052.1 GCA_002451015.1 Acidobacteria bacterium UBA6911
ATGTGTGCCGTGCCGTCTGGGCACCAAGCAGATGCTGAATATCCTGGAGGAAATTACCGAGGGTAAGGGCAGGCCTGAAGATGTCGATCAACTGGTTGAAATGGGAGAAGCCATCAAAAAAGGCTCTTTGTGCGGATTGGGACAGACGGCGCCGAATCCCGTGCTTACCACGATTCGTTATTTCCGCGAAGAGTACGACGCCCATATTCAGGGCAGAAGCTGCCCGGCCCTGCTCTGTAAGGAGCTTATCTCGTTCCGTATCATCCCGGAAAAGTGCAAGGGCTGCTTGATCTGCGCCAGGGCCTGTCCGACCGATGCCATCACGGGCGAGAAAAAACAGGTGCACGTGATCGACCAGTCCAAATGTATACGATGCGGCATGTGTCTGGAAAAATGCCCCAAGAACTTCCTCGCCGTGGAATGCATCGCAGGACAGTTAAGCGAAGGAGAGCAATAGTGAAGGAAAAAATCAATCTGACAATCAACGGCCGATCGGTTACAGCCGACAGGGGAATGAATGTACTTGAGGCGTCCCTCAGGAATAATATCTACATCCCGCATCTCTGTTTCCATGCCGAATTGCAGCCGGCGGGCGCATGCAGACTCTGCATGGTGGAGATCGACGGGCAGAGAACCACCATTGCCTGCAAAACCCCTGTTGAGGAGGGAATGACGGTCCGGACCGAAAGCCCGGAAATCAGCGAAACAAGAAAGGTCGCCCTGGAGCTGCTGGTCGCCGATCACGATACCGACTGTCTTAACTGCGTGCAGAACACCAAATGCGCGCTGCAACGGGTCGCCGATCATGTCGGCATGAACCTCAAACGGCTGCGGCGACTGAAATTCCGGGAGGAATTGCTTCCTATTGACGACTCCAACCCGTTTTTTACATTTAATCCCAACCGGTGCGTGCTTTGCGGTATCTGCGTGCGCACCTGTTCGGAAATTCAGGGCGCCGAGGCGATCGATTTTACCAACCGGGGATCCGAAGCCATGGTTGCTGGTTTTGGAGCGAAACCGCGTATCGAATCGAATTGTGAATCGTGCGGGGAATGCATTGTCCGGTGTCCGGTCGGAGCTTTGGTCGAAACGGACTACGAACGGCCGACCCATCAGGCAAGAACGGTTTGCTCCTTCTGCGGCTGCGGCTGCGGTCTGTTCCTGGGTGTGCGGGACAATCGCATCGTCAGTGCAAAAGGGGATATAAACAGCCGGGCCAGTCAGGGAAGGCTCTGCGTCAAAGGCAGATTCGGCTTCCGCTTCGTGAACCACCCCGAACGGCTGACATCGCCGCTCATCAAACGGGACGGTGAATTTGTCGAAGCGTCCTGGGATGAAGCCCTGGATCTGGTTGCTGAGAAATTTTCCGGGTATAAAGGGAATCAGTTTGCGACCATTGCTTCGGCGAAATGCACAAACGAGGACAACTATCTTACGCAGAAGTTTACCCGTGCGATTATGGGGACCAACAACATAGATCATTGCGCACGCCTCTGACATGCCCCCACTGTGGCCGGTCTGGCCCAGGCATTCGGCAGCGGAGCAATGACCAACTCGATCGGTGAGATCGGCAGCGCTGCCGTTATTATGGCCGTCGGTACCAACACCACTTCGGGACACCCCATTGTCGGGCAGCAGGTAAGAGCTGCCGTCCGTAACGGTTCCAAACTCATTGTGGTGAATCCCAAGGAGATCGACCTGACCCGCATCGCGGACCATTTTCTGCGTTTGAAACCGGGAACGGACGTGCCACTCCTTATGGGAATGGCGCGGATTATCCATGAGGAAGGGCTGTACGATAAATCCTTCGTCGAAGCGCGATGTGAGGGCTTCGATGCCTTTGTGGAATCTCTGGCTGCATTCGACATGGATTCCGTGGAAAAAGTAACGGGCGTCCCGAAGGATCAAATCGCCGCCGCCGCCCGATGTTACGCATCCGGACAACCGGCTTCCATTCTGTACTGTATGGGAGTGACCCAGCACATACAGGGAACGGATAATGTTCTGGCTGTCAGCAACCTGGCCATGCTCACGGGGAATATCGGCAAACCGTCCTCGGGCGTAAATCCTCTCAGAGGCCAGAACAATGTCCAGGGCGCCTGTGACATGGGATGTTTGCCCAATGTTTACACCGGATACCAGCCTGTCGCTTCCCCGGAGGTAAAAAGCAAATTTGAATCGGCCTGGGGGGCAAAGCTGAGTGAGTCTCCCGGATTGACGCATACGGAGATCTTCGACAGCATGTATTCGGGATCCATCAAGGCGATGTATTTGATTGGAGAAAATCCGTACATCAGCGAAGCCAATTCAAGTCATGCCACGGAAGCGATGGAAAAGGCCGAATTCCTGGTAGTGCAGGATATTTTCCTGACCGAATCTGCCAAATATGCGGATGTTATCCTGCCCGCCGCCAGTTTTGCGGAAAAGGACGGAACCTTTACCAACACCGAACGCAGGATCCAGCGGGTGCGCCAGGCCCTTGAGCCTGTAGGCGATTCCAGGCCGGATTGGAAGATCGTGTGCGAAATTGCCAAACGCATGAAAGCCAAGGGCTTCGATTTTTCAAGTCCCGAAGAGGTCATGCGGGAGATCGCTTCCGTCACACCCTCCTATGGAGGCATTTCCTTCCAGCGGCTGGAATATGGCGGCCTGCAATGGCCCTGCCCGACGGACGATCATCCCGGCACGCCGATTCTTCATACCGAGCGGTTTCCGACCGACACGGGCAAGGGCAAGTTCAAGCCCCTGGTCTATCGGAAATCGGCCGAGGAGCCGGATGCAGAGTATCCCCTGATCCTGACGACCGACCGCAGTCTCTACCACTTCCACGGCACCATGACACGCCGTGTCTACGGTCTCAATATTTTGGAAAAAGAGGAACTGCTGAGAATCAATCCGGCGGACGCCGCACAATTCGGCTTGAAGAATCAAGGGAAGGTCCGGGTGACATCCCGTCACGGAACCGTGGAGACTAAAGTGTTGATTACGGACAAGTGCCCGCCGGGGATGGTGTCCATGACCTTTCACTTTGCCGAGACGCCCACCAACGTCATGACCAGTTCGGAACTGGATCCTGTTGCGAAGACGCCTACAACCAAGGTCTGTACGGTCCGGGTGGAAGGTTTGGATAACTGATCCTCAATCGCACAGGATACCCGCTTTGAATTAGCCCGCATTTCTCACGAGGTTCCGGTCGCTTCGCTTACACGAGGCGGCGCAGGCGGGCGCGCAGTAGACATGCCCGGATCCGTCGCCGCAGTAGAAACCTTTTGAGAAATGCGGATTAGAAGAAGAGGATTGAAAAAGGGACGGTTTGCCGTCCCTTTTTTTTACAGGGCGAACACAGGGGACGCCCCTTCAAGTGTGGAATGTGAATTAACGATTCTCGGTATTTAGCCCGCTTTTCTCCGAGGGCGGGACGAATCTTTCGGCTGCTTCCGGGGGGACTGTCTCAATGTAGATAGAACGGCTCGGGAACGCAAACCCGGCTCCGGCCCCTTCGACAATTTCCTTTATCGCGAAAGCCAGTTTTTCCTTGATGGCCAGCCATTCGCCCCAGACGATCGTTTTGGTGAAACAATAGACCATGATGTCGATGGAAGAGTCGCTGAATCGGTCGATGCGGACAAATGTCGGCACTTCCGGCGGTTTGGCGAAATCCTCCGAATCGTAGATATATTTTTCAATACTGTCCCGAATCCGACGCAGTTGGTCAATTGTCGTGCAGTATTCGACCGTGATCATCCAGTATATGCGGCGGTGGGTCATTGCGGAGAAGTTGATGACGGAATTGTCTGAAAGCTTCGCGTTGGGAACGTATACCGGAGCCTTGTCGAACTGGCGTACCAGGGTGGAACGGAAACCGATGGATTCAACGGTGCCTTCCACCTCGGCATTCACCTTGATCCAGTCGCCGGGATTGAAACGGTGCTCTCCGATAATCAGCAGTCCGGAGATCAGGTTTTTAAACAGGTCCTGCGCTCCAAGGGCGACAGCGACGCTGACCACGCCCAAACCGGCAAGCAGCGGAAGAACCTGGATGCCCCATAGTTGAAGAATAGTGGCGGCACCTAAGAGAACCAGACATACACGGATGCCTTTGAGCATCCACTCCACCATAGTGATCGAAAACGCCTCTTCCAGTTGTTTGAAAATAAAGGATAACGGTTGAACCAGTCTTACNNCTTAGGGCTTCAGCGGTTTGATCCGGGATAATTCCCAGGGTGCCGTGATAAAACAAATATTCCGTGGCGAAGAAAAATCCGAGTATGACGGGAATGAAGGCAAAAGGCTTTTGCAGGGCTTCGACGATTTCGTCGTCAAACGCATATTTGGTTTTGCTGGCGATCGACTTAAGCCGGTTGATAATGAATCTGGCCAGAAGCTGGCGCAGGAGCAGGAATATGAAAAAAATCAGCAGGGCAACGATGATACGTCCTATGTCGATACCCCAAAGCCCCTGTTCCCAAACTTCCACAACAACCTGCCATAACTTGTTGATTATTTCCATGAATTGTCCCCGTATTCGTAGCAGTCCCCGCTTGCCCGGACCGTCTGGTGAAACACTTGGAATAAAGCGGATTAAATTGAGGAATATAATACACTTTTAAAAGCAAAGCAAAAACCGGAAGCCGGAAGCCAGAATCCAGAAGCGGTTCCATCTTCTCTCTGACTACAGGATCACCCCCGCACAGACCCTGGCGATTTCGAGTGATACGGGATCGAGCTTCGGATCCATGAGTATGATATTCGGATTTTTGCGCATCTCAACGGGGACATAGTAATTCATTCATGAAAATTAATAACCGTGTCTCTCTCTATTGGGGGTGCATTAAGTATTATGTCTCCGTTTTTAATGGAGCTGACCTTTCTTCATTTTAAGGACCCGGGTCGCGTAATCCGCCGCTTTGGCATTGTGCGTTACGAGCAGGACGCTCCCTCCCGAAGAAACGTAATTGTCAAGGTGCTTCAGGACGGTTTCAGCGTTGTCGTCGTCCAGGTTTCCCGTCGGTTCATCCGCAAAAATAATTTTGGGCTGATTGAAGACCGCCCTGGCCAGGGCGGTCCTTTGCCTCTCGCCGGTGCTGAGCTGAGAGGGGACATGCTCGGCGCGGTCCTGCAGGCCGAACTTTTCTATAAGCGCCCGTGCGCGCTCGTCCGCGTTCTCCACGGCCAGCGAGAGCAGGGGGGCGAGGATGTTTTCGCGAACCGTCAGGTACGGAATGAGATGAAACTGCTGGAAAACAAAACCGATGGACCCGGCCCTCAGCCTGCTTCGCTGGTCGGCGGAAAGGTCGTAGGGATTCTGTTTGTCCAATAATCGGACGTCGCCGCTGTCCGGACGCAGCATGCCGGCAGCGGTCAGAAGCAGAGTGGATTTGCCGCAACCGCTGTGTCCGTTGATCACGAGAAGTTCCCCTGCGGAGAGGGTGAGGGAAATGTTGTCCAGTGCCGTGACTTTACCGCTGGGGCCGTCGAACTTTTTGGTGACGTTTTCAAGCTGGATCATGGGCTTATTCCTCCCGCAACACTTCCGCCGGATCCTGTCCGGAGGCAATCATTGCGGGAATCCAGCCTGCAATTACCGCAAGCAGCGTAGCTCCCACGACGGACAAGGCAGCCATTTTCAGCCAGAATGTGAGAGGGCTGAAGAAATCTATGGGAATAGTCGCTTCCTGGCCCGGGACAAGGAGACCGACGGCGCTGCCGGCAAAAAACCCGATAATCCCGCCCAGCACTCCTATGGAAACATGTTTCCATAGGAAGAGCAAAAATATGTGTTTCGCCGAAACTCCCATAGCCCTTAGAATGCCTATCTCCTCCCGGCGGGAGCGGACATTGCTGAATCCCATCAGTGCAATCCAGAGGGCACAGGCCAGGAAAACAACCGGCACCAGTGTCGAGGCGGTGCGTTCCCGCTCGTCCCGGAGGATTTCTCTCCCCTGCTGCTCTTTGCTCAGGGTTGTCTGGGCTTCCAGGGCTACCTGGTTCCGGGCTTCCGCCCGCGCTATGGCTTGGGATTCTCTTTCAATCACCTGCGTTCCGGGAAGAATGGCGGCGACCTCTTTCCGGATAGTCGGCAGGGCATTTTCGGTGCACAAACATTCAAGAGCCAGAATCGCGTTGATTTGCCCCGGTTTTCCTAGCAGTTCCTGGGCTTCCTTCAAATCGATCCATGCCGTGATGTCGTCCTTGTTGCCTCTCTCCGAGTAGCAAGTATTTACGGTAAAGGACCTTCCCATGATCCTGATCCGGTCTCCGACCTGGATGTTCATGCTTCGATGCAGTTCATGTCCCAGGATAATGGTGCCTGCCGGTACGGGTTGCACCATGGGCTTTTGGGGAGAAAGATGCAGGTTGGGCACTTCCCCGCGCGTGCCGACCAGGATGATCGTACGATTCCGTTCGGGCCACGGAATCTTCTGCTGCAGGCTGGGCAGGATGTGCCGTATGTAAACGATATCCGATTCTGCCAGGCGGTCTGCGTAGGATTCCGGCATGTATTTTGCCGAATAATCATCCGTGTGCCAGTCGGCCAGATTCTGATCTTCAGGCAGGATTACGAGGTTGAATCCCAGCTTCAGCATTGATTTCCGCGTGTCGTCCTGGAGTTTGTCCAAGCGCTGCTGCAGTTCGGTCTCTTTGATCTGCAGGATTGATGCGGTGCGCAGGTCGTGTGTGCGCAGCAGGACCATGGAACCGATGATGGAGGCCGTTGCAATCAGTGTTGCGAGGACACCGAGAATGAAACTGAATTTCCGATGCAGGATCTCTTTTACGACCAGGGACTGGATATTCATGAATTCTTCTTACGATGGTGATTTAAAAGAAAGCCCGCAAAAACCACGACAACCAGGACCGAGCTAAGGGTGATCCCATATATCTTTAGGATCCCCGAATTTCTTTGGTCGTCCTCTTCCGGAACAGGATTTTCAGTAAAAGGCGTTGCCTCAGACGGTTCCGCCTCAACGGGCATGGAAGACGCGGGCTCTTCAACCGCGGTGCTTGCCGGCATGACTCCCGTCAATTCAGGCAAAGGTGCGTCGTCGACAAAAGAATCCATGACGACCATGTCCCAGGGGGCCGCGACGAGAAGATCGACACCCGGATTCAGATCCTTTACTTCGCAGCTGCACGCGCCCGAAAGGAAAGCGGCCGCATTCCGGATATTTTTCTCGGTGATGAATTCTCCGAAGAGACACCCGAGCGAACGTCCCCGGCCGAAGACCGGGAAAACCATCGGTTCCCCGGTATACTCGTGGAGATCGGACTCGCTGCTCATAAGCATTTCTACAAATACCCGTTCTGCGGGGTCCTTCCGGGAGAGTGTCAGAATGGGAAATCCATAGGCCAGTTTTTTTCTTTTTCCTCCGGAGAGGATGGTAAAGGGCATTTTGGAGTAAGTTTCAACGGCGTGATCCAGTTCCTTTTTGATTAAGGCTTTCGCGCGAGCGTCTTTATCGGTATTCCCGGACGGGATAAAAACCCATACCACGGAGTCTCCCTTGATCAGACTTTCTGCCAGTTGTCTCCGTTTGGGCGAATCCACCAGGGTCTCAACGAAGGTGGAGGTCAATGGACGGATCCAGACGGGTGTTTTTTCGCCCATCTGGTTCGGATACCAAACGGCCAGAACCGGCAATTTATCGGGAACCGGGCCCTTCAATAAATCAGTCAGTTTCTCTTTAGAGAAAGTGTCGGCGTCCACTTCCCGTATCAGCAGGTTCAACGGGTAATCCGGATTGGATGAAAACTGTTTCAACTGTTCCAGAAGGGCCCGGTCCTGTTCGCTGATACTGCCCCGGTAAATGAAAATTCCTTTATAGGGGTCCGGCCTCCATCTCTCGATCGCATAACGGAACACGGGAACCGAACAGGAACGCACCTCCCGGATTGACGGCTGAATCGCACACAGCCCGGCCAATATCAATAGTAAGTATTTAAATCTCAATGGACTAATTCCCTTTCCCGGAATAGCAGGCGACTTCTCCGTTCATCGTAGTCATGTAAAGCTTTCCTCCTGCCGCAATCATTCCGTCCCAGACCGGCAGGGAATCGAGCTTATGTTCCGAAAGTTTCTTTCCGTTTTTGGCCGATACGGCCCACATCAGGCCGCCTTCCTTGCCTCGAAGCAACGCGCTTTGTTCGGCAAGCTTCCGGCGCACGGTTTCTTCGTCAAGTGCGTAAAAGGCGTCCTCTTCGTTGACAATGTCCGGAGGACCGGCTACAAAAAGCGTATTGTCGGCAAGGACCATGGCCCGGACGTGAAGGGGTGGTTCGTCGATCTTCCATTTGAACTGTACCGCCGTCTGTTCTTCCCCCGGAAGCCCCTGTCGAAGTTTCCAGTCTCCGGCATAGTTGAACAGTCCCTTGTCGAATGCGCTTCGGGTGCCGGGAGGTTCCGTTATCTTCTCTATGGCTTTTTTATCCCCGTCCATCCCCGCGGCATAAAGCTGGTATTCCTGGACAATCGATTCGCTGTAGAATTCCGGCTTGCGTCCAAAACCGAAAACCGTATCGCCATTGACCGCAATCAGGCGCCCGGAGGGCGTCACTTTGGCCATGATCTCCCAGCTGCCCCATCCGCCTTTCACACTCTTGCCGTACATCATATACGATCGATAGTACTGGGAGTCATCCAGGAATCCGATCGGGGAGAAAACATGGGCGCCGTCGCCCGCCTGGTCCCGCACATCCCGGACCCCGATAAACGTACGGTTCCCGTCCATATCGAACTGCTGGGAACGCATGTAAATGTGCTTGCCGTCGCTGGAAAGAATATCGGACAGGGCCACGGGCATATCCAGGCTCTCGATCTTGCTGTGCAGGTTTTCGCCGGTTTCAGGATCGATTTCGTTCATGACGAATTCCGAGATTTTCTCGCCGGTCCTGGGGTTGAGCTGCAGCAGACGCATGCCGCCGTCCAGGAACATCGTGCGTCCGGCGACGCAATAGACCTTGTCGTCCTGAATCAACACGGTTCCGTGCACCGGCCAGACCGATTCCAGCTGTTCGAAATACATCATGCGGCGGTCGATGGGGGCTGCCCGATAGCGCCAGACGAGAGCTCCGTCGGCGGAGTTCAGGCAGTATACATAACCGTCTGTAGAGCCGAAGAGGACGCGCCCCTGGTATATGGTCGGCGGCGAGTCCACCCTGCCTCCCGCAGTGTATTTCCAGAGAGTGTTCCCGGAAGAAGCATCCAGTGCATAAACGGCATGCGAGTTGATTTGGGAGACATACATCCGGTTTCCCGAAACGACGGGGCTGCTCAGTTTGCCTCCTAATGTTGTCTTCCATTGGGTGTCAAGGTCGGACGAAACTGCCGATGTGGTATAAGCGCTCCGGTTTGCGTCGTGGCGGTAGGTTGGCCAGTCCCCTGCAGCAGAGTCGTCCGTAATTTTCACGTCGTAAGCCGGTCCTTTTTCCAGCCGGTTCCCGGCGGACTCCTTTTCCAGGTCGGGTTCGGATGCATGCGCTCCGCCGAGGGCCCCGAAACCTTCCAGCTTTGCCTCCAGATAACAGGAACAGGCGTTCGGCGGCGTATACACGAGGCCGTTGCTGGGCATGACGCCGTAAAAACATCCGCCCCGGGTGTAGTGGTTGATGTCCCAGTGCTCCTGTTCCAGGTCCACAAACTCAAGACCGGTGCGGGAAGGGAGGATATATTTTTCCGTTGCCTTGCTGGGGTAACAGCGCTGATGGAACCAGTAGACGTCGGCATCGCAGGGAAACTCGTTGACGACCTCGCCTGTATGCAAATCCCGGCCGGTATAGGTTCCCGTATTTTCTCCCGAGAAGGCTATAGCGCCCGTCCAGACCAGGCCGTCGATTACAAATATATCTTCGGGGGAATAGTGTCCCGAAAGAGGCTGAGGCGCCTCCCAAAGCTTTTTACCGTCCACGGCCGACAGCGCCATCATGGATCCCGGTGCGAAATCTGATTCCCCGCCCATCGAAAAAACAAGAACATCATCGGAAACCACCAACCTGGGTGCGTAGGCTGTGTCAAACTTCCTGGTTTGCATGGGATCGGACTGCCAGTTTTCGTTGCCGGTTTTACGATCCAGGCTGACGAGCCTCTCCCCGTTGTAGAAGTAGACGGCTTTCGCATCAGCCGAAAGGGACAGGGGGCCAACTGGATACTCCTTTGTCCACTCTGCATTGCCGCGCTTTGTGTCCAGGGCCATAATCTGTCCGGGTTTTTTGCTCCAGGCCCAGTCGGTTCTGGCTTCTT
>DKBB01000192.1:0-4080 GCA_002451015.1 Acidobacteria bacterium UBA6911
GTTCAACCAGGTTCGATGCGACCTCCTCACGAATATCTGCCTGAGCTTCGGCAAGCATATCCAGCAGAGCGCGCGCTCGTGACTGTTCGCTGATCTGCAGTGCCTCGGCATCAAGTTGCATGAACGGCTGCTGTTCATGTAGCCGCATAAGCAGATCGATTGTCAGCTCATACCGTTGGCGCACGGAAGCTAGAAAAGATCCGCGCAATTCGGGGCTGGCAACTTTCCCACGCAATGATTCTGTAACCTTGAGTCCCTCGTCGGCATACTTCCTTGCCAGCTCTAGATTGCCTGCGTCTCTTTCTGCACGTGCGAGGTTGTAAAGGGTCCCGGGCATATTGACAGAATCATGAGCCTCACGCTGCAATGAAAGAGCGTGCCTATAATAGTCCAGCGCCCTCTGCAACTGACCCGACTTATGATTAAGCTGGCCAAGAGCATTCAAAAAATGCCCTTCAAGGAACTGATCGTTGGCTTTCTCAGACAACTCGAGCCCGTGTGCGCAGCTTTCCACGGCCGCATCAAGTTTCCCCAGAACTTCCTGTGTTTTGGCAAGGTTTAAAAGTGCATAAGCTTCTGCTTGAGGTGACGGTAAAGACTTGTTGATTTCTACTGCCCGGCCGGAATAATCAAAGGCTTTCTGGTAGTCGCCGAGGTCTCTGTAAATGGCGCCCATATAGCCCAAAATATCCGCCTCAAGGGCTTTATCTCCAACCTGTTTGACTAGGTCCAGTGCGATTTTGTAGTTTTGGAGAGCTTTGTCTTTTTCTCCTAGATCAATATAGAGCGCAGCCATTCCACTAAATACCATATATTGCCCCGACAGCTCACCGATGGTTTCGAAGATTTTCAGGGATTGATTGTAATAATTCATAGCTTGCCTTGTTTCTCCAGAATCATTGGCAAGATCTCCGAGGACCGTCAGTGTCAGTGCCGTTCCTCTCGGATTTCCAGCTTCCCTGAATAAATCCTGCGACTTTACATAATACTGCTCCGCTGCAGTTAGATCTTTCATGGCATGGTGGACATAACCGAGATACAGAAGAGTATCGGCTTGCGCCGTCCGGTCCTGGAGCTGTTTCTGTATCTCGAGGGCCTGATTTAGGAATTCTGTGGCTTTCTGAAGTTCGGTCATGCCCCATTTGGCTGCCCCGATATTTCGAATTCTCTGAGCCTTTTGCCAGGGGTCTTCGAATGTCCTGTTTACTGGTATATATATATCAAGAGCCTTTTGGTATTTTCCTTGGTTGATATATATCATACTTTTCGTATTGATTACCTCGACCTCTCCCGATAAATCTTCCAGTTGGCGGTAAACTGCCTGTGCTTTCTCATAAAGCGACAGGGCTATGTCCCATTCGGCGAATATTTCCCAGGCATCGCCCGTATTTTTCAAAGTGGCCGCTTCTTGTTCCGCATCCCCCATATCTTTCCATATCCGCAACGCATCTTCGTACTCGCGGATTGCGATTCTAAACGCGGCGTCAGTCCATTGACGACGATATCGGGCTGCGTTCGAGAGATGTCTGCAAGCAGCCACCTGCTTAGGATCTTGAGTATCTACCGGTTGGAATTCTTTGATTTCCATTCGGTAGGAACCGAAATCGACATTCTTTTCTAGGCTCTGAATTTCTAGGATATAGGTTCCCTGAGTATCCAAAACGGATGCAATTGGAGATATTCCTCGTTTGATGATATACCACTCTAGCCATTCAGTGTTTCCGGGTAGAGCAATGGATATCAGCAAATCAACGTTGGGTGAATAGAAATCGATTCTAAGAAAGCTTTGTTGTGAAACCTCGAAGGAGTAGGAATGTGTTTCGCCGGCGGGCACCTCACCTTCAATGGCACTGCCTGCAATAATTGAAAGTGTTTTTGTATGCGAGGTGAAGGGGAAAAAAGCTTCAACAACTGCAAGTTTTAATATGAGAAATATCAAACAAAGGAGGCGGATCCTTCGCAAATGCAGCCTTTCAGGTTGTATTCCTCCTTGCTGCGAACAAGTTTCCATAAATCCGCCTTTTCATTACAGGTTGCCCATATAGCAAGCCATCCATCAAGGTCCAAACTGAATGAAGTTATGGATAACAAATTGGCTATCATTTTGCGGGGTATTTCAAGTCAAAATCTCCCATCATCTCGAATTTGAAGCCGCTGGGGATCTCAGATAAACCAAGATCCAAATTGTTGGACGCTCATGTAATGAATCGGATACACATTAGCTGAAGATACCTTCTTTCTTTTCAAATTCAGCTGCCAATTTAAGGTATCTTTCGAGAAAATTGCTCCACTTAGATTTATTAAGAAACTCTAAGTCTTTGTATCGCTTAACGATTTCATTATCATCCCAGTTATCCCATGGGAAAAAGATCGAGACACCATTGGAATTTTCTACTCTATCGCCTTCGTGTTTACTTATCAAACACATCCCTTCCGATATTATCTCGCCTTGGTTGCCTCTTTTTGTTTCGATAGCATCCATAACATCTTTGCACATATCAGGAATGCCCGGTAGATTCAAAGAAAAATCTCGTAAAGCACGGCAAAAATCGTATAGGTCGGTGAAATCCCAGTTGAAATAAGATTGGCTAACGGCGTGTGCAGCAAGGATATTACTAAAAAGGGCTTTAATTTTTTCCGGCGGGACGCCTTCATTTAGATTTTCTATGAGTTTCTCCACCAAAGTTCTCATCTTATTAGCAACGGAATTGCAATGACGGAGCTTGCAAAGGGAAATGTCAACGGCGCTTAATTCCGGTGCTTCTTCAAAATCATCCCAAGGTAAATCCCCCATGCCCTGTGGTTTTCTCATGCCNNTCTCATGCCCTGTGGTTTTCTCATTGCGGATTGCCAATTAAAATCCAAGCTCATGCCTAAGAGTTCAGCCTGGCGGTTAACCTTTCTCAATTTTTCCGAAACCACTATAGGTTCCTTGTAATATTCGATATATTTATCGACTATTTTTTCGGCAAAGGTCTTAGCGTCCATTGTGGGATCTTCTACTAGAGCTTTCATAATTCTATTGTAAGGCCAGCTGCTTAGCGGAGTATAGCCTTCTGAAGCAATGCCGTATTCTACAATGTTGTTATTGGCGTTGTTCAACTGGTTGTAGACTTCGATGGTCCCTAACGAGCAGGAATTGAATCCAACTATGTCAACTTTAGGATCATGATTTCCGACCCACTGTGAGTTCCTATAGTTGTCTAAGATCTCCTTCTTTTGAATATCTTCTTCTAGGGGTTTTTTGTTCGTCTCCTCGGAGAGAAACTTATTTACCTGTGCTTTATATGTTGTTTTAAGAGCATCCTTATTAAATACGCTTCCCAAATCCAAGGCAGTGAGATTACTAGCAGGGAGATTATATATAGAAGTTGGCCAATCCCATGCAACAGAAAGACCGTTGCCATGTCCCCAAACAATGACCATGCATTTTTCGGCGGGGTATCTGACTTTTGCCCATTGTATAAAATCCACTAAGACTCTTGGATCCCCAGCATCCGTATCTCCGAGGTTTCCACTGGGACGTGGGAATACATCGCTCTCCAACATGCAATCTAAGACCAAATTTAAACATCGATCGGGATCATAGGCAGCCTGCTTTATCAATTTGTCTTGCTTCAGTTTTCCTAGACGCAATATCTGTTTTTGGGGTATGCCTGCATCGGTTGCGGCTTCCACCAAACGTTGGCACCAATAATTTTCGGTGGATTCTTGAGTGGATTCATCGCTTGTTTCGGAAATATAAGCTAGCTCATCGCAAGCATCTTTAGTAAAAGCCCAAATCTGCATTGCCTCATTCAGCTGGCTGAGGTAATAACGTTTGGTAAGGATGCCTTCGGTCCCCCAATCAAATTGGGCAATAATGTGGACATTGTTACTCGAACCGATCTGCTTCATCTGCAGCAGACTTTCCCGGGCTTCTTCACTGATATCCCGCCCTCCAGC
Source organism: Acidobacteria bacterium UBA6911 (assembly GCA_002451015.1). Classification (GTDB taxonomy): domain Bacteria; phylum Acidobacteriota; class UBA6911; order UBA6911; family UBA6911; genus UBA6911. The sequence continues at coordinate 3,946 of DKBB01000192.1, forward strand.
CATATAGACCATTATGGACCATTCTTTTTTCTTCAAAAGATTATCGACAGCTAATGTTTTTTCTGACATGTTTCCTCCCTTAGCACTGAATAGGTTTCAGTTTTATAGGAAATATGCTCATATTAAATAACACCC
>DKBB01000192.1:4121-12302 GCA_002451015.1 Acidobacteria bacterium UBA6911
ATTAGATTCTTCTATGAAAACAACTGGATACAGATGGTACTTGCCTCAGTTACCGTGGGATCACCCGAAAGTGATAGGTCCCGATTTCTTCAGGATTCCCGTCGGCCGTGATGCCGCTGAGAATTAATTCATAGTTTCCTTGGGTCAGTAGCGCTGCCGAAATGAAAAAACCCGGGAAATAGCCCTGAATGGAGGATTCGGTCTGGGTGCGGATTATGTCACCACCAACCCGTTGCAGAATTGTCTTGTACCGGGGATACTCCAGGGGGTCCATTTTCAAGTCAAGCTGAATCATGCCTTCTCCCGAAGGAACAGAAATTTCCTGGATACTGCCAGTGCTTCTGCTCCGCCTTAAATCAAGGCTCGCCAGCATCAATGGGGATTGATCTTGATTGGGTACAGGCGATGGACCGGACTTTTGCACTCTCTGCAGGTTGGTCATCTCCTGTTCTAATTGAATGTTGCGATCCTGCTCAGCCTGCAAAGCCTGGATCAATCCGGAGTTTCGTTCCTGAAATTCGGTTGAGCGGGTTTGTAGGGTTGAATTTACCAGTTGAAGCGAGTTCTGGAGTCTTGAGATCTGCACCAGAGACCACGATCCCCCCCCGATTAAAAATATAACCGAGGCTGCGAGAGCCCATTTAATCGTCTGGTATTGAGGATGCCAAAAAGTCTTCCATGAATTCAGCCATACAGCCTTGCGACTTTTCTCTGGCTGATGCGCCGCCACGTAGCGCTTCAGGGACTTTGAAAAGCTAAGTTTCTGTTTTCGCTCCGGTGCGGCTAGAAAGAAATTCTCGAAACGCTCCCTCTCGTGTCCGGGAAGGGTGCCTTCCAAATAATCCTCAATGAGTTCGTCTTCCATACAGCGCAGCTCTTCGATAGCGGCAGTGTCCATCATCAGACGCTTTTCAAGGCGCTCTTGCTCTTCGGGATTCAGGTCTCCCAGCAGATAGGACTTCAAATATAGTTCTTGCTCGAGGTCCATATTCATCCGTTCTGTCTCCTTGCTTACGCGTTCTGCCCGTTTCACTTATTAATGCGTCAAATGCAAAAACATTTCATTCCGATGCCTTATTCTGGAGACATTCGAGCACACACGTCTGCAATTGCATTCGGATCCTACAAGCCCTTATCCTCAAGGCATTTAAGGGAATACCGAGCTGCTCGGCCAGCCGCTTTCGGTGTTTGATCTTTGCGCGTTTTTCCTCCTGGCAATACTCTAAAAACAGGTCCCTGCTGCGAGAAGGAAGATTTTCCATGCACTGCTCGAGACATTCGTAGTCTTCTTCTCTCGATGACGGCTCGTCCGCAGGAGGGGGCGGCGGGATTGGTTTTTCCCTGAGGTATTCATGGTGCACATACCGGGCCACACCATAGAAATAAAGCGCCGGGTCGCCTTCATAGCTTTCTGCAATTTCGGGTACTTTTTGGACTACGCGGTTGATCGTTTCGTCGGAAAGATCCTCGGGGCAGTCGCAGCCGCGACAGGCAAAGATCTTGATCAGTCTGCGCCGGATCTCCTCGTATTTCTCGCCGGCTTGATCCGGATCGGGATGCAGCCAAGTCAGGAACCTGGCAAAAGCTTCCTGAGTTATATTCCATTTTTTCTTTGGCCGGGTCTGTATGCTCATTGGATACTCGGCAAATGGGATTCGGCAGCACTTTCATTGTTGGTTCTGCCGCAGAAAGCAATGCCTGCAAAAAATCTCCAATCTCCGTTCAATTTTCACACATGCTTATCCTGATAAAAGTTGCGAAGAGGCAACCTACGGGCAGCCGGTCACACACTCGCGAGGAGTGTATGCCACGGAAGGATCCATGGAAGGCATCCGCGTGTGCTCAATCAAATAATTCTTATGGAAATCGAAATAAATCTAATATTGCCCGAATGGTTGCATTTTACTCCCAAATGCCGAAAAAAAAAAGCTTTTGCCGAACGTCCGAGACCGGCTGAGAGCCGTGGAATCCAATACATAACAGAAATACATGAATAGAACTTGCAAAATACATACCCAGAGAGCAGGCAGGAGTGTCCCGATATACGGTGTATTTCCTAATCCTTTCGTAGCTGTTTCAAGGAGAATATCCGGTTCAGGTATCTATGTAAATGACGCGAGGTGTGCAATCTTAAACCACGAAGTAGGGAAGAAAAAACGCCACGGAAAACAGGAAATCAGAGTGAATCACAAACCAATAACCTGTCCAATCCGTGGCGGTGTTTGCTTTGTTCGTATTGCTTCATGCAGCACAGCATGAATTTATGCTGCTACCGGTTTCTGGCTTGAATCTGCGACAGCCAGGGATTCATCGTTAAAAATATCAAAAACTGTTTCCAGTTTGGTGAGAAGCAAAAGTCTCATCGTTCTGTCCTGGGGATTGAGAAGGACGAGTTTTTGCCCATGGCTTTTGGCATGCGAGTAGCAATGTACCAGTTCACCCAAACCGCAGCTGTCGATTTTGTTCACGTTTTTCATGTTCAAAACGATTTTTCCCTGGTTTTTCTTCGTTAATTCACGAACAGTATGGCGCAGTTTCTTCGTAGCGGCGCCCAAAAAAAGTCGGCCGTTCAGGTCAAGAACCGGGCAGTTGCCGCTAATTCGACTTGTAATTTCCATCACGTACCTCCTTGATTTTCCAAAGTTAGGCGAGATCCGCAAGTGCTCTGAACTGTGGATTTCACCGCTTGACATAGATCTTCAGCTCAACAGACGCTACGGCACTTGTCGTTTAGAAAGTACGATCTTTGCTGGATTGCTGTCGGAAACATCGAAGATCGGCGTAAGTTTCGCTGCATCCAACAAGATCCTGACTCTCTCAGGCAGTTTCGTCAGTACCAGACGACCACCCTGCTCTTTGACGTGTTTGAAGGTGTTTACCAATTCACCGATGCCGCAACTGTCGACATAGGTTACCCGGGCTAAATTCAAGATGATCTTCTCCGGGTGGCTTGAAGTCGCATTCCTAACCGCATCACGCAGCTCTGTCAGACCCCCGCCCAGTACAAGATTGCCGTTAAGCTCCAGAACAGTTCCGTTGCCGTTGGTTCTGGCTGTGATTTGCATTGTCCACCTCCTAAAAGCACAAATAATTCCCTGACGAATATCCGGATAGCATTAGGGCTTATGTGCTCTACTCTGATAAAACCTGATTTCTGAATCCTCATTTGGCTATGTCGAAATTCATCGAAACATTTCACCCGCTCGAGGTTTGGGATGGTTTCAAGTCTCTTGGGCGCCGGACCTGCGGCGGCTTTCAAAACGGTCCGCTAAACGAACGGGCCATCGACCAATCGGAGTGTGATAGAAGAAATTTGGCAGGGCGGCAGAATCAGCGAGGAGAAAAGGATGGAAAATTCCACCATACAGTACTTTAACCTCCTCAAGAAGGCTGGAATGTGTTATAAGATAAAAGGGTTGTAATGAATTAAATGATAAGTATTTATAATAAGATTTTGTGCGAATGACCGGCGGTCAGCTGATGCCCGCTCCCCGTCATAGGGCAAGAAAATTCGTGCGTTGAATTATTGGGAAGTTTAGCGATATGTATGCTTTAGAGAGTATAACCCTTAAAACCGATTCAGAGCATCCTTGATACCGGATGGGATTTCCCGCTGAATATATAATCCGGGCAGTACAAGAAATTCCCCCGAAATGTCTGAAAACAGACACGCCTGCCGATAAGAGAAAATCGAGCAGGGAAGGGGTTTTACACCAGGAACGAAACCTGTAACCCTCTGGAAGGCAGAGTAAACGAAAGATCGGAAATACGCCCTTAATAAAACTATTTTACTTGACCCTAGATCACGGGAGTGACTTCGGATGATTGAAACAGAAATTGCTGATTTTTCAAAAGCTAGCGGATCGAAAATAATCAGTGCGGAACAGGCTGCGGCTCTTATAAAGGATGGCGCAACCGTCTGTGCGCCCATAATAGGATTGGCCGGTTGGTCTGAGGAGATCGCACGGGCCATAGCCGAACGATATAAGCAAACGGGTCATCCAAAGGGACTTACACTGGTCTGTGGATCTGCTATGGGCAATCATAAGGATAAAGGGCCTCATGTGATCGGTCTCGAAGGCCTGGTCACGCGTTTCATTGGAGCCCATACCCACGGATCTCCCAACATCGGCGCCCTGATTCAAAATAATAAAATACACGCTTATTGCTTCCCGCAGGGGATCGTTGTCCAGCTTTACAGGGAAATCGCTGCAAAACGTGCAGGGATGCTCAGTAAAGTAGGACTGGGAACATTTGTGGACCCCCGCATCGAAGGGGGCAAGATGAACGGTTTGACCCGTCAGGCGCCTGACCTTAATGAAGTTGTGACCTTCAACGGGGAAGAGTACCTTTGGTACAAGACGTTTCCGATCCACGTCGGCTTAATCCGGGGAACAACGGCGGACGCAAAGGGCAACATTTCCATGGAAAGAGAGGGTGCATCGCTTGAAGCCCTGCAGGTAGCTCAGGCGGCAAAAAACTCCGGGGGCATTGTCATAGCGCAAGTCGAATATCTGGCAAAGGCCGGTACGCTTCATGCCAAATCAGTCCAAGTGCCGGGCGTCCTTGTCGATTATATTGTCGTTTCCAAGAATCCCCAAGAATGGCACATGCAGAGCGAAGGCATCTATTATCAGCCGGCGTTTAGTGGAGATGTTACGATGCCTCTCGAAGCACTGCCTCCCCTTCCATTCGATGAAAGATTGTTCATCCTGCGTCGCGCTGCTTTGGAGCTTGCCCCCGACTCAGTGGTTAATTTAGGTATCGGTATTCCCGACAGGTTGGCAACCGTAGCGGCCCATGAAGGAGTGGCTGACATGATGACGCTCACGACCGAGGTGGGCGGCGTGGGCGGCGTACCTGCAGGTTGGCCCAATTTCGGGATGAGTTACAACGCGGAGGCTTTTATCAATCATCCGTCCATGTTCGATTGGTATGATGGCGGCGGTATCGATGAAGCTTTCCTGGGAATGGGAGAGGTCGATAAGTTCGGCAACGTGAACGTGAGTAAGTTCAATAACAGGCCGATCGGGTGCGGTGGATTTATCAATATTACGACTGCTTCGAAAAAAGTTGTTTTTTGCGGTACTTTCACAACCGGAGGTATTAAAGCAACCGCAACGGAGGGGAAAGTAAAGATCCTCCAGGAGGGCAACCGAAAGAAGTTTATGGACCGGGTCGAACAAATAACCTTCAGCGGCAGGTATGCCGCCAAATCCAACAAACCCATCCTTTACGTCACCGAACGGGCAGTCTTCAGACTCAGCGCTGGAGAGGTTGCCCTGGTCGAAATAGCTCCGGGTATTGACCTGGAAAAAGACATCCTGGCGCAAATGGATTTTAAACCCTCCATTTCTCCCGATCTCAAAACGATGCCGGAAGAGATTTTTTATCCCACTTGGGGTATGCTGAAACAACATATCGGCAGAAGAAAAGAGATGCCGATCGCAGACCGGGTTTCTCACTCAAAACAGATTCGGAAAGATCGATATTGCCTGGAACCGGATGAGATAAATTCCCAAAGCCCTGAAATGGTTTCCGCCTGAACACTATAATTGGTGACAGGCTAGAATTTCACTAATTTCTCCTGATATCTTCTTAGTCCTTGGTTGTTCAGGAAATTAGTGAAATTCTAGCCTGTCACCANNTAAGCCATGTTATTGACGCTCAATGCAAAGCTGGATAAGCTGAATCCATGATTATAAGGAGAGATATGATGGGAGATGATGCGGACCAGGAACCGGGCGTGGAAGTCAAGAAAACCATGTGCTGGCCGTCTCCCGGCTGCCACTGCAACTGCGGTCTGCTGGTAAGCGTCAAGGACAACAAAATCCTGAGCATCAAAGGGAATCCGGAATTCCCCTACAATCGCGGCTCAGTCTGCCAACGGATACCCTATTTTCGCAAGTGGCTGGATCATCCCGACCAGCTGATGCATCCGCTCAAACGGCAGGGGACTCGCGGCGAGAACCGATGGGAGAGGATTTCCTGGGATCAGGCGCTGGACGAGATTGCCGCAAAACTGCAGGCGATCAAAGCCGAACATGGCGCCGAAAGCCTCTCCACCATTGAGGGGACCTATCGCTCGGATTTCTATGCCATTCGCGCGCGCTTTTTGAATCTTTTCGGCAATCCGGCCAACGTGGGCGCTTCCGGNNCCGATTCGCATGCGCCCGATGCGGAAATGGCGGGAAATGAATCCCGAGGCCAGGATGATCGTTGTCGATCCGCGGCAGACCGAAATGGCGAAAATGGCCGACATGTGGCTGCAGATTCGCCCCGGCACCGACACGGCCCTGCTCATGGCCTGGATTCACGTAATTATCGAGCGAGGGCTATACGACCGGGATTTCGTCGATCAATGGACGTACGGCTTCGAACAGCTCAAGCAGCGCGCCGCGGAGTACACCCCGGAACGGGTCGCCCCAATCACGTGGATTCCGGCCGATCAGATCGTCGGGTCCGCGCTTCTGTATGCCGGCAAAAAGCCCGGCTGCATCAACAGCGGGCTGGCGCCCGACCAGTTCGGCCTCAATGCGGTGCGCGTGGAGCAGGCCAAGCTCTGTCTGCATGCCATCACGGGAAACATGCGGGGAGAAGCGCCCGGACTGGCTCCCGAGGGGCCGGGACCTATCCGCAACGGTGAGATGGCCATGCGCGATTCCATGATGCAGATGGCGGAACTTTGCACTCCCGAAACTCGCGCCAAGCAACTGGGCAGCGACCGTTTCAAACTGATGACCTGGCCTGCGTACGAGCGTATGAACGCACTCTACGAGCAAACCTACGGCGTGCCCCTGTCCATGAGCGGGCACAGCTTTGCCGCTCCGGAACCGGTCATCTGGCGCAGCATTGTCGACGGTATTCCGTATCCTACGAAGGCGCTTATTACCTGGGGCAGCAATCCTCTTCTGAACGCGGCCAACACCGGGATGGTGTACAAGGCCCTTAAAAGCCCCAACCTGGATCTGCATGTTGTGCTGGAACACTTCATGACACCGACGGCAATGCTGGCGGACTATGTGCTGCCGGCAGCCAGCAAGCTGGAGCGTGGAACGCTGTCCACTATGGAAGACTTCACGTCCATATTCGTTGCCGCCGAACGCGCCATAGAACCGATCGGCGAGCGCAAATGCGACTATTATTTCTTCCGCGAACTCGCCATTCGCCTCGGTTTTGGAGAACACTTCCCGTGGAATACGGAAGAGGAACTGTACGACTATCGTCTCCAGCCGTTGGGCATCACTTTCAAGGAGGCGGCCACCCAAAAATATGTGATTGCCAGTAAGGAACCCTGGACCTACGACAGTATCAACCCGCGGACCGGCAAGGCCACCGGGTTCGCAACGCGGAGCGGCAAATTCGAGCTCTATTCGAATCTGTTCGAGGAACTGGGATACGATCCATTGCCTTATTACGAAGAGCCTCCGGAGAGCCCGGTAAGGACTCCGGAAATTGCGTCGGAATATCCACTCATCCTGATCAACGGGGGCCGATTCCTGCCGCAGTTCCAGTCCGAGCATCGTCAGCTCGGTATGGGACTACGCGAGCAACACCCCGATCCGATCGTGCAGATTCATCCGGAAACCGCCGCCGGACTGGGCATCCGCGAAGGCGACTGGGCCAGGATTGAAACCCCTAGAGGCGCCATTGCCATGAAGGCGCAGTTCATCAGTGGAATCGACCCGCGTGTGGTGCACGCGGAACACTGCTGGTGGTTCCCGGAACAGCCCGGGGCCGAACCGTCCCTGCATGGTTTGTGGCAGTCGAACGTGAACGTTCTGACGACGGACGAGCTCGATGACTGCGACCAGGTCACGGGCAGCTGGCCGGGTCGGGCCTTGTTGTGCCGGGTGCGTCGAGTCCCTCCAGCGTGATTGCATGAGAATATATATCCCATCTCCGTCGTGATATAGTACGTGGCAGAAGGGTCGGTCCTGGCAGAGACAAAAAAGAGGCGGGCTCGCGCGTTCAGCGAAATAAGACATCTAGCGAATCACCAAACGATAAAGGAGGCGTTATGTCGGCAGAAAGAAGGCTTGCACTGGTGACGGGGGCCACCAAGCCCAGGGGCATCGGGAAAGCGACAGCTCTCACTCTCGCGCGGGAAGGGTGCGACGTGGTTGTTACGGGTTTTAACAACATGGAAGGCGCTCAGGCGGTTTCGGATGAGATAAAGGC
>DKBB01000189.1 GCA_002451015.1 Acidobacteria bacterium UBA6911
AACCACCAGGAGTGGTACATGTCGAAAAGACCGAGAAAGTTGAAGAGACCGTATCCCGCGTCCCCAAAGGCCTGTCGATAAGCATCCGGTGACTCATTCTGGGGAAGCACCGTCCCGATCACGGATGTGATTGCCAGAGTCAGCAGAAGGACGATGGTCAGTCGCAGGGAACTGAAAAACTTCCAGATAGAGTCCATCGTTTTATCCGAATCCGTTGGTTTTTTCTTCATAATCCGATTCACAAAAATGCTTTTAGGTTTCATCCAAAGGTGGATCGGCCGGAACCTTTTCGCAAAGTAGGATCCATCGATTCCATCCGCCTCCAGCCTGAGTGTCACTTGTTCTGTACCTTCTACCCATCGCGATAAAAGGCATTTTCATCCATAAAGCTTTTCAAGTCTATAAAATATATTTTATGCTCAAAATTGAATTAATCCGTTTAAAACATGGATTTTCCGGGGACAGTGTCCGTAGAAAATACTTAGAAACGCGAGAAAGAAATCGGAAAAGTATCAAAAACCCTTCATCGGCGACAGAAGGGCCCGGTTCCGCCTTGCCCTTGAATTCAAATTTGGGTTTTCCGGATACTCAAAATCGACGAATGCAACTTTAAATAATCGTTATCCTGATATCTGGAATCCCGGTCAAATACTTTAAATAAAACACGATCCGGACCAGGCAAACATTTCCATCCCTATATTGTAAATAATGATGTAGTATTCACTTAAGGATTCCGAAGGGGATCACAAAAAAACATTTTCCGAGTTTCCCCTGTGAACGACAGAAAAAAAAACGGAAGTAGCGGCAAAGAATCCAGGAAAACCTGGACCGCTCTCTTCCTGCATTCCAAAATTAAAATCGTCGTGACTCTCATTTTGACAATCGGAATATCGGTTTCTTTGTATAAGGTGGTGGAAGGAACTTACGTTAACCGTCGGCCGATTCAATTTTACCCCGCCCGGTGGGTAGATCTCGATAAAGCCGGGGATCTTACAACCCAAAAGCAGGCCAGTCCAGCCGAGAAAGCTTCACTCCGCATTGGAGTCGCGCCCATAGTATCCCCCGAGAAGTCCATCGAGATGTATCAGGATTTTGTCAATTACCTGTCCGAGAAAATGGACAGAACCCCGGATCCGCTATACCGGCAATCCTATGCGGAAACGAACGAGTTGGTCCGTTATCGCCAGTGCGATGTCGCCATCGTGTGCACCTACCCTTTCATCCGGGGGGAAAGGGAATTCGGGATGCAGGCACTGGTTGTTCCACAGGTACGGGGTGAAACGACCTACAGCTCTATGATCCTGGTGCCCAGATCCAGCAAGGCATCCTCTTTACTGGACCTGCGCGGGAAACGGTTTGCATCCGCCGATGTCGTGTCCACTACGGGCTGGCTCTTTCCGGCTCTGTGGCTTATGCAGCACGGGGAGGATCCGAACCATTTCTTCGGTGAGCACATGATCAGCGGCAGTCACGACCGGTCCCTGCAGGCTGTTATCAACGGATACGTAGACGGTGCGGCCGTGCACAGTCTTGTCTACCACATGATGACGAAAGAAAATCCCGATATAGCCGACAAGGTGAAGATTCTGGAAAACTCCCCCCCGTTTGGCATTCCGCCCATTGTAGCCAACCCTGCTTTGGATCCGGAAGTTAGGAATCAAATCGTGTCCGTCCTGCTGGAAATGCATAAAGACGACCGGGGCAGGAAAATTCTAGATGCCCTTCAAATAGACCGGTTCCTGGTTCCCGAACCGGGCCATTTCGACGCGCTCCGTCAGGATGTGGCAAAGCTGGAAGGGTGGAGGTAAACAATCCCGCATGTTCGGTAGGATTTTATCAAGAATCTCCTGGCGCGTTCTTTCGTTTCCGATCTTCCCAAAGATAATGGGCATCGGTTTTCTGGTCGCCATTCTTTTCGGAAGCGTCACGCTTCTCCAGACACGCTCCGGCACTTCTCTCATTCTTTACCAGCTGCTCGAACAGAAGATTCTCTCCACGTCAGATACGATCGCCGACACGATTGGGAGATCGGCAAGTACCGGAGACGTCCTGTCCATTCTTCGGCACATTGACCATATTAGGGAAACCATCCCGGAAATACGTTATATCATTGTCCGCCATCCGGACGGCCGGGTGATGACTTCCACCTTTAAAGAGGCCATCCCGAAGGATCTTCTGAACATCCCGGCGCCCAAGTGCCCGCCGGATTGCGGCATTCAAAGTTTCGACAGCCATGAAGGCACCATTTACGAGGTCCGGACTCCAATCCTCGAAGGAAATGCCGGAACGATCCAGATCGGCTACATCGACGACATGGTTTCCGAGGAGCTCGAAGCCTTTACCGGGACGGTGCTCTGGGGACTTCTGCTCTGCGTTGCCATAGGAGCGTGCCTGGCACTGCTGCTCACCAATATTCTCACACGCCCGATCCACTCTCTGGTGGAGTCCGCCAACAGGATCCGGGAGGGGAAATTCGAAACCCGGGCGCACATTTACTCCAATGATGAAATCGGTCGCCTGGCGACCGCCTTCAACCAGATGGCCAAAGCGCTCAATCAATACAAGCAGGAAGTCCAGGCGAAAGAGCAGGCGCGCGTGTCGCTTATCGAAAGAATCGTGCAGGTGCAGGAAGACGAGCGCAAGAGCATTTCCCGGGAGCTTCACGACCATCTGGGGCAGTCCCTTCTGGCGATTTTATTGCAGGTCCAGTCCCTTCAGGATCCCAATCACCCTCCCAATTCCTCCTGTCAGGATATCGAGAAATCAATCCGGCAGGTCATAGATGAAGTGCACAGGCTTGCATGGGGAATGCGGCCTTCGATTCTGGACGACTACGGACTCGATTCGGCGCTCGCCCGGCATATCGATGAAGTATCCCTGCATTACGGCTTGAAAATTGATTACAGTTTTTCGACCCCTCAAGACCTGGAAAGGCTGCCCGGCCGCATTGAGGTTTGCCTGTTCCGGATTGCCCAGGAATCGATCGCGAACATACAAAAGCATGCCGAAGCCACCCATGCCAGTGTCGTTGTATTGCGGAGAATTCAAGACATTACTATGCTTATCGAAGACAACGGGAAGGGGTTCGATCTTTCCATACTTAATGAAAAGGGGGACAAATGTCTCGGTCTCATCGGAATGCGGGAAAGGGTGGCTCTCCTGGGAGGAAGCGTCGTCATAGAATCCATACCCGGGGAAGGAAGCACCATCCGAATCAAAATACCTCTCGACGGAGGTCAGGATGCCAATACGAATATTGATAGCCGATGATCATGCCGTTTTCCGAAGCGGTCTGAGAGCGCTCCTGGAAAAGGAACCGGACATCGAGGTGGTCGGAGAAACCGGAAACGGATTCGACACCATTCGACTCGTTGAGGAGACGCAGGTGGACGTACTGATTCTCGATATTACGATGCCCGGATTGATGGGTACGAAAGTGGCCGAGTCGGTTCTGAAGAAATCCCCTAACCTGCATATTGTTGTGCTGACCATGCATGAGGATAAGTACTACCTCCAGGAATTGTTCCGGTTGGGAGTCCGGGCTTATGTTCTGAAAAAATCGACCGGTACGGATGTCGTACAGGCCATTCGTGCGGCCGTAAAAGGGGATGAATATATCGATCCCGCCCTGACAAATGTCGTCATCTCCTCTTTTGTGGGACGGCAAGCCAAGAAACAGAGAAAGGGCCGATTGGATTTAACGACCCCGAGAGAAAAGGATGTTTTGACCCTGCTGGCTTACGGACATACAAACGGAGAAATCGCAGAAAAGCTTTGTATCTCCGAACGAACGGTGGAAACGCACCGGACGAACATCATGTCCAAACTGGAGCTCAAAAGCAGGGCGGAACTGGTCCGCTTTGCCATCGATAACGGACTTTTGAAACTCAGCTGACTCGGAAACCTCCATTTCTACGTGTTTTCTACGGACTTTCTCACCGGAAAAATCCACGGTTTAAACGGATCAACTAATTTTCATTAACCTATATAAGATACAAGAGGGCGTAAAGGTTAGCGGAATAAATCAAGGAACCGTCCTCCGGATGGTTTCAGGGAATACAGGCCATGCAATCGTATCCGAACGATCTCTTCTGCAGCGATCTGCCCACAACACCCCGGCCGGACATGGGAACCATTCTCGTAACCGGTGCGACCGGTTATATAGGGGGACGTCTGGTTCCCGAACTGCTTTCCCGTGGATACAGGGTCCGCGTCATGGTAAGGGACAACCTGCCGGAATTCAGGGACCAGTGGCCCGGGGCGCAGGTCGCCGTGGCGGATGCGTTGAACGTGAACAGCCTCGGGATAGCACTTCAGGGAATTCACACCGCGTATTACCTGATTCATTCCATGCTTCTTGGGACAAGGCAGTTCGAAGCGGTGGACATCCAGGCCGCCATCAACTTCAGACGGGTCGCGGAAGCAAAAGGAGTGAAGGGAATTATTTATCTGGGCGGCTTGGGCGATATCCGGGCATCCCTGTCGGCTCATCTCAGAAGCAGACTACACGTGGCGGAGCAACTGAAAAAAGGGAACGTGCCCACGACTATTCTTCGCGCGGCCATCATAATAGGATCGGGCAGCGCTTCTTATGAAATCATCGAAAACCTGGTCCGAAATTGCGTCGTTATTCCCACGCCGCCCTGGTCAGAGACCAAATGCCAGCCGATTGCGGTGCGCGATGTCATTAAATACCTTGTAGGGATCCTGGAAACACCCGAATCCATGGGGGGGGTTTACGACATCGGCGGGAAGGACATCCTGACCTATAAAGACATGCTGCGAATCATGGCCGACATACTCGGCAAAAAACGTTTTTTCATTCCCGTTCCGGTTACCAGCATAAAACTTTATTCCTACTGCGCGGGACTGCTGACGCCGGTGCCGGTACAGATCTGCCGCTGCCTTCTGGAAGGCACCCATAATGAAGTCGTCTGCCTGAATGACAAGATCCAGAAATTTGTCCCGATCGAAACAAAAGGTTACAAGGAAGCCATCCTCAGGGCCCTGTCACGGGAGGAGCAGGACAGGGTGTACACACGGTGGTCGGATTCCTATCCACCCGCGCACGAGCTTGCCATAAAGCTCCA
>DKBB01000082.1 GCA_002451015.1 Acidobacteria bacterium UBA6911
GGTGATTTCATGCGTCCCGTCCAGCGTAATGGAACCTGGATTAATAGTGCAGGAGGATTCCGAAGGCGTGCCGGAGCAGGATAAAGACACGCTCCGGTCAAACTCGCCGAGCGGCGATATCGTCAAAGTGTACTGTGCCGTTTGTCCCGCCCTAATGGTAACGGATGATGGATTATTTGAGATGGAGAAGTCTTGTATATTGAAAGGGACGCTCTCGGAAGTCTGATTCACCGGATCAGGATTGAAAACTGTTACCTGGACGGTTCCGCCGATTGTGACGTCACTGGCTGAGATGGATGATGTGAGTTGGGTGTCGCTCATGTAAGAGGTGGCATGGTCTACATCGTTCCAACGCACTACGGCGCCTTCAATGAAATTCCAACCGTTCACCGTCAGAGTAAAATCCGCATTGCCGGCGGTCACGCTCGAAGGCGATAGTGATGCCACCGCAGGCAGACCCTGATCTTCAACGAGGACATCCCAACTTTGCCGGTCAGTGAGAATTGCCGCAGGATCATTCCGCACGGTCTGAGTATCGTCCTCAACCACTGCTTCTACTCTGTATCTCCCGGTGTCAAACAAGCGGGAATCAAACAGGAACTCGGGGCCGTTTCCTTCAAACGTTCCGTCGACATACCAGCTGGTGTTCAAATCGTGGGTGAAAGGCAGGGGCGTCGTGACTGAAAAAAGTTGCGTCAATCCGAACGGGACAAGGACCCCGGCCGTGGAAGGATTGAAGGAATCCAGGGGTGACACCCAGTTGTAAATACGCTTGACAAGTTGCTCCGTGTTAACTTGTTCAAAGGGACCATTCAGAGAGCGCATTTTAGAGCTGTAGGTAGGGCGGTACTTTCCCTCTTCACAGTACTGGGCTCCCTGGTATAGACCCGGGGTGGCCGGGAATGTTGTGAAGGTCGGAATTGGAGTTGCCGGATCGATCCAGTGATTCCACTTGATCAGTTCACGTTCACTTTGCATGGTGACATTAGGTGATGATGGTTCTAAGGACAGATTGCAGGCAGGGGGAGGGAAGCCAAAGTACTCGTCGCCTAAAAATCCAAAACTATGCCCCATTTCGTGCAAAATTAAATCGACGACACTTGAATGGATCGAAGCCACTGCAACAGATCCGCCCGAACCTCCGTATTCCGGATCGTTGACAACCACAAGAAGTATGTCCCGCTGTTCAGGTAAGAGTACATTTGAGGCAACCGTCATGACCTCTATGGAATTCACACAGATGAGTCTCTGAATACCGCTGCAGTTATAAGCGGCATTAAACGCGGTATCTCTGAACAATGGCGGATCCCGTTCCGGATGGTCGGCGCCGGATTCGTTGCTTACGACATCAACACGATGGACGTTGAAATAGTAACGGTATTCGGCAAAAGGTTCCTCGGTGAAGATACCATAAATGATATTTTGGACGTCACTCGCGTATTTGTCTATTTCATCGGCTGTATACCCGTCGCCCAATATTGCAATATCCACGCGATTATCTGGATCGCCATTGTTTTCAAATGTTACAACCGATTGAGGGAATACTGTCTGAACGAGACCTGATAGCAGGAGGCCGCAAAACAGAGCCGGTATGAATCGATAGAGGTAATTGCCAATATAGGATGCCCGCACCGATGCACGCCTCTCTAAGGGAGTGAAACCGATCCTAACAAATTTAAGGAGAATTCCATGCCTGTCCATTGCGGCTGGTAAAACTTCAGGGTGGCGAACCGCAGGCCTTCGGGAATGGCCACAAGGAACTCCGCTCTGGAACGATAAATGATTTGCCCGCTTAATTCTCCGGTCGGGCCCGGAGTTTCGGCTCGAATAATGCGGGGATCCGGAATAATGGTCCAACCTCGTTGTTCCCCCTGTTCGTCTATGATTACGACCAGCAACTGAGTTGAAGAAAGTTCCGGTGACCGCTGTCGAGGCAGGGATCCGAGGACTTGCCGGAGGTTCATCAAGGTAAAGCCGTCTTCCATCCGGTCTTGTTCCAGTGTCAGGGCGCTGACAGGCGGCGGGTTGACGGGTGCATCCCAACGAACGTGAGCCTCCAGCAGTGTATCGGTCTTCCTTGAAAGTTTACGAAGGATCGGTTGGGGAGGCAACGGGCTGACCAGGTCCCGGGGCTTCTGCACGCCGATCTTTTCCAGGCCGATGCTTACCGGATCCGCCGTAATATCGGGTATCCTGACCGGATAGTCTGCAATGATATTTTCCGAGTAACCGGCACTTTGGGCGCTGATTGTGTACCATCCGGGTGGCAGCGCTGAAAGGAAAAATGTACCGTCGGCGGCAGTGACGCCGGTGTGTTCGGAACCGGTGTCCCGATTGAGGGCCATAACAACGGCTCCATCGATGGCAGACGCGTTCTCAAAATCGAACACACGTCCAAGGACAACTCCGCTGCCTTTGTCCGGAAGATACATGGATGCCCGGGATTGAATCGGCTGTATGCAGCAGGCGATTAAAAGAAAAAATAGATGTGTCCTCAGCCTCAACATTGTTTTCTGGCACGATACCGTTCGATGGAACCGGGGCATTCTGACTTTGATTTGTAATGATGCGATAATCGCCCGTGAACTCCTTTGATTAAAAGTCGCATCATCAATATGCGGTTCATTCAACATGAATGCTTTGGTCCATGTTCCCGGTCTGCGATAGTCTTGTTTAAGTAGTTATAACGTATATTTCATTCTTTTCCAATATCAGTAAGAGGACAGGCCAGAGGGTATGTCTCGGAAAATAATCGTCTCGGCTTCAGCAATATGAAGTTTTAAGCCTTTCGAATGAGTGATTTACGGATTCAAGACTTATTCCGGTGCATTCGACTGCAGGAAGATGGGAATTCTGGACCATTTGAGGCCCAATCGAGTGATTGTAAATATCGCTGCCGATAAGCCGATAGATGCTTTTCGTGCAGATGGAATTGGCGCCCGGGTATCGTATTTAACAAGAGCTCGGCCGGAGTGGTGTTCGAGCGCTGTTCT
>DKBB01000232.1 GCA_002451015.1 Acidobacteria bacterium UBA6911
ACATTTCTATCTCTTCCCTGCTGGATCTGGGGTCTCGTAGGTTCCGGCTCCGGTTGGAACAAACGACTGCCACACTGGATATGGATTGCGGCTGCAGGTCTTCCATATTTTATCGTTCCATGGTTCCTGGTTTCCTCGGTCCGAATAGACACCAGTCTCATCTGGTATCAAGCCCTGGTCCTGAATACGGGATTGTTTTCCGCTGCAGGCTATTTCCTGGCGACTGCAACCGTCGCTATTGGCATACGTTTCTGTGTCATTCAGTTACATGAAGCGGGCTGATGCGGCAGGGTTTAATCTTCGGAATCTTCCGGAAGTTGTTGGATAATTTCATTTTCACGCCCATACCCTTTTTTGCGGGCATGGCGCTCTATCGCCTCGTTGTCCGACCGCAGCGCTTCGATCGTTTGCATGCGTTCGGCATTGCTGCGTCTGAGCTCATCCACGCGAGCGCTCTGCTGCTGCAACTCCAGGCGCGCCTTCTTTAACTCAAGATAGCCGCCGGGTCCTATAAAGCTGAGAAGAAAGATTCCTCCCACAACCATAATAAGGAAGATGTAATACAATTCTTTTCTGTACTTGAGTGTATGTTTTTTATTGGCCATCTGGCAATGTGGAAGCTTTTTGTGTNNAATCCCGGGGAAACGCCATGAAAGCACTACTGATTATCAGCACAGCCGACACTATGGAGCTGGCTGGGAAAATCGCCTCGACACTCGTTCGGGAAAAGATAGCTGCCTGTGTCAACATCTTGCCCGGGATTCGTTCGATATACAGGTGGAAAGAAAACGTATGCGATGATTCGGAATGGCTGCTTCTTATAAAATCCTCGGATGAAAATTTCGAATCCATCCGAAGCCGGATCCGGCAGCTGCACACATACGAAACGCCCGAAGTGATTGCCGTTCCCATTGCCGCCGGTGATCCGGATTACCTGAACTGGCTGCACGCCCAGGTGAAAAGCCTCCCATAGAGGAGCGACCGGCGCAGTGTCGCAGGCTCAACTCTACCCTCTCGTGCGACAGCCCTTGGCCAATAAGCTTTTGGCGCAGAATTCATGACATCATATTTCGTAAAACTGGATTTTCTGCAAGGCAAACAATGAAGTTGAAAATTGAATTTCAGGGTAAATCTGATTCCGAGATGCGGCACGAATCCGCAAACATTGCTTTATAAATTAGCGTATAGTATCGCTTTAATCGATACTTCCGGACGAAGGATCTGCAGGGATGCAGTCCTCGCTGGGTTCATGCAACCCGAAACCCCCCTCTATCGATTTGACAGAAATTATCTTTGAAAACAGTGGAGACAACACACGGACCTCCAGGGATGTCAAGCAAGCGAGCCTCGGCGGATTAGAAAATGCGTCTCCTGTAACAATCAGGCGTGAATGCTCCAGTAGGGGCAAATCCAGCGTATTACGATTTTTCTTCCTTCGTCTTTTCTTCCGCCTTGTCTTCCGTTTCCTCGTGAACAGCTTTGAGGGAAGATTTAAAGTTTCGAATTCCTTCTCCGAGCCCCTTGCCCAATTGTGGAATCTTGTTCACTCCGAAGATGATAATAACAATAACAAGAATGATGATAAGTTCCATCGGGCCCAGGGTAGGAATTGCAAGAATCAACTCAGGCGAATCCATGGTAAACATGTACACCCCCACAAATAAACATTTCTTAAAGAGTACTTAACAGCCGGGTTAAAGTCAATCTCACGAATAAGACCCTGTTTTCCGACATCCGGTGTCCGGCTACTCCGGTGTGGTTGTTATGGATTACAGCAGGATGCGTTCATTGCCCTGCCGACGGGTGAATTTTTCTCGGTCCAGGTACTCCAGAAGCGGAATGGAATGTTTCCTTGTAAGATCCAGTATTTCCTTGAAATCGGCTACATTGAATCTCATGCCCGGTTCGAACCGGCTCTTTATCTTTTCCTTTATATCTTCGAGCGTGGACTGGTGGTAAACAAAATCCTCGGAGATCTTGATCAGAATCTGTTCTTTGATCATCCAGTAAAAAATGCGCCGAACCTCTTCAGGATCGGCATCGATGGAAGATTGAAGCTCCTGCAATGACGGGGGTTGAAATCCCGATCTTTTATGAACGGCCTCGATCTGTTCCCTCAGGTGCTCCCCTTCCGCTGAAAGCTGCACCTCATGCCCGAAAAGGGACACGGTATCTTTCTGCATGGACAATTTGCGATTTTCAACAAGCGTTTCAAGGCAATGCTTGAAGAGTTCCGCGGGCAGTCCGTCGTATATTCGTTTACGCAACTCTTCTCTGGGTATTCCCTTCGCCAGCGGATTGTTTTTGTGGAAGACACTCACCCGCGCAAGGGTTTCCTCGGTCAGGGATTCGACCGTTGATGCCGGAACAAGAATCGGGGACGGAGCCGGGATCATGACCAACTCACCCGTGCGGGCAAGATCCGAACATATTTTGTTCAGTTCCGGCAGTGCAATGCCGAGAAGTGAATCCAGTTCGTTGAGGTCCATGGCACGCCCGGATTCCGCCTCCAGGAAAACCGGAATCTTATCGGACAGTCTTCCGCGATCCAGTTTCTGCAGAACATCCAGAACCTTTTTGTCTGTGCTCCTGTGCTTTGAAGGATTTGGGTGCAGTATTTTGCCGCCGCCGATGGTAATGGTCGGAGAAAACTGGCGGATAATGAACGTGTCTCCGTGCAAACAGAAAACCGGAGCATCCAGTCGAAGCTGTGCATAGGCCGAATCGCCCGGAGCAAGCGTATCTTTTCCCAGTAAAGCCACACGAGCCAGCACCTCCAGGGTCCCCTGGTGGAATCGGACCTTGATCAGGTTTTTCAACGGCTTCGCGGACGGAAGCAGGTGAAGATGTACGTCCAGTATCTGTGTTTCGCTGAATACTTTCGGAACCGTAACAACCATTCCGCGTGCAACCTGGGTCAAATCCAATCCCTGGAGATTCACGGCTGTTCTCTGTCCCGCTGTGGCGGTTCCGGTCATTTTGCCGTGGACCTGGACACCCCGGATTCTCGCCGTCAGTCCGCCGGGAATGAGCTCAACCTCCTCGTCCTTGTGGATCCCTCCCGACGTCAGTGTCCCTGTCACAACCGTCCCAAACCCCCGAATGCTGAACGAGCGGTCTATCGGCAGGCGCAGCAGTCTGTTCGAAGGACGAAGAGGCACCGAGAGCGCCATATCGTGGATTGCTTTTTTCAAACGGTCGAGGCCTTCCCCTGTTTTTGAACTGACAGGAATGATCTCTGCATCTTCAAGAAAGGACCCTTCGGTCGTCTCCAGTATTTCGTCCTGCACAAGCTCTATCATTTCGGAATCGACCAGGTCGGCTTTATTGATCACAACGATGCCCGAACGAACACCCAGCAGACGGCAGATATCGAAATGTTCACGAGTTTGGGGCATGATCGATTCATCAGCAGCGACTACGAGCAACACAAAATCGATGCCACCTACGCCGGCCAGCATGTTTTTCACAAACTTTTCATGCCCGGGCACATCAACAAATCCCACCTGTACGTCGTCAAGTTCCAGATGCGCGAATCCCAGGTCGATAGTAATGCCCCGCTGCTTCTCTTCTTTCAGCCGGTCGGGGTCCACCCCTGTCAAAGCCCGGATCAAGGCGCTCTTCCCGTGATCGATATGTCCTGCAGTGCCAACAATTACATGTCTCATATTCCACCGGTGCAAGCCTGCATTTGCCTCATATAGGGGCGAACCTCGTATCCGGCCCTGCCGCCGCAGTGAATCCGAGGTAAAGCAGCACCCATATCAACGAGGCATTATCTTAATCCACAATTCTTCCATTCGCCAGTTGAAGATTCAAATACCGGATACACCACCGATTTTCAGAGGCAAAAACCGCCATCCATCCGAATTATCAATATGGCACAAGAATCCGGAGTAGAAATACTTACTTTTTATGCTGAATAAATCAGCTTTTAGGGGAATTTTGAAGCAAATGCAGGTATTATTAGCCCCTTGACATAATAAGGGTATTGGCATGCTGGATAATCTGTCTAAAAAACTGCAACAAATCCTGAAGAATCTATCCGGTCAGGGGAGGGTATCGGAGAGGCATATTGAGGAAACCGCACGGGAGATACGCAATGCACTCCTGGACGCGGACGTTCATTTCAAAATAGCCAAGGAATTCGTCGAACGTATCAAAAAAAGAGCGCTCGGCCAGGAGGTTATAGAATCCCTTACCCCCGGACAGCAGGTAATCAAGGTGGTCAGGGATGAACTGGTTGAACTGCTCGGAGGAGACCAAACCGAAATTCAATTCTCCAAGCGGCCTCCCAGCGTTTTCCTGATGACCGGTCTGCAGGGCTCCGGGAAAACCACCACATCGGCCAAACTGGCTCTCTGGCTGACGAAACACAACCATACACCACTCCTGCTGTCGGTCGACGTGTACCGCCCGGCAGCCGTTGAACAGCTGAGAGTTCTTTGCGAAAACAACCGGCTTGGATATTTCGACATTCCGGAAGACAGGAATCCTGTATCGAGAACGAAGCAGGGGTTAAGGCACGCCCAAAACGGCGGTTATGACGTGGTTCTGATCGATACAGCCGGTCGTCTCCACATAGATGAAGAGATGATGGCCGAACTCGATCGGATTCGGGAAGTTGCAGCGCCCGTGGAAACCTTTCTTGTAGCAGACGCCATGACGGGCCAGGATGCGGTGCGAAGCGCCAAGGAATTTCACGAAAGGCTGAGTCTCACCGGAGTCATCCTGACTAAAATGGACGGGGATGCCCGGGGCGGAGCGGCCTTATCCATTAAAACGGTAACCGGCCAGCCCATTAAATTCATCGGAACCGGAGAAAAGGTCGATGCCCTGGAGCCTTTTTTCCCGGACCGTCTGGCAGGACGGATCCTCGGCATGGGAGACGTTCTTTCCCTTATTGAGAAAGCCGAGGAGAATGTCGACCGGGAACACGCCGCTGAACTGGCTGAAAAGATCCAAAAAGATGAGTTCACCCTCGACGACTTCCGCGATCAGCTGAGGCAGATCAGGAAAATGGGACCTTTGGATCAGATTCTCGGAATGTTGCCGAACATGGGGCCGCTTCGCGGCTTGAACCAGGTTAATGTCGACGAAAAGGAGCTGATTCATATAGAAGCCATTATCAGTTCCATGACTCCCAGGGAAAGGAGACATCACCAGATCCTGAATGGAAGCAGGAGAAAACGAATTTCTCGCGGCAGCGGTCGCCCCGTCCAGGAAATCAACAGGCTTCTGAAGCAGTACGTTGAAACAAGGAAACTGATGAAAAGCCTGAGCAAGGGTATCATGCCGCGCATGCTGCGGGGCATGAAATTCCCGATGCCTTGAGGGATTAAACCGTGCCGTCTGTCGCTTAAAATCCACTGGCAGAGCTACAAAACCGGTGCGGGAGCCGTCAGATACATTGGGGCCCGGCTCGACAGGGAAAGAGTCCTGGACCGTATTTCTCACAGGTTTGCTGACCTTTCGTTTCTAAAGTCGATTCACTTGCTGCGAGGCGGAAAAATCTTATGAGAGATAGGAATAATGCCGGGAGTTGAAACCGGCCTTGTTATATGCCAGAATTATATGGAGTTAATCCGCGGTTTCTACGGGTCCCTTTGCGATGCATGACCTTGGAAGAACGGCGGGTTGAGGTCTGTTAACACGAGGAGGAGATTTGCTAAGAATACGTTTAACGCGCATGGGCGCCAAAAAGAAACCTTTTTATCGAGTTGTGGTAATGGAGCGGAGACAGAATCGGGATGGGAGTTTCGTGGAAATTGTCGGACATTACAATCCGACATCGAATCCTCCGTTAATTGATCTGAAAATGGACAGAATACGTCACTGGCTCGCATGTGGTGCACAACCATCCGAGACGGTCAATTCTCTTATGAAAAAAACCGTCGCTTCCACACCTGCCGCTGCCGGTTAACACCAGTTTTCCCATCTTCGTTGCTGTATCCCTAAAAGCTCCCGGGCTGTATGACTGAATGGTCTCGAAGGAGAAGCGGTTATGAAAGAGCTAGTTGAAATGATTGCGAAAGCACTTGTCGACAATCCCGAGCAAGTTACGGTAACCGAAGTTGAGGGAGAACAAACCACTGTTCTGGAACTTCGAGTGGCACCCAGCGACCTTGGCAAGGTTATCGGCAAACAGGGGCGAACCGCCCGATGCATCCGGACCCTTCTTGGAGCAGCAGGCATGAAGCTTAAGAAACGGTTCGTTCTGGAAATTTTGGAATAGTGGAGCCGGAAGAACCTTCTTCATTCATCACAATCGCTCGAATTGTCAGGACCCGGGGAAATAAGGGTGAGGTCCTGGTCGAGTCGTTTACGGATTTTCCTGACCGCTTCGACATTCTGGAAGAGGTCTGGCTGGAGTTTGAAGACGGCCGTCTGCAAAAAACCGCACTCGATTTCACCTGGGAACACAAAGGACGCAGAATATTAAAATTTGTCGATTTCGACACTATCAGCTCCGCTGAAAAATTAGTTGGCTGCCTGGTACAAATACCCCGGGAACAGGCGGTCCGGCTACCGGCAGGCACCTATTTCGACCACGACCTGGTCGGCTGTTCCGTCGAAGACACCCATGGGAAACATTTAGGAGTCGTGGAGGATATTCTACGGATTTCCGGAAACAATCAGCTGGTAGTAAAGGGTCGCGACAGGGAATTTCTGATCCCGGCGGTGGAAAACATCTGCAAGCGAATCTCCATCAAGAAAAAACAGATATTAGTGGACCCACCGGAAGGATTAATGGACCTCGATCGATGATTTTTGATATCATAACGGTTTTTCCAGAAATGTTCACCGGTATTCTGGAATACGGTATTTTACATCGTGCCAGACAGTCCGGACTGGTGGATGTTAGGATTGTCAACCTGCGGGATTTTACACGGGATAGGCATCGATCCGTGGATGATCGCCCCTATGGCGGAGGAGAGGGAATGGTATTCATGCCTGCACCGCTGTTCGAGGCGATCGAATTTTGCAGCGATAAAGAGAAGAATTTGGACAGCCAGGTAATACTTTTAACACCTCAGGGGAAAACCTGGTCCCAAAAATATGCGACAGAATTCTCTACAATTGCGCATCTAATACTCATTTGTGGCCGATACGAAGGAGTGGATCAAAGAGTAATAGATTGCCTTGTAGACAGGGAAATTTCCGTAGGGGATTTCATTCTGACGGGAGGAGAAATCCCGGCGATGGTTGTCCTCGATTCCGTCGTCCGTTTACTGCCCGGAGCTTTAGGCAGATGGGAATCGGCGGTAAATGAAAGTTTTTCGACCGGATTGTTGGATTATCCGCAATACACGCGTCCGGCGGAATATCGAGGGCATAAAGTTCCGGAGATACTTCTTTCCGGGAATCATGAAAATATAGAAAAGTGGCGAAAACAAAAGGCTCTGGAAAAGACACAACAGATCCGCCCGGAGCTTATTGCAAAAAAAACAGCCCAAAACTAAGGAGCACTTGTCATGGATTTGCTACGGGCAGTCGATAATACTCAAATCAGGACCGATTTTCCCAGCTTCCGCCCGGGAGATACGGTACGAGTTCATGTAAAGATCAAGGAAGGGGAAAAATTTCGTATTCAGGTCTTTGAAGGAGTCGTCATCGCCCGGAAAAGGAACGGCGTTTCGTCCACCTTCACAGTCCGGAAGGTATCCTCGGGGTACGGTATCGAAAGGATCTTTCCCGTGAACTCGCCAATAATCGAGAAGCTGGAGATTGTAAAGAGCGGTAAAGTGCGTCGAGCGCGGCTGTATTATCTTCGCGGACGCCGCGGGAAGGCTGCCAGGTTAAAGGAAATCGGCAGGGGCGAACGAAAGCTTAAAAGCGATTCCTAGCTGTGAGCGGGATGAAGATTGCAGGAGATCTTCCAACGCGGGCACTTCATTAGCGGACGTCGGGGGTAAATATAAGAAACAGTTTCAAGGGGGAAATGGTGGCCGCTGATAGCAAGGCAAAACATCGGAAAGAAGCCGAGAAGTACATGTTTCAGGGAAAGATAAAGCAGGCTATCGGCGAATACTCGAAGATTGTCCAGGTTGATCCCAACGATGTTTTGACTCTCAACACGATCGGCGACCTGTACCTCACCATAGGAAACGCCAAAGAGGCGAATAATTGCTTTGTCAAGGTTGCAGAAAACTACGTGCGCAACCACTTCTTTCTCAAGGCAATTGCCGTTTATAAAAAAATCCTGAATGCCGATCCCAAAAATCAGGAAATAAACGCAACCATCGCATCTCTGTATGCCCAGCAGGGACTGAATACCGATGCGTGCAACCAGTATCTTCGACTTGCCGGATTATATGAACAGTCGGGGGACAAAAAGAAAATCCTCAATACATACAATAAGATTGTCGAGCTGGACCCGGCAAATGCGGCCATTCAGAAAAAATTGGCCGAAGCGTATCTTGCCGAGGGTAATCAGGAAAAAGGCCGCGAACATCTTATTTCAACCGCGCGGGCATTGGTAAAATCAGGAAATCCGTCCGGAGCGATGCATTGTTTTGAACAGGCGGACCAGATTGCTCCACTGGATACAGACAGGCTTAAAGATTTTCTGGAATGTTGCCTGAAGACCGATAACATTCCTGTCATCCTGGATCGACTGCAGGGATCACTGACGTCGGATCCGCACAATCCCGATATCAGGGAAATGCTGGCCCGGGCGCACCTGGCAGGCAAAAATCCGGAAGCCGCTGCGGATACATTGCATACAGTAGTCGCTTCGGATGAATCACGCTATAATCTTTTGCTACCTGTCGTCCAGACATTCATTGAACTCGAGAAGTACGACCAGGCTACCGAATGCCTTGCCACCATCCTCCCCGCACTGATCACCCGCCGTGAACCGGATGTCGCCATCGAATACCTTAAGCAGGTTCTGGAACATTGCCCCTCTCATCTGATGACTATGGAGAAGCTGGCGTTAGCCTATTCCTCGGCACGCTATAGGGAGCAGTATCAGGAAATATTGGACAAAATCATCAACCTGCATATCGAACAGCAGGATACGACACAGGCACTGGAAAACCTGGAAAAACTCCTGCAGACGAATCCCGAAAGCCAGAAGCACCTGGATTTACATAAAAAACTGTTTGTTGAAGCAAATCCAGATACGCCTTACGTTGCACCCGTAGCAACGACAGAAACTCCGGTTGACGAATTCCCCGTCCAGGATTTGAGAGAGGTGGACGGGCCGACCGACAACACACCGGAGACCATCGTCGAAGCCGATCTCCTGATCAATTACGGCATGAAAGAGAAGGCGCTTGGCCTGCTTAAAAATCTAGAAGCCCGCAATCCTTATGACAAGAAGGTACGGACGCGTTTATTGACACTGTTCAAGGAAGAGAAAAAATTTACGGAAGCGGCGGAACAATGCCTGCTTCTGAGTGTACTGTATGGCAAATCAAACAACGAAGAGTCGGTCGAAAAATACATGTCCGAGGCCAAGCAGCTCGATTCGGACATTGTGGATCGTGAAAAGGATCTGGAAGCTTTTGCGCGCAAGAGAGGAATTATCACGGAATCTGAAAAATCGGATCCGGAAGTCGATGGAGATCTGTTGGATCTTTTCTTCACCGGTGAGCAAGGAGGCGTCCCTGAAGACGTATCGGACATTCCTACAATGCCGGACGAAATACCTGAAGGATACGCGGAGGGTCTTCCCTCAACGCCCCCAACTCAATCCATAGAGGAAAAGCTGCAGGAGGTCGACTTTTATATCCGCCTTGGTTTCAGTGATGAAGCATCGAACAAGCTGAACGAGATTGCCAAAATCAGTCCCGACAATCCCGAATTGCCACCACGATATGAAAAATTGAATCAAATGGAAGCGTCTAAGAAACAGGAATTCGAGGAAACCTCCGACGGCGAGAAACAGACCTACGAGGAAACCCCAGAAGAAGAAGAAGAAGAAGAACCTGAAAATAGCGGGATCTTCGAGGAAATGGAAATCGAAGCGGCATTGAAAGATTTCACGAACAGTGAGGAGGAATCTTCCGAGTCACAAACAGATTCAGGCGCCCTATCCGAAGTCGCTTCAGAAGCCCGTCCCGAGCAGCCTCAAAACAATCCGCCACAGNNGCAACTGCAAGCCGCTACGTCGCCCGATTCCCCCGATTTCGCCATTCTGGAACAGCAGGACGATGCCGTTGAACTCGATTTGTCGGCCGATATTAGCGTCGATCCCCAACTCGCTTCAGAACAGACCTCCGAGCAACTGCAAGTCGCTCCGTCGCCTGATTCCCCCGATTTCGTCGTGAACGACATGTTCTCCGATCTACTCGATGAAGTCAGCACTCTTAGCGAACAGGAAATCGCAAAAGAAAGTTACGAAGATCACTTCAGTCTGGGGACGGCTTACCGGGACATGGATTTGATTGAAGAGGCCATCAAAGAATTCCAAACCGCCCTAAGGATCACGGAATCCTCCAAGGATGCCAGGAAACGGGTTCAGTGCTGCGGAATGCTGAGCACCTGCTTTCTTAAAAAAAGCATGCCGCGATCCGCTCTGCGGTGGTGCCAGACGGGACTGAATGTAGAAGGCATCACCACTCTGGAAACAATGGCATTACGCTATGATATGGGTGTAGCCTATTCTATGGAAGGCAATAAAAAACTAGCTTTGCAGTGTTTCGACCGGATTTTCAACACCGATCCCGGGTATCGCGATGTTGCACAACAAATCGACGAGATTAAAAGCGGCCGGGATTGATCCGCTTTTTTAAAACGGGATAAAAAGACAGAAACAGACCAGGCTGGTATCATTACTGCCGAAAAATGCACGATGCAACAGACATGGATCCCATCCCAGCCTGGAAGTCCCACTCCCCGCCACGGGGCCGGGGGCAATTCCCAGCCTTTTGCCCGTCTACTTAAAATCGTCTACATCCTCTATTCCGTCGAAGCCGGCATATTCCTCCTATGGCTTCCCTGGATGAGTTTTTGGGATACAAATTACCTGACTTACGCCTACCCCCAGATCCTGCCTGTCATAACAAATTCCTTTTTCAAAGGGGGCGTTCTTGGACTCGGGATAGTAAATTTGATGATAGGAATTCACGAGGTTGTCCATTTCAAGAAACTCGCGAAGGGACCTTTTCACAGATAAGCGCCCCTTGTTTTACTACATTACAGACAGAGGGCGACTCAGCGGAACGTCCTTTTATGCGTGCATCCGCCGTGTATTGAAATGGGGTGTGGACTTCATACAGGTCCGCGAAAAACATCTGTCCGATCGCGCGCTGTTCGAAATGACACAACGCATAGTAAGGCTAGCCGATCGAACTGACTGCAGAATACTGGTGAACGGGCGGGCGGATATTGCATTGGCGGCTGGAGCGCACGGTGTGCATCTTCCGTCTAACGCGCTTCCTGTTCCGGAGATCCGTTCCTGGTCCCCGGAAAATTTTTTAATCGGAGTATCGGTTCATACTCAGGGTGAAGCAGAACGCGCCAGCCAGGAGGGAGCCGACTATGTTCTGCTCGGGCACGTGTACCGCACACCCTCAAAATACGGTTATGGGCTTCCGCTTGGATTGGATTATCTGAGACAGCTCTGTTCCGGCTCTTCCATTCCCGTTTTCGGCCTCGGCGGTATCAAGGCGGGACGCATCGAATCCGTTATGGACTCGGGAGCAACCGGCGTGGCCGGTATTCGCCTGTACCAGAACAGATCCGACTTCAATGATTTGAAAAAGCTTTACAATCCCCGTCAGCGTGACGCATCCAGGATGACCTAGGCCGCATTTTTCACGAGGTTCCGGTCGCTCCGCTTGTACGAGGCGGTGCAGGGGCATCTGCTGCGGACGCCAATTATGTACAGTATAACTGGCGCGCTGCAAAGAGGTTGCGTTACTGCTCCAACACCGGATTCCGGGCATCCAGATAATGGACCGATATCGTCCCGCCACAGTATTCGAGCAATAGGTTACGCAGTTCTTCCGCTGCTTTTTCAATTTCAGAACGTCCGATCTCGGGCATCATCCCGTCGACGTTCACCGCGATATTTCTGGTTTCCGGGGTCATTTTCGAAAAATCAGCGTTTCTCCAGTTCCAGCGCCGACACAACACCCTTTTCGTTCGCCGGTTCACATAGATCACTTCCCCGGAATCCGGACTCTCGACAGCCTCCGGCTTGAATATAGGCGCGAACATTTCGTCGGAAACCGCCAATCCGAGCGTTACATCCTCCTCAACCGTATCCATATCGTCGCCGCCGCACGGGATCAGATACCTCAGGCTGATAATATTGAATGCGTCGACAGCAGGAGAAATCGAACGGACCGGCTTGGCTGCTTTAACCTGCTTGGCAAGAAAAAGGATTGAAGGCGTATATTTATTCGGATTGGATCCGAACCGGCGATACGCTTCCTGCCATACCAGCAGCCGCGGGTGGGTTTTCAGGTCCACTGCGGGGTTTTGCCGAACTTCCTCCGCCTGTCTTTGCAGAATCCCCGCCAGTTCCGGACAGTGCTTGCTGTTGTCGATACCAGAAGCGATGACAATTCCCCGGCAGAAGTTCGGGAACATTTCAAATACGCCGTCTTCGATACAAAATCGCATAGAACCACCTTTTCATCAAATGCACGCCTTAAGAAACAGATGCCATAGATACCACAAATCCGGCATTAAGGAAACGGCCGTAGGATCGTTTTTTTCAAGGCCTTCCGATTCCATCGCGACTGAAAGGATAACACGCAACTAATGTAAATAACTTAATTCCTATTGGGAACGGAGATGCATTTGCATTATCGGAAAGTTTTTAATAATTTCTTGGACCATTTGTCGTAGTATTCAGCTTTACCCCTGTCTGCCTTGTTTAAGGCAAAGGAAAACACCATGATAGAAGACAAATTGAAGGATCTTGCGGAAACAAGAAAATGGGCGCACCGGAAAATGACGGAAAATAATTCCGCGGTTTACAGGGCGTTTATGCAAATGGAACAAGCGACCTACTCGGATGGAGCTCTGGATAAAAAAATCAAGGAACTTATTGCGGTCGGTATTTCGCTACGACTCAACTGCGAGTCATGCATGCAGTGGCACATCGAACAGGCGGCTGCATCCGGGGCATCGCACGATGAGACTCTGGAAGCCATCGAAGTGGCGATAGAAATGGGAGGAGGTCCGGCGACCGTATCGGCCCGTTTTGCGCTTCAGGTTATGGACAGGGTCTTTGCAGATTGAACAAGCTTACGGTTTACCCGGTACGAACCGGACCGGGACACAGGATGCCGGAACACTTGGATCAACAGATTCGCGGCATCTGCTCCCCGCTTATCATATCAATAATCCTGGAAGTGCCGAGACGGCTCCGCTGGGTGACCAGGCCGGGACTTCCGGCCATTACGCTCCCGATAATGCACGCATCCTTTCCAAGAGGATGGGCGCGCAAAATCTCCACGGCCCGTTCCGATTCAGACGCCGGAACAAAGGCGATAAAACGTCCTTCGTTCGCCAGATATATTGGGTCGAAGCCGAGAATTTCACACGCTCCCCGGACATTTTCCGGCACAGGGACTTTGGCCTCTTGTATTTCGATCTGATGTTGGGCTGCTTCGGCAATCTCGACAAGCGCGCTTGCAAGGCCGCCTCTGGTCAAATCTCTCAAGCAGTGCACTTCAACGCCTTCTGACAACAGGCCGAGAACGATTCCGGAAAGCGCAGCACAATCGCTCTCAAGATCTGTCTCGAATTCAAATCCTTCCCGGGTCGCCATTATCGTGATTCCGTGTCGCCCGATGTCTCCGCTTAAAAGGACTGCATCCCCCGGCCGGACGTGCACAGGCGAGATCGGCTGTTTGGTTTCCAAAGCCCCGATGCCCGCGGTATTGATAAAAATGCCGTCCCCCTTACCACGTTCCACAACCTTGGTATCCCCTGCGACGATCTCTATCCCGGACTCTCTGGCAACGGACTTCATCGATTGAACGACCCGCCAGAGCGTATCCATCGGAAGTCCCTCTTCAAGTATAAAGCCCACCGTCAGGTAAAGTGGCCGGGCGCCACACATGGCCAGATCGTTCACAGTCCCGTTTACAGCAAGACTGCCGATATCTCCACCCGGGAAAAAAAGCGGCTGCACCACGTAGGAATCGGTCGTGAATGCTATCTTGTGCGAAGGCATTTCGAGCGAGGCTCCATCATGTCTGGATTCCAGGGCCGGGTTGCCGAATGCCGGGAGAAACATTTTTTCGATGAGCTGGTGCGACAATTTTCCGCCGCCGCCGTGCGCCATTACTATATTCGAGTACAGTCCGACGGGAACAGGACAGGAAAAGTCTGCGATGGATTTCTTTTCGGATGGCATGATCTATTACCGTTATTTAATTAAATCAGGAATATAATACTTAGCTGGAAATACATATTAAGTATTATGTCCCCGATTTAAGTTCTTCTGCGATATTTGAAATAAGCCGCACAGGCGCCTTCGGAAGAAACCATTGTCGCTCCCAGAGGATGCTCCGGCGTGCAGCGGGTGTTGAACGCAGAACACTCATGGGGCTTCCGGGTTCCCTGCAGAATGAAACCGCTGATGCACTCCGAATCTTCCTCCGCAGCCAGGCGCGCCACCCCGAAACGCGACTCGGCATCATACTCGGCATATTTCTCCTGCAACCCTAGACCACTGACGGGAATTTCTCCAACACCGCGCCATTTCCGGTCGACCACGCGGAACACTTCCCGGATGGCTTTTCGGGCGGGAAGGTTCCCTTCCCTGCGCACTGATCGCGCATATTGATTTTCGACCTCAAAACGGCCTTTCTCCAGCTGGCAGATACACATGTAAATACCCTGAAGAATATCAACAGGTTCGAATCCGGTGACTACGATCGGCACCCGGTATTTCCGGGCGATAGGCTCGTATTCCTCGTATCCCATAATTGCGCAGACATGCCCCGCGGCAAGGAATCCCTGCACCCGGTTTTCTTCCGCCGTAAGAATCGCCTCCATGGCCGGTGGCACCCGCACGTGTGAAACCAGAAGCGTGAAGTTGCCGATTCCTTTTTGACGCGCCTGCAGCACCGCCATGGCACTTGCCGGGGCGGTGGTTTCAAATCCTACTGCAAAAAAAACGACCTCACGGCCCGGATTCTCGGATGCGATCCTGATTGCATCAAGCGGTGAATAGAGAATCCGTACGTCCCCGCCGGAGGCTTTCACCGAAAGTAGATCTTTTGAAATTCCCGGAACACGGAGCATGTCACCGAAAGAACAGAATATCACGCCAGGTACCGACGCAATTTCGATCGCTTTTTCTATAAGCTCTACGGGCGTGACGCACACCGGGCAACCGGGGCCGTGAACCAGCGTGATTTCCGTCGGCAGGAGCGAGTCCAGCCCGAAACGGACGATTGCATGGGTCTGACCGCCGCACACTTCCATGAGGGTCCAGGGAGTCGTTGTCATGCGCCGGATATCCTCTGCGATTATCCCGGCGGCCTCCGAATTACGGTATTCGTCAATATATTTCACTTTTGACCGCTTTCCGTAGGATCATCATTTTCATCCATCCTTTTCAGGAATTCAAAAACAAGGCCGGCCTGCTCTTCATCGATAACGCTGATGGCGAAACCTGCATGAACCAGAACATAGTCGCCCGTTTTCGCTTCAGGGACATAGGCCAGATTCACCTGCTTTACAATACCGGCGAAATCCACTCTGCCGCAGAGCATCAACGGATCGTCTCCCTCTATACTCAGGACTTTACCGGGGACGGCTAAACACATAAAAACCTCAGTCTCATACTTAAGATGACCCTCAATGGTTCGTTGCTAAATCCGTATATGGATCTTATTCTTATTAGAAGCCAGAAGCCAGTAGTCAGAACTCAGAAGTAATATTTGTATTCTCTCGATTCTTATTATTATTTCTGGCTCCTGATTTCTGAGGTCTATATCTCTTATTTCACGGCCTTTAGAGAATCAGGGTTTTTCATATCCGATTGCTTAAGCATCCTCGATACGGCGACAATCTGGCCTGGAGCAATACATCCGTCATTGGGCGGTATTCTCTGGTGCCAGTAAGGTCTAAGGCCCGCAGCTTCGAGCTGCCGCACCGACCGTTCCAGGAGATACCTGTTCTGAAAACAGCCCCCGGTCAGAACAACCCGTGTTTCACCCACTCGCCTGGACACTTCAACGATAATCTCTACCAATGTGTTGTGAAACTTGATCGAAACCAGTCCCGGGGAAATTGAATTTCCAATGTCCTCGACAAGGGCAAGGATCATAGGTTTCCAGTCTACAATCATACCGGCCGGGAAGTGTGGATCCGGACCGTTTCCGTCATCCCGGCATTTGGGAATCGACTCCCGGTCTGCAATGGTAAACGGGTAAGCCTCCTCCGACACCAATGATCCAATGGCAAATTCCGTTTCCATGGCCGCCTGTCCTTCAAACCGGATCTCCTGGCGCATTCCCGAGATCGAGGCCACGGCATCAAAGAGACGCCCCGCGCTGGAGGTCCGGGGCGAGTTTAGCCTTCTCTTCAGCATATGTGCGATTACGGAGATCTCCGATTTGTCGAAAGCCTGAACTGGATGAAGGTCCGATCGTTCGAATACCTGTTCGCCCAGTGCTTCATAAAGAACGCCGAGTGCCGTGCGCCTAGGCTCCCGGATCGCCGATTCGCCCCCGGGCAGGCTGAACTGCCTCAAGGAACCAACCCGGTCGAATGAGGTCCGATTGGTGAGCAGGAATTCTCCGCCCCACACCGTGCCGTCCGGACCGAAACCGGTGCCGTCCCACGCGACGCCCAGCACCGTACCTTCCAGCTCGTTTTCCGCCATGCAAGCCGTTACATGGGCGTAATGATGTTGCACCCAGATTGCCGGGATACCGCATTCCCGGGCGTATTTTGAGGAGATATAATCCGGATGCATGTCCGCCGCAACTTTTTCAGGATCGAAACGGTACAGGCGGCGGAAGCTTTCGATCGCGCCCAGAAAGGCTCCGGAAGTCTCCCTGTTTTCCAAGTCTCCGATGTGCTGGCTGATGAAGATGTTATCGTCGATGGATACTGCGACGGTGTTTTTCAAATGGCCGCCGACAGCCAGGATCCCGGGCAAAATGCCTCTGGAATGCAGAGGCAGAGGCGCGTACCCTCGGGCACGCCGGAGGATGAGTTCCCTGCCCAGCAGGACCCGGACGATGGAATCGTCCACATGCCGGACAATCGGACGGTTGTGGACGAGAAAAAAGTCGGCGATTGCAGCAAGCCGAACCAGCGCCTCCCGTTCGTCCGTACAAATCGGCTCGTCGGAGATATTGCCGCTGGTCGCGATGACCGGCGCGCCGAGTTGCTGCATCAGGAGCTGATGCATGGGTGTATAGGGAAGCATCACGCCGAGACAGGGATTGCCCGGAGCCACAGAACAGGCAATGTTTTTTGAAGACGCAGAATTCTTTCGTCGTAGGATCACGATCGGAGACTCGGGAGATGTCAACAACCGTTCTTCAAACCTGGAAACTTCACAGTCCGTCGAGATCCTCCCGAGCGACGGGTACATCAGGGCGAACGGCTTCTCCTCGCGATGCTTTCTTTGCCGCAGTTCCGCAACCGCCCTATCGTTTCCGGCAGCGGCAAGAAGATGAAATCCCCCGATCCCTTTCACGGCCACGATCTTCCCCTCCAGAATCGCTTCTGCCGACTGCACCAGAGCATCATAGCGATCCGCCAGTGTGCTGCCGCAAGAATCCCATAATTCCAGCACGGGTCCGCAGTCGGGGCAGGCGTTTGGCTGGGCATGGAACCGCCGGTCCAGGGGGTCTTCATATTCCCGGCGGCATTCAGAACACATTTCGAAGGATTTCATGGACGTGTTCGGTCGGTCGTAGGGAAGGGACTCAACGATCGTGAAACGCGGACCGCAGTTTGTGCAGTTGGTAAAAGGGTAGCGGTAGCGCCGGTTGTCCGGATCCGAAACTTCCGCAAGACACGTTTCGCAGGCGGCAATATCGGGCAGGATCAGAGCACTGTAGTTCCCTGCTGGATCGCCGTTTTGGATTTTAAATTCCGCGAAACCGACCGGATCCAGGAAGGAAAACTCCAGGCTCTGAATGGACGCCGGGGCAGGCTTCTCATGCTGAACTCGAAAAAGGAAGGTCTCAAGATCCCCTCGCAGACCTTCAATTTCAATGAAAACCCCCCGGGGAGAATTGAACACCCGTCCGGTCAGTTTCATATCGGATGCAAGCCGGTATACGAAGGGTCGGAAGCCTACCCCCTGCACAGCGCCACGGATGGTAACCTGCATCCTCAGAATCACTTGACCGGACATTCCTTCTTTTTCAGCCAGTCGCACCAACCGGAAATTCCTTCCCCCGTGACGCAGGATATCTCAAAGATTTTCAGATCGGGATTAATTTTGAGGGCATTGTTTCTGAGGGTATCCGGGTTGCACGGCAGATAGGGAATGAGATCGATCTTGTTGATCAGCAGTACCGACGAATTACGGATCATTGCCGGGTATTTAAGGGGTTTGTCGTCTCCCTCTGTTGTGCTCAACACCACCACCTTCAGGGCTTCTCCGAGGTCGTAATTCGATGGGCACACCAGGTTGCCGACATTTTCGATGAAGAGCAGTTCCACTCCTGTCAAATCCAGCTTTGTCAGGGCATCCTGCACCAGGTTTGCATCCAGGTGACAGCCTCCGAGCGTGACAATCTGTACGACGGGCACCCCGTATTGGGCAACCCGCTGCGAATCCAAGTCGGTCTGTACGTCCCCTTCTATGACGGCTATATTCATGGTATCCCGCAAACCCTGAAAGGTCCTTTCAAGGATGCTGGTTTTGCCGGATCCGGGAGAACTGACGAGGTTCAAGGTGAAAATCCCTCGCTCCTCGAAAAGGCGTCGATTCCGGACGGCGATCTGATCGTTTTTCTCAAGCACCTTCCGTTCAATAGTGATTACGCTCATAGGACCCTCTCTCCCGCCTCAATTCCGTATCGGAATAGAGGTTTAATCATCCACTAACTCTATATCCACAACCTCCAGCTCCCGGCCGGAGAGAAGTTCGAGGTTAGCGCTGTTGCAGGATGGGCATGTAAAGGTAAATTCCTCCACTGTGAATTGATGTTCACAATCTCTGCACAGCGAAACTGTGGGAACCGTTTCCATTTTAAGGATAGCCTGCCTCATATCTGTTTCACTTATAATAGCGCTAAAACAGAAATCCAGAGAATCGGGCACAATCCCGGACAACTGGCCGATGCGGATCCTGATCCATTTCACCTCCGGGTACCGGTCAACAGGAACGGAATGCTGCACTATGTCCAGAATATTCCGTGCAATACCCAGTTCATGCATAAAAACTCCCTCGCAGGAGAATATCCGGGAGTATGCAGCAGTCAAATGATTTAACCGGTTCGTCCCCGATCCTCATTTCTCCTGAAGTTTCGCCGCTTCATAAAGGCTGCGGCGCATTTGGCCTGTATGCCGGCTGACGGTTGCATACAAAGCGACAATGCCGGCAGAAAATGGAATCCCGATGGCCTCCTCCATGCATAAGAATAGCATATTTGCTCCTTCAACCCATGACTTCGTAATACATCTAGAACAACGCTGCCACAAAAGATCTGATTGAATCTGAAACAATCGCGCGTTACTTTACTCCAATATAAGGGTACAGAAATTCGTGCATATTATTGCTAAATGCGGCGAAAGGAGATGTAAATATGAAATTCAGGATCACACTGATCTCGGCGTTCCTGGCCACTCTGCTCTGCAGTGCAACGGCCGCGGCTGACCGGATTATTCTCAGGGACGGAACAGCCTACTCGGGCACATTCATTCGCGGGGATTCACGGACGGTGGATTTCCGGATCCTGGGAAGAACCGAGAATTTCCAGATCTCCGACATCGCGCAGATTGTCTTTTCGGAACCGGAGAATACAGTCTCCGCACCCACTTATGCATCGCCCCCAGTATCGGAGCAATCAGTAGTTATCCCCTCTGAACCGGAGCCGATAACCGAAACGGTACAGGCGGTTCCTCTGGAGGAGGATATCCAATATGAAAACGATAGCGGTTCTACAGTGACACTCCCGGAAGGCACGCCGTTCCTTGTGCGGACCACAACGGCAATCGACACGGACCGGAACCGAGTCGGAGACGTGTTTGACGCGATTCTGGAAGAACCGCTGGAGCAGGACGGGTATGTGATTGCGCAACGCGGTTCGCGATTGAAAGGCAGGATCGCCTACGCAAAGGAATCGGGCAAATTGAGCGGCAGGTCGCAAATGCTGCTCGAACTGACGGAGTTGATCGCAAACGGCAGGAGGTATTACATCCGCACCACGGACCACATTGAAGAGGGATCGTCCAGAGGAAAGAAAACCGCCGCAACCGTAGGAGGCACCGCAGCTATCGGAGCCATTATCGGGGCGATTGCGGGCGGTGGGAAAGGGGCTGCGATCGGAGCAGCGGCAGGCGCCGGTGCCGGTACGGGAGTACAAGTCCTCACGAAGGGAGAAGTACTGAAAATCCCTGCTGAAACCGTGCTCGAATTCAAGCTTCAATCGCCCATGACAGTCAGCATACCCTGAGGTGGGATATAATCCTCATTCCTACTGTGTGCAGGGACCGATCTTAACAGGAGCGTCGGTCCCTGTCTTTTCTATAAGATCCACTTAATTTTCTATTAACCATCCCGACAATAAACATTCGCCTCCTTGGGTTTTCCTTTTCTCATAAAATCTTACATGCGTAGACTATTTCCCCTGTTGTTTTAAAGAGCCTGGTATGTGAATATTTTAGCTTTGGCATTCGGAGGGCGCTCTCAAGCTCAGCATGCATGCGTGCATGCCGCCGTTGTTACGATTGCGCTTGAAGGCCCGAAAGCGGCAGCTTGCCGGCCGACTTATCAGCCGAGGCTACAGGCGAAGGATGGCAATCCAGAAAAGCCCCGTTGCCAGTTCCTTTAAAAGATAGAAAGCCCGGAAATATTTAATAACGGCGATGCTCAATTCCATTGGAATCTTATGTTGAAAGCAATTATTTTCGATTTTAACGGCGTAATTCTCGACGACGAACCCCTGCATTTCAAAGCAATGCAGGAAGCGGTAGCCAATCTTGGGATTGCCCTGACCGAAGAGGATTATTGGAAGAAATACCTGCCGCTGGACGACATCGAGTGCCTGGAAACAATCTGCCGCGATCACGATGTCTTTTTGAACGACGGGGAACGAACCCGCACACTTCAAATAAAAACGGCGTCGTATAACCGACGTCTGGGGAATCGACTCCCTATTTTTAAAGGAGCAGCTCAATTTATCGAGGCAGCCGCACGTCACTGTCCCCTGGCTATAGCTTCCGGCGCGAGCCGTGAAGAAATCGAAAACATAATGGAAGCGACAGGGCTGAACCGTCATTTTCTGGTTATTGTAGCCGCGGAAGACTTCTCTCTCGGCAAACCGCACCCTGAAAGCTTCCTGCTTGCTCTGGAAAAACTGAATTTGATCATGGACCGGAAGTCATCCTGGATAAAGCCGGAAGAATGCCTTGTGATAGAGGATTCCGTCGGAGGCGTTTCCGGCGCCCGGGCCGCTGGCATGCGCTGCCTTGCGGTCAGCAACAGCTATCCCCCCGAAAAACTAAAGGAGGCGAACAGGGTAGTCCTCTCCCTTGAAGAGGTACAGGTTGAAAGCCTTCTCATCCTGTTCGACAACCCGGCGTGATTGTAAATATACTCCAAGCCCGCCAGTCTTTTGCCGAAATGGCTGAATTGGACGACGCGGCATTCCCCCTGGACCGGGTTGCCCTGACTCTGGCAATGGAGGAATACCCGGGCCTGGATCTTCCGCAATATCTGAGACACCTGGACACCCTGGCCGCCCGGACCGAAGTGCTGGTCGGCCGGGACTGCACGCCTTTAGGCATTATTGAAAGCATCAACGAAGCCCTCTTTGTCCAGGAAGGACTGCGCGGCAACAGCGAGGACTGTTACAATCCAGGGAATTATTATTTAAATGAAGTTCTCGACCGCAAACTCGGAATCCCGATTACACTCTCGGTCGTCTACATGGAAGTGGCAAAGCGCATCGGATTTCCCATAACGGGACTGGGATTTCCCGAACACTTTCTGGTAAAACATTTCGCGGAAAGCTATGAAATCATTATCGATCCGTTCAACATGGGGCGGATTCTCACCCCAAAAGATTGCCAGGAGATGCTGGATAAAACCGGAAACAGCTCGGTATCCATGAGTTCTTCCCTTCTTCAACCGCTGGGAAACCGCGCCATTATCACTCGAATCCTCTATAACCTCAAAAGCATATACGAACAGAACGAGCAGGACTATGAAGCGCTGGCGGTCATAGAGAAGATCCTTCTGCTCAATCCCGGAATTCCCTCGGAATTGCGCGATCGGGGACTGCTTTACATGCAGGCAGGCCTCTTTTCCAAGGCCCTGTCGGATCTCGAATACTATCTTGCCCATTCGAAATATCCCCGGGATCTTTCCTCCATACAGAACCATATCAAGACACTTCGAGATATCGTCTGCGCCGCCAACTGATACAAGGCAGCCCGACCTCGGCCTGGTTGCATGTGAGGCCGCATGAAACAACCTGTTTCTCGGGAGATTAAATACAGTTCGCAGGTTGTCAGTTTCCTTTAACAAATCAACGATTTAAAGTGGTTCGATAGGCCAGAATAATATCGAATATTGACAGGCAGTAAAAACTGATCCGAGTAACAGGCTCAAAATTCGCTGGAATCTAAAACCATGAACCCGTGAACGGAACTAGCGAACTTGTCAACGTGAAATCATGTCAAATGTTCAAAGTCTCTGCAGTGAGGTTTTAAAAGTGGATGAATCAAGTTAGAGGCTCCAGACGACCTTGCCCCTGACAATCGTCATGGCGGGGCCGCCCCGGAGTTTCCAGCCCTCAAAGGGGGTATTGCGGCTCCGGGAAATGAAATTTTTCGAACACACCTCGTGACGCAAATCTGGATCGACGACGGTAATATCTGCCCACGCTCCTTTGACCATTGTGCCCCGGTCCAGGCGAAGAATGCGTGCCGGGTTCGTGGAAAAAAGCTGCGCCATTCTTTCCAGGGACAGGATTTCCGTACGCACGAAACGGTCGTAAATCAGACCGACGGCCGTTTCGAGTCCCACAATTCCGAAAGGCGCCCGGTCGAATTCGAGCATCTTGTCGTTGATGTTGTGCGGCGCGTGATCGGTGGCTATGGCGTCGACATCACCGGAAACGATTCCCTGCACCATGGCGTCCACGTCGTCCTGAGACCGCAACGGGGGGTTCATCTTGGTATTGGTGTCATAAGATGTGACCAGCGAGTCCGTCAGTAGCAGGTGGTGCGGCGTCACTTCACAGGTGATGGCCACCTTCCCTTTTTTCCTGGCGTTCACCACCGCTTCCAGAGAACGCCTTGTGGAAAGATGTGCGATGTGTGCGTGGGCTCCGGTCTGTCCCGCCAGGATAGCGTCCCGCACGATCTGTAGCTCTTCGGCTGCGGGATTGATGCCGCGCAACCCGAGCAATGTCGAATAATACCCTTCATGCATCACACCGCCGGCGGCAAGGTCCGTGTCTTCACAGTGATCGATGACGGGCAGGTTAAAAAGACGGGAATACTCCATCGCCCGGCGCATGACCTGGTTGTCCTGGACGGAGTGTCCGTCGTCGCTGACAGCCACAATGCCCGACCGGTACATTTCTCCGATTTCCGCAAGCATTTTACCCTGGCTACCCTTTGTGATGGCCCCGACGGGATAGACAGCGACCTTCGACACTTCGCGGGCCCTTTCCAGGATGAAGGACGTGACGGCCTCCGAATCGTTCACGGGCTGCGTGTTGGGCATGCACGCCACCGCCGTAAAACCGCCGCAGGCGGCTGCATTCGTGCCCGATTCGATTGTTTCCGCGTCTTCGCGGCCGGGCTCCCGCAAATGCACATGCATATCGATAAAGCCCGGGAATACGATCAGTCCGCGCGCATCGATTTCCTTGCGTCCCTTCTTGCGGATTCGCGCCGCAATTTCAGCCACGCGACCGTCGTCTATGCCGACATCGGCGATCCTGTTCAGGTTTTGCGACGGATCCACCACCCGCCCTTTGCGTAGAATTAATTGCATGAATGGTTCCCGCGTTTCCCGTTCCCTGTTTCCTGTTATTGAATCTTACGGATAGCAGGAAGTCGGGAACGATACTCCTCTTCAACTCTACTTAAAACTGCTGAAAACCGCTCTCGCTTAATGTGTGCGCTTCTTCGCTTTCAATCCCGCATTGCCGGAAAGCAGGTACAGTACCGCCATGCGCGTGGCGATTCCGTTTGCGACCTGGTTCAGCACAACGGAGTAGTCCGCGTCGGCGACATCCGAATCGATCTCCACCCCGCGATTCATCGGCCCCGGATGCATGACAATCGTGTCTTTTTTCGCCAGGCGCATCCTTTCGCGCGTTAATCCATAAAAATTGTAATATTCCCGGGTGGACGGAATAAAGGCTTCATTCTGCCGCTCATTCTGCACGCGGAGCATCATAATCACATCCGCGCCGTCGATGGCTTCCTCCATGCGCCCGGTTATTCTGGCTCCCAGTCTCTCGTATTCCCAGGGAATCAATGTCGGGGGACCGCACACCCAGACTTCGGCGCCGACCTTGTGGAACAGGATCGTATTCGAGCGCGCGACCCGGCTGTGGGCGATATCCCCGATGATGGCCATTTTCATCCCGTCCAGCTTCTTTTTCACCGTCAGGACCGTCAATGCATCCAGAAGCGCCTGGGTCGGGTGCTCATGCATGCCGTCGCCAGCATTGATGATGGAAGCGTGGCACTCCTTTGCAAGAAGATGGGGCGCCCCGGCCGACCCATGGCGGATGACGATGATATCGGGCGACATAGCTTCAAGGGTGCGGGCGGTATCGAGCAGAGTTTCCCCCTTGGAAACGCTGCTTGTGGATGCGGAGAAGTTCAGGATATCCGCGCTCAGCCGCTTCTCGGCAAGCTCGAAAGAAGACCGGGTGCGCGTGGAAGGCTCGAAAAACAGGTTGATGACGGTTTTCCCCCGCAGGGGCGGGACTTTCTTGACCGGGCGGGCAGCGACTTCCTTCAGCGCCTCCGCCGTGTCCAGGATAAGCTGAATATCCTCCACCGACAACTGCTCGATACCTAGAAGATCTTTATGTCTGAGCGACGCCATAACTTCCGCCCGAGGTTTCCTGTTATCCGAAACTGAAATCCTGTCAAACAGCTATAGAACACAAACGATTTTTCAGCCCTTATATTGATGGCGTTCCATTGCCGTTTCGTTTCCATCCATCTACTTAGCGGTCTTTTTCCCAGGTTTTCTCAAGAGAACGACCTGCTCCTCGCCATCCTCTTCGTTCAAACGCACCTCTATGGTTTCATTTTCAGCAATTTCTATTCGCTTTCCCACGTAATCGGCCTGGATGGGAAGTTCGCGCCCTCCGCGATCCATCAGCACCGCCAGCTGGATTTTTTTGGGCCGTCCGAGATCCATGATCCCGTCCAAGGCGGCGCGTATCGTCCGGCCGGTATACAGTACATCGTCCACCAGTACCAGGCTGAGATTATTGACATTGAAATCGATCAAGGTTTCGCGCAGTATGGGGTGGTCGCTGACGGCCGTAAGGTCGTCCCGGTACAGCGTGATGTCCAGGATACCGGAGGCAACGGGACGCTTGAGTATCGCCCCTATTTTATCGCGCAGCCGCTCGGCCAGGTGCACCCCGCGGCTTCGGATACCGATGAAGGCGAAATCATCTTCGGGGCTCAACTTTTCGATAATTTCCGCAGAGATCCTTGCCAGAGCAAGGTCGATCTCTTCGGCCTTCATCAGAAGCTTCCCTTTAGCTTTCTTCATGGTGGAAATCGTGCTGAAAAATAATTGATCCTCTCCGGTGCGGGGGGATAATATCACACGCGGAAATGCGTTGCAAACAGCTAGTTACTACCTATACTAATTCGAAATGCTGGATAAAAAAGTAAAAATAAAAGACATCAGAGAACTCGGTTCGGACAACTACCTGATCACTCTCCGCACGACAGAGCAGGCCCGGATGATTCGCGCGGGTCAATTCATGATGCTTAAATGCGTGGAAGAGGTGGATGAAAACCCCCTTCTTCGCCGTCCTTTTACTATTTTTAATATATACCGGAACGCAGGCAGCGGCAAACCGGCGGGTCTGGAACTGCTGGTCAAAGATGTCGGGATCGGAACCCATAAGCTGGTTCGAATGAAACCGGGGCAGACGATTCATTGTCTGGGCCCGCAGGGGCATGGATTCAAGGTATCGGCTGAAATGAAAAACAGGGTGGAAATGGCCTGCCTCGTGGCCGGCGGGGTCGGCATTGCACCGCTTTACCTGCTCTCCCGGGACCTGATGCAGCAGAACATCAAACCCGTTTTGTTCTATGGGGGAGCAAACCTCTCCGCCCTTGTGTTGCGGGAATATTTCGAAAAACTGGGGATGGATACATACTACGCAACCGAAGACGGATCTTTCGGCGAACGCGGGCTTGTCACGGAACCCCTGGCGCGGTTTCTAGACAAAAAGGCGCACCGCAACATCCGCATTTATGCCTGCGGTCCGTGGGAAATGATGCGGGCGGTCCACAGGCTATCGGTACAGA
This sequence comes from Acidobacteria bacterium UBA6911, assembly GCA_002451015.1. Lineage (GTDB taxonomy): Bacteria > Acidobacteriota > UBA6911 > UBA6911 > UBA6911 > UBA6911. Next base: position 26,644 of record DKBB01000232.1, read on the forward strand.
AGAAACACCCGTGTGACGTCAGTCTCGAAGCACGCATGGGATGTTCGCTCGGGGCCTGCCTGGGTTGCGTTGTTCGGAGCAAAGGCCGTGGCGGAGAAGAACAGTATCTCCGGGTCTGCCAGGAAGGTCCTGTCTTCAACAGCCGGCTTATTGATTGGGAGACAGCTCCGGTATAACCGTTCGAAGTTTCCCGCTTCCTGTTCCCAGAAGAGGATTCCCTTCTGGGTTTTGAACGGACATAACTGCGATAGATTATGAAAAGTAAGAAAGAACCGCTGAAAAAAAACCGAATGGCTGTTGAGATTGCCGGAGTGCGCTTCCGGAATCCGGTTCTGACGGCCAGTGGCACATTCGGCTACGGCCTGGAATTCGCCAACCTGATGGACCTGAACGCCATCGGCGGGATTGTGGTCAAAGGCCTTTCCATGAAACCCATCAAGGGCAACCCCCCTCCCCGCATTTATGAAACAGCCTCCGGCATGCTGAACGCCATCGGCTGGCAGAACATCGGCGCCACGGAATTCGTAACGACAAAAATGCCGGTCCTTAGAAATTATGAAACAAAAATTGTCGTCAATATCGTCGGTTTTGAACTCAACGATTACCTGGAGGTCGCCCGGTTTCTGAATGAATGCCCCGGGATCGCAGCCCTGGAGCTGAATATCTCCTGTCCAAACGTGGAAAAGGGTGGCTTTCATTTCAACAAGAACCCTAAGGACACCTACAAGGTGACGGCCGCCGCCAGGAAAGCTTCGAAGAATCTGCCGCTCTGGGTCAAGCTTTCTCCCAATGTCACGGATATCCGCGAATTCGCCCGGGCATGCGAGGACGCCGGAGCTGACGCGGTATCGGTTATTAACACTCTTGTAGGCATGGCCATCGATGTCGATAAAAGACAGCCCCGGCTGCGCTTCCTTACGGGTGGCCTCTCCGGGCCGGCGATCAAACCGATCGCCCTGCGAATGGTCTGGGAAGCCTGTCAGGCGGTAAAAATTCCCGTAATCGGGGTGGGCGGGATCGCCTCGACCGAAGACGCCCTGGAATTTCTCATTGCCGGGGCGCGCGCCGTCCAGGTCGGAACCGCGAATTTTTACAAGCCCGATGCCTCTCAGAGGATCGCCCTGGGGCTTCAGGAATACTGTCGATCCCGTAATATCGAAGATATCAACGAACTGGTCGGGAGCTTGCGCGCCTATGAATGATCCACAATCCCGTCTGATCGTCGCCCTGGATGTGCCGGACCGGGAGCCCGCTCTTGCCGCTGTAAATCAGCTGTCCGGTCACGTGGGATATTTCAAAATCGGCCTGGAGCTTTTCACCCGTGAAGGCCCGCGCCTCGTTGAAGAAATCCGCGATCGTGGAGAGAAAATATTCCTGGACCTCAAACTGCACGACATTCCCAACACCGTCGCCGGAGCGGTCCGATCCGTCTGCAGGCTCGGAATCGATATGGTTACGGTGCACGCTTCCGGGGGTCCGGTCATGCTGGAAACCGCCGCCCGTGAAGCCCAAAGCTCTGATTCGCCGCCCCTGGTACTGGCGGTGACAGCCCTGACAAGTCTTTCCGAAGCAGACATGGATCGATTCGGCGTAAGAGGATCGATGGAGGAGTGGGTCGAGAGGCTTGCCAGAACGGCCTACAATGCCGGGATTCGGGGACTCGTTGCCTCCGCCAGAGAAATATCCATGCTGCGCAGTAAAATGGATGCAAGTCTTCAGCTGGTTATACCCGGTATCCGTCCCTCGGGGATTGGGACCCAGGACCAATCCCGCACGGCGACTCCATACGATGCGATCCGGGCAGGAGCAAACTACATCGTGGTCGGCAGACCCATTGTGCAAGCTCCCGATCCGGCCGAAGCCGCAGACTCCATCACCGGCGAAATCGCCCGCGCCCTGCAGGATTCACTGGCCTGTGACTCTTTAAAATCGCGCATTAAATAAAAGAATTAACGCAAAGCCACGAAGCCGCGAAGTATTTATATGTATTTTCTTTGNNTTTAAAAACGCACTCACAGGAAACATCTAACAGAGTCATTCGCGGAGGAGATACAGCCATGACACAAATGAAAATCGAACCTTTGGAACATCATCCGGGAATCACGGAAGACCGGAGGGAATTTCTCAGGCATTGCATGGTGCTGGCGGGTTCCGGCATTGCGGGCTGCATGGTGCTGTCCGGTTCGGAAGCAAGGGCGGAAACCGTGGCTGCCGACGATCCGCGCCTGGAAACCCGGAAGATTACCTACCCCATTGAGGGCGGCGAAATGCAGGCCTATATGGCCCGGCCGAAGGGAAAGGAAAAACTTCCGGCTGTCATTGTCATCCATGAAATTTTCGGGCTCAATCCCCACATCGAAGATGTGGCCCGGCACATGGCGCTGGAGGGATTCCTGGCGATCGCCCCGGATGCCCTGTCGCCTCTGGGCGGCTCTCCGGAGGACACTCAGGAAGCGCTGGGGAAAATGAGGAACCTGGATCAGGCGGCCACCACGAAGAACTTTGTCGCCGCGGTCGAGTATCTCAGGACGCATCCCCAGACTACCGGAAATGTCGGCTGCACGGGATTTTGCTGGGGCGGGGCGATGACCAATCAGGTCGCGGTGCATTCTCCGGAACTGAAAGCGGCGGTGCCGTACTACGGCTCGGT
>DKBB01000105.1 GCA_002451015.1 Acidobacteria bacterium UBA6911
CAGATCGGGGTATTCCTTGAGCACGTTCGCAATTTCTTTCAGGGTTCCATAGGATTCCGGTTTGATGATGGCGCTGTTAACGTCAAAGAGAATTCCGTGCGTCACCCATTTGTTCGCGGTAAGAAGTTTGTTGCGGGTATCGGGCGCCCCGATGGCAAGGCGCAGGTTGCCGATATAATGCTGCACTCCCTCTTCCGCGTAATCTATCGCGAATACGAGAGCATTCAGCTTGGCTTCTTTGGCCAGTGCTCTTGGGACATCCCATATTTTTACCTGATTGAGATAAACTCTTACCCTCTCCTTTTGGCGCCAGATCGCGACATGAACAGGATTGTACTTATCACTGAGCATGTTGGTCTCGATCTGGTTTGCTGGTTCGCTCTCGCCGTTCTTTCTCAGTGCGCATCTGGAAATTCCTATTGTGGTGCCTGTGCTGGCAGTGCTCAACTCGAGCTGCACCCTGTTGGTTCCCAATGTGTAATTTTGCGGCTTCGCAATATCCTCCAATTCCGCCAGCGTGAGATACAATGCAGCTCCGTTGACGGGAAGACCGTGAAGCAGGTCGAATTCAAAAGTGAAATCGTCGGGATACTTGTCAGTAAATTCAGGCACAAACACACCCGGCTTGGTGAGCCAGAGCCAGCGCCCGGGCTTTCCTTCTACGGTCACGATCTCCGCGGAAGCGTTGGTGTCCCACCCGGCGGGAAAATCGCCTATGCTCCCGTTAGAATAATCTTCAAATCCGATTATCTTTTCTCCCGGAACAAAATCATATTTACTGTAGGCTTTGATGGATCCGGAGTCCTGAGCCGGCGCATCAGTGTTTGCCTGCGCACGACCGGTAATCGCGGATAGGATAATGCATAGGATTAGTGTCAGGCATTTCAGGCCCGTGCCGGTTTTTTGAATCATTTTAGTAATTCCTCCTCATCTCAGGGCTTTACGGCCCGCAATACTTCCACCACGACTTCACCCCCGTCCTGTTTGTCGATGGATTTTCCGATCTTGATCCTGCTTGTGGACAAAGGCAGGCCTGTTCCATTGAAAACGTCTCACCGTAGTCCGAGCCAACGTTCGCCGTACCATCCCCGGTACTGTATATCTCCGTAACGGTTTTCATTGCTTGCGGCAATAACATACTCATGAATTCAGCTGATCTTTGCCGACCATCGCCTTCGACAACGCATTTGTCTGCATCTCTCAGATCCGGGGAAGCTCCTGGAACCGCTTTGCGAGAGAAGACGGTAACGATCCCCGAATTCAGGGCGCAGGCTCGTATTCCAGCCACCCTCTTAAGATTTTCACTCTTCGCCGGTTTTTTCTCCAACCACGAATATCCAATCGCTCCGCGACCGGTTCTGCAATTAGCGAACGTCACAAGGTTGTGTATGCGAAAATCATGAATATTTCCCTGGTACATTCTTCCTTCCGTCGTCCGTTGATACATATCCTCTCCCATAGGATCGAAGTGCTTTTTATTTTGACCTTATGGGTTCCGCTTAATTAAATAGTGAGTGGACTAGCTCTTCCTATTCCGCGTTATGCCGGCTGGAATCTATCTAGGAACATTGGAATCGGTTCGTTTTTCCGGCAACGAGTGTCCATAGTCCTGCTGGCATATCTTAGATCCGTAACTCTGAGTGGTGGTTGAATTCGGCGAGACAGAGTCCTCAGCCTGAAGGATAGGGTTGATCAGCTCCCCCCGATCTACCGGGCTCTGACGGTGGAAATGAAATGCGTACAAGCAGAGGACTTTTGCGGATGGACGTTCTTCTGTGCTTAGAGACGGATGGGGGTATATCGCCCGGATTCCCCACAAGCCTGGATTGCTTTTTCGTGCGGCCAGGTCTGGCAAGTTTGGTTTTTAATTTAGTCGAGACTGCGATAACCGTCGCTAGGAAATCCTCGGTGCTGAACACGCTCGCCAATGGCGATTGGCATCTTGTGACCGGGAAAATTGCCGAGACGGCCAGGCGGTCCAAACTGGCAGCAATTCTGCATCCTGGATTCATAGAAACCTCACCCCTGAGGAAACTAATCCTTTCAAAATGCTTCAAAGCCGAAACTGCACCCCACTATAGTAGGTACTACAATGTAGGATAAGTATTCTCTCGGCAATGAGTGCTTTGTCAATAAAAATATTTTTGTTTCCTATCCTTTTTACGGAGCATTTGTGCCGGGGGCGCTTAGTGGTCGCGATATCGAAGCCTGCAGCAAGACTATCAGCGGGATGCTGAAGCTTTTATTCCCCGATCCTGATATGCCGATTCCAGACGAAGAACTGGAAGCGATCGTAAGAATTGCACTTGAATCACGCCGGCGTGTTAAAGAACAGCAAAAGCGCTGCCTAAAGACAGAATTCTGGAATACGCATTTCAGCTACTTCATGGGATTGGATGGAGTCGAACAGTTCGTTTCGACGCCGGAATTACACAGCTACGAGGCCATTGAAGCAGACCCCCTGCCCCCGGGTCAGGTATGGGCGATAAGCCCTGGCAACCAAGAAGCGGCGCCTTCGTTGTATCGAATTGAAGCTACATGCGGACCCGGAAGTGGAGTAAAAATCCTTAATGCGCCTGTTCCACCGGCTTTCCGCGAAAGTGTTCGATACGGTGAGCAAAATCTCTATTCAAAAGCCAAGGATTTAGTGGGAGACCGGGATCCTCGTAGCCATGAGTTTTCAATTCAGTTACGAGCTATGGACACGGATCGGTCCGGTCACGGCTTAGGTTTACCGGTGCTATTAGCCCTGTGTGGAAGTGTTTTGGAGCGAAGCACAAAAGGCGGATTAATAATCGTCGGTTCGCTTAATCTCGGAGGTTCAGTGGAAATGATTCCAATCCTGTCGCTGTAGCTGAATTAGCGGTTGAAAAAGGCGCTACTCAAGTGCTGATGCCGATCTCATCGCGTCGGCAACTTCTCGAACTCCCCGATGAGATGGCAACTAAAATAAATATTGTTTTTTATGCTGATCCGGCTGATGCCTTTATTAAAGCAATCTTGGAATAAGCTAAAAAATCTCAGTCTACCGGGTAGACTCCCTTCATTTGATTTGTGCATCAGAAAATTCAGGTAAAAATATTTGGTAGCAATAAATAGTGAAGCGCTTCACATATACCGCTTTGTCGTATTTTCTTTCTCAAGCCTGATCCCACCCCATATAGATCGGCCGTATAAGACAACATAACGACTTCCTTCGCGATGGGTTGACGCGATCGGATTATAATATTTATACGAAGCCAAAATTGCGAATGAGGTAAGAGAATGAGCCACAGACCTGAAACCTGGATTAAGAACGGGCGAAGAGAGTTCGTCCAGTTACTTAGGGATATTTCGGGGTGGGATCAAAGCTCTGCAGATCAGGCTTTCGATTGTGTCTTCACCGGTCTTCTCGTTTGGATAATGGGGAAAATACCCGATTTACCAGTCAATTCCGGGGCCCGTCTCCTGCTTTCTGGTCTTGGTCGCATCGACGTTACCGTAATGCCTAGAGGACGCAGGAATCCTCAGCGAGTTGCGGCCGGATTAGTCAGTCCCAAGCCGATCACCGCAAAGGTTGAATTTCATCCATCTGAAACGATTATGAGAGAGATCCGACGGGCCAATCGAGTGTTAAACCCAGATAGGCAAGAATGAGG
>DKBB01000378.1 GCA_002451015.1 Acidobacteria bacterium UBA6911
CCGAAAACGGGAAACCACTGGTTGGCCAGCTGCGCCTTCCCCTCGACCGCCGTGATGGTGCCGTCGCTCTTCGCGCCGACCCTGAAGAAATAGACGCCCTCATCCATCTCTCCGCCGTAGAAGTCCTCCCTGCGGCTAAAAATCCACTTGACCGGCTTCCCGGTCCTTTTGGACAGGATCCCGGCGCAGTAATAGGGCCCCATGTTCCAGGAACAGTGGCTCCACCCGCCGAAACTGGCGCCCTGGTAAGGGCAGTGAAGCTGGATCCGGTTCATCGGGATGCCGCCGTACCAGGATGCGATAGCCCGCTTGCCGACCTGGGGGTGCTGCTGTTTGAGCCACACTTCGGGATACTCGCCGTTCCAGTTGAATATGCCGCAGGGACGTTCCGGTCCCATCCAGGTGGTAAGAATGCGTTCAGCCCGGAACTCAACGATCTTATCCGCTTCGGCGAATCCCTTCTTCACGTCTCCAAGCTCCTCCACGTCGAGGAATCCTTCGTTGATATAATTTCCTTCCGGAAAGGCTTCGGGTTGTGCCAGGGGGGCGTCTTCTTTCTTGGCTTCCAGTACGTCGAGGACAAAGGGAAGTTCTTCCCACTCCACTTCGATCAGCTTTAAAGCTTCATCCGCAATATCTTCCGTGTCGGCAGCCACAACCGCACCGACTTCTTCCCCCTGGAAATACGCCTTGTCGGTCAGCACGGCGAGTTCATTGGGTACATGCCCGCCAAGGTTCGCGGTTTCGGGCAGTTCCGGGTCGTCATAGCGGAGAACCGCGCGCACACCGGGATAGCCCTCGGCGAGGCTGGTATCCATGGATTTGATCCTGGCATGGGCGAACGGCGATGTCAGGAACTTGGCGTAGAGCATCCCGTGCAGCTTCATATCGATCGTGTAGACCGCCTTGCCGCTGGCCTTCTCATATCCATCCAATCGGCGAACCCCGCGTTTGCCGATGTAGCAGTAATCCCCCAGGGGATACCGGTCGGATTTCATGTTGTCCAGAAGGTCGGTGATTTTTCTCATTTCATCGTTCATGACGGCACCAGGTTTTTCTATGTCCTTCCAATAATCTATTTTCTTATGACAGTGAAGACCTTGGAGTGCAGCAGCTTGCTGTCGCGCTCCAATGAAGCGCCTTATCCCGCCTAAGTGTTTTTACATGCGAGAATCGATCTCGTGGCCAGTGTGCGGGCGATTTGAACCATATACCGATTGTCTTTCATTGGCTTGGCATCCGATACGGCTGCAGCCGCCGCTTCCTCAGCCGCTGCCTCGTCGACCGTCTTTCCTTTAAGCTTCTTTTCCGCCTTGATTGCCCGATAGGGTTTGACGTAGACCGCATTGAGGCATATCCGGGCCGATTCGATTTTTCCCGAGGAGGCAACAACACTCGCAGCGCAGTTCACGATAGGAAAATCGATCGATTTGCGGAGGGCAACTTTGAGAAAAGCGCTGTGCGAGCCTTTCGGGGGTTGCGGCAGTCGGATCTCCGTGACGATCTCGTCGCAGTCCAGCACGGTGGATTTTTCCACATCGACCAGGAAGAAATCGTCGATTCCCACAGTTCTTTTGGTCGTGACGATTTCGGCGTTCAGGGCGACCAGCGCCGGGGCCGTGTCGCTGGGGTGCACGGCATAACAGCCTTCCTCCACACTGCCGCCGAATATCGAGTGGTACCGGTTGTCTCCATCGATGGCGTAGCACCTCCCGCCCCCTTTCCTGAGGCAGGGGAAGCGGTTGTTCGGGTTCCGGTAATACCAGCAGCGGATATCCTGGCACAGGTTGCCCCCGATCGTACCCATCGCCCGCAGGTGGGGCGACGCCGAACGCCCGGCGGCCTGGGCCAGGGCCGGATAACGACTTTGAATCCTGGGATTGTCGGCGATGTCTTCCAGCGTTACAAGTGTGCCGATCCGCAGCTGGCCCTTTTCTTCCCGAAGGGAATCCAGGCCGGGGATCGTCTTTATATTTATAAGTGCTTCAGGATATGAGGGGAGGATCTCATCCTTCATCTTTCCCAGCAGGTCTGTCCCTCCGGCAATGATGCAGGCCTTGTCGCCGTATCTCATGAGGGCGTCCGTCGCTTCTTCCACCGTCCGCGCATTGATATGCTTGAACTTTCTCATCAAATCCCTCCTTCTGACTACTGACTTCCGGCTTCTGGCTTCAGCTTTTTTGCTGAAGCCAGGATCGCCTTCGGATGCTGCGGGTATGTTCCGCAGCGGCACAGATTGCCTCCGAGGGCAGCGCGGATTTGCTTTTCGTCAGGATCGGGATTCCGGTCGAGCATGGCCTTTGCGGTAACGACAAATCCGGGCGTGCAGTAGCCGCACTGCATGCAGTGGTGTTTGACATATTCCTCGATCAGCGGGTGCCCGGCCGCCGCGATACCCTCGACCGTCTCTAAAATTTTCCCGTCGCATTCCAGGGCAAGCGTCATGCACGAAAGAACGGCCTTTCCGTTCAGGATGACCGTGCAGGACCCGCAGGCGCCATGGTCGCACATCAGCTTGGTTCCGGTCAGGCCCAGCTGGTCGTGAATCAGGTAGTGCAGCGTCCACTCCGGCTCCACCTGCATCGTATACTTCTGCCCGTTGACCGTGATATGGATCGTGTCTTCGGGTTCGGGAAGCGGCTCCTCCCCATGGTCCGCAAGGACGTGGGCTTTGATGGCCTCGTACGACTCGAAGACGGAAGCACAATAGGGGCATGCATACCGGGTCTGCTCGTTCGATCTATCCGTCACCGTAACCTCTCCTTATATCTTCATGGCGCAAACAGGACGCACACAGGGTTCGCCCCTTCCATCGATCGGTGCTGTCCGCATTCATAACCGAAAACAGGTTTCTCACCTGGAACGGATACCCCTGAGAAAAACCGACTGCTCGATGCGGGCTTCGTAATCCCGTCTGAAATGCTTCAACGTGTCGAACAGCGGAACCGCGGCGGCCTGGCCGAGCCCGCACAACGAAGACACCGTCATGACCTGTCCCAAATCCTCCAGCGTCTCTATATCGTTCTTTTCGCCGTCGCCGTTTGCCAGCCGTCCGAAAATTTCAAGCATGGCCTCTGTGCCGTCGCGGCAGGGCGTGCACTTGCCGCACGATTCCTCAGCCAGGAATTCCGTGTTCCGCATCATGACATCGATCACATCCCGGCGCTTGTCGAAAACTGTTACGGCGCCCGAACCCAGCACGCCCTCATAGGCCAGGGGCGTATCGAGCATGGATGCGGGTAATATTCTTCCCGTGGCGCCGCCCACCTGAACCATTTTGACATTCACGGCACCGGCGAGTTCCAGCACCAGTTCCGAGAGGCGGCTTCCCAGTTCCAGCTCATAGACGCCGGGATTTTTCACATCTCCGCTGACGGAAAAAACCTTGGTCCCCTTGCTTTTTTCCGTGCCGATTCCCCGGAACCATTCACTGCCGTTGGAAATGATCGCGGGGATATTCATCAGAGTTTCTACATTGTTGACAACCGTCGGCATCCCCCATAGGCCTCCGTCGACCGGAAATGGGGGTTTGTAGCGGGCTTCGCCCCGCAGCCCTTCAATGGAATTGATCAGGGCGGATTCCTCCCCGCAGATATACGCGCCGGCCCCCTCGCGCAGCTCGATCTCCATCCTCTGCAGGTAACCCTTTTTCTTCGCCTGTTCTATCGCGTCCGCCACCCGGGGAAAAAGAAAGCGGTATTCGGCGCGAAGATATATAAAGGCTTTAGGCGCCCCGATTGCGTAGCAGGCAATGGCCAGTGCTTCAATCAGCGTAAAGGGATCGTGCTGCAGTATGTACCGGTCCTTGAAGGTGCCGACTTCGCCTTCGTCGGCGTTGCAGAT
>DKBB01000197.1 GCA_002451015.1 Acidobacteria bacterium UBA6911
CAGCGTTCGCCCGTCACAGCCGTCAACACGGCCGGCGCAACCTTCAACTCCCAGCGTTCGTCCTTCTCAACCATCCGTTCGCCCGTCACAGCCACCGGCAGGTTTGGGCAGAGACGTTCAAGGCCGCCAGCGGGGTACAATGCGGACCGCTCCATCCATGTCACGCCCTGCGCCGAAAACGGGTGGAGGAGCCGGCACCCGGCGACGCTGAGAGACTGGCAGCCCGTGGTTAAAGTACAATAGAGATAGCCACCCGGATTCGCCTTCCATTCCGCAGGCCTGCAAGAAGGAAGGATCCGGGTCGGTGGAGCTGAAAAAATGAGCTCCACTTTCGTAATGGCAAAAGCGTTCGGTTGATTACACAAAGGAGATTTCCATGTTCAGAACCAAATCAGTGATACTGATATTGATCGCCATTTTAACCCTCGTCAATTGCACTGGAGTGAAAAAGGAAACCGAACCCCCGGCCGTTAATCCAACGGAGCCCGCCCATATGGTCGGCACGTATCAATACATGGCCGATGCGGGATTATTCACGGCCTGCGCGACCGGAAACCGGTTCCCGGTCGCCATGGAGGAGGACAACGCGTCCCTGGAACAGGCCTACATGGCGAAACAGGACCAACCGGGAGAAGCAATGATTGTGAGCCTTACCGGCCGTATCGAGCTACGACCTCCCATGGAGGGAGAAGGCATGATCGAAACTTTAATTGTGACGCAGTTCGAACATGTCTGGCCGACGGAAAGCTGCGAAAAAAGTTCGATCGAAACACCGCTCTTCAACACCTATTGGAAGCTGGTTGCATTGAAAGGTACCCCCGTAGAAACCCAACCGGAACAGCGGCAGGAAGTCCACCTCAAGTTCCAGCCGGAAGGAGGGAGAGTTTCAGGTTTCGCGGGATGCAATAATATAAACGGCAGCTACCAGACGGACGCGGATAATCTGAATTTCGGCCTGTTGGCCACAACCATGATGGCCTGTCCCCAACTGGACCAGGAGACGGCATTCCTAAAGACCCTGGAAAGCGTCAAACGCTTCTCGATCCTTGGGGAATCGTTGGTCCTGTCGGACGACGGCGCCGAGGTCGCCCGCTTCAAGGCGACAGAACTAGAATAACCGTCTCCAGCCTGAGAAATGAAAATCCGTACTTAATGGAAACGAGGCGACCTCGGATAGTATCTACATTCCTAAGAGTAAAAGATTGCACACACGACTAATCGCGAAAGTTGTTTTTTTGAGTCCTCTGGGACATGGTAGCAGCATAGCGTGGTAAGATTGGGGCTCATTTCAGTCCTGTATTGTGCGGTCATGCTTATATGCCGGCCGGCGCCCTTGTATCCGCAATCCGAGTCTTTTTCGAACAGCCGGTCGCGCGAACTGATCGAAAAGCGTAAAGAGAAACAGGCAAAAGACAAAGGCTTGACGTTTACCTGCGCAACCAGGTCGATCCTGAAGTTGTAGGAATTAAGCGGTGATTCCTGTGGCCACAAGGTGCCGGCACACACGCCTTCCATGGATATACCGCCGCGCTGACAGGGATTATCGGCTATCTTCTATCCTTAGTCTTGAGCCTGCAGGTTTCCGGGCGCGGATGAATGCGCTCATGAATTTCCCCTCAATCGCCGGAGCTAATTCACTGACGTCGAATCCCTTTTCCTCCAGGAGAGACAATACGTCCTCGGATTTATAGATTCTCGTGGGCTCAATCCCGATATCCGCATAACCGGCAGCAGCCAGTTTCCCGCGGTATTCATTCTCTTCCAGTGCCCCTGCGATACAGCCTGCCCAAAGAAGGATGCTTTGCCGGACCTCTTCGGGAACTTCCCCCCGGGTCACGATATCCGATACTGCAAATCGTCCTCCGGGCTTCAAAACCCGAAAGGCTTCGCGAAGAACCCGGTCCTTGTCCGCGGAAAGGTTGATCACACAGTTGGAAATAACCACATCCACCGTGTTGTCGGGCAAGGGGATGTTTTCGATTTCACCCTTCAGAAATTCGACATTCTCAACGCCTGCCTTCTTCTGGTTTTCATACGCAAGCGACAACATCTCGTCCGTCATGTCGAGTCCGTAAGCCTTTCCTCCAGGAAGAACGCGACGGGCTGACAGAAGAACGTCTATCCCTCCACCACTGCCCAGATCCAGAACGGTCTCTCCCGGTTTCAGTTCGGCCAGTGCTGTCGGATTACCGCAGCCCTGGGAAGCGAGCACGGCAGTATCCGGCAGTTCTCCCTTCTGGCTCACATCGTATAAATTCCCTGTAATGGGATCTTCCTGTCCGCAGGAAGAGATACCGCTATTGCAGCAGCAATTCCCTGCTCCCGACAGGACATTCAAAGCCACCTGTCCGTAGGTTTTCTTTACCGTCTTTTTAACATCCATAGTTCATTCACCTTTCTGTGACGATGACAGATCCCTGTCGGAAGAAATGGCGATTCGATCGAAGTGGACGCTATGATTCCCGCCACAGCATTCCGCGTAAAGAAATGTCAGGATTTCCTGCAGCACGTCCGTATTTGCCGTATACCAGAGAAAAGTACCGTTGCGCCTGACCTGCACCAGTTCTTCATTTTTAAGTTTATCCAGATGATGGGAAAGAGTGGAATTGGGAATGCCGAGATTGTTCTGGATATCCCCTACAATCATGCCCTTCGGATGCGTCGACAACAGTAGACGCATAATACGAAGCCTGGCATCATTCCCCATGGCAGCGAACATGTCCGCGTATCGGGTGATCTTTCCAGCAGTTTCTTTTTTTCCCATATCCATTATTTCCATAAAATTAGAATTATATTTCTATATTACTAGAATTATAAATTTAGTCAAGTAAATTCTAAATATCCCTACAGGATGATACTATGACTGTTTTGGATTCTTATAACTACCCCCGTCCTCGATAGTGCAGGGTCGAAGCATTCAGGAAAAAGATGCAGGACAATCACAGACCGATGACATCCAAGTCACACAGGATTCTCGAATGGGCTCGGGAAATCCAGGCGCTGGCCCAAACAGGCCGCCATTACGCTCAAGACGAATATCAGCGGGCGCGCTACGCCCGCTTTACGGAAATCGCGGCCGAGATGATGGCCGATCAAACCGGCATGGATTTTCCAGGTCTTTTAAAGGCATGCCACGCTCAGATAGGGTACGCGACTCCGAAAATTGATGTCCGGGCAGCCGTTTTCAAGGACAACAAGCTGCTTATGGTCCGAGAGCGGCTGGACGGAGGCTGGACAATGCCCGGCGGCTGGGCCGATGTCGGGAACATTCCTTCCCAAGCAGCGGAACGAGAAACGTTGGAAGAATCCGGCTTCTACGTCAAAACCCGAAAGCTCGTCGGTATATACGATGCCAATCGAACGCAACCTCTCGAAGTATTCCACGCATTCAAGATTATTTTCCTTTGCGAGATTCTGGACGGAAAAGCCCGTCCCAGCAACGAAACCTCCGAAGTAGCATTTTTCGGCCGGGATGAAATACCCGAAGAACTTTCGGGAGAACGAACGACCCCGCGCCACATCCGGGATGTTTTTGCGGCATTGAAAAATCCGGAACGCCCTGCTGTCTTCGATTGAAGATAACCCCAACCCATTCGACAGGTGGACGATTATGAATGTACAAAGAATATTCACACCGGGACGCCGACGCATTATTCTGACATTACTTTTCACAATTCTTTCGTCGATATGCCCTGCGGGATTCCAAAAAGCTTTAATCCCCGTTAGAGCCGAAAGTCTGGCTGGGTCGCAAGAAGAAAAACCCGGAGTCCATTCGGCCATCATGGATTTTGAACCGGCACTGGCAGTCCGTGGGGCCGGATGCATCACCTGCCATGCGAAAATATACTCGAGTATCATTACCGACTTCGGCTACGGCTCACCCTACTTCTTCGGCAATCCCGGAGGCGAAAGCAAAGTCGGTCCCTACAACGGGTCCATATATGGAGATTTCATTGCCGGACCAGGCCAGACCGGTTGGCAGACCTCGGAAATTCACAAGGAAATAATCGTCCCGCGGGCCGAATTTGACTTCAGCTTGAAGAACGCGGCAGCGGAAGCCGGGCTGGCGGAACAACCGTCCTACCAGGAGGCTCTCCGGGCGGATTCCCTGTCGAGATATTTGCAGGCGCTTGAAAACCGGAAGCCCAATCCTTCAGCCGTTATTGAAAAGAATAAAGTGTTCATCGGGGCGCCCGATACCGAAACGCTGGAAGCGCGGTTCGGGATCACATCCGGAACCGCAGTCGACTTTAAATACATAAAAAACGACCCGCGTGCCTCTGCAGACTTCAAAGGGATTGTACTCAGTGAAAACGGCGGCTATTACACCAACAACTCCGAAATCGTATGCAACGGGGATGTCTTTATACGGGGAATCCTTTTTTTACATAAACCGTCCTTTGTGACAGATACCGGTTGCCGTATTTATACGGCCGGACCCATTTTTTTACAGAACACGGTGACCTACAGGCCTGCGGACAATCGTGCAGACCTTGCCAACCTGCAGCTTGTCAGTACGGAAGCCATATTTATGGGAGTCGGGCTTGAAAAATGTAATACCACCGAAGCGGCAGACCCTCTCTCAAGCCGGCTTCTTCTCACACCGGCCCTGCCGTCCATTATTACAAGGTCCATGGAACGCGACAACATCCCGCCGAAGATATTCGCTCAAAATCTCTACAACCAGGCCGCCACCCTCCCACTGGAAGACTCCAGTTGCCATGACGAAACCCTCAGCTTTTCCGGAATCCTTTTGAACGCACCGATCGTACACAGCCGATACAGTGGAAAATTCAGAGGTCTGATCATTGCGGAATTCGCTCTGTTCTTTCAGGGCAAATCCAGCTATGAATTTGATCCCGTTTTTAAGAATGTACCGGTTTTACCCCTGCTGAAAGATTCCGATTTTCTAGTGGTTGAATGATAATACAATTTAAATATTCTTATATATATCGTCATATATGTCGATATATATAATATATGTATATTTATTCGTCTTTTATTACGATTTTTATTTATTTCGCCTTTTTTAACGAATTGTATAGTTAAATGATTTATTATCGTCTAATATGACGATTATGGTAAATGAATCCTATATGAACGATGCAGTTGTATTAACTCAGCTCGGCCGGGGGCTGGCGGTACAACGGATCCGCCTGGGATTGACACAGGCGGAACTGGCAAAACAGGCGGGAATAGGAAAACGCACCGTGGAACGTATCGAAGCCGGAAATTCCTGCCAGACATCCGTCCTGGTCCGTGTACTCCGAATTCTTCAACTGGAAAAGGAACTGATCGGCATTATTCCAAAAGCCGCACCGAGCCCCATGGAGCTTTTGAGGATGAAAGGAAAGGAACGCAAACGGGCCTCCTCAAAAAACAGGGCGAAACCTCACGAAAAAAAATGGACATGGGGTGACGAAAGATGAGTCCGGTTGCGGCAGTCAAACTCTGGGGGAGCACCATAGGCGCGGTTTCCCTGGAAGATGGCGCCGACATAGCGTCGTTTGAATACAATCCGGATTTTATTGGAAGCGGTATCGAACCAGCGCCGCTGACAATGCCCCTGTCGAATCGGATCTATCAGTTTCCCTCTTTGCCGGTAAGAACCTTTCACGGTCTTCCGGGCCTTCTCGCCGACTCCCTGCCCGACCGCTTCGGTAATGCCCTGATTAATGCATGGCTCGCCACACAGGGACGAACGCCGGAATCCTTCAACGCGATCGAACGCCTGTGTTACACCGGAACACGTGGAATGGGAGCGCTGGAATATGAACCGGCTACCGGGCCCCAACCCCGGAAGACGACGCAAATACAGGTAGACATGCTCGTGGATCTCGCTTCGGAGATTTTAAGCCGCCACAGCGACATGAATCTATCCTTTGAAGGCGCCATAAGGGAAAAAACGTTACAGGACATTCTCCGCGTCGGGACATCCGCGGGAGGGGCGCGCGCAAAAGCGGTGATCGCCTGGAATCCTTCCACGCATGAAGTGCGTTCCGGACAGGTGGCCGCAGGAGATGGATTCGAGTACTGGATATTGAAGTTCGATGGTGTCCGCGGCAATAAGGACAAGGAACTTGAAGATCCCATGGGATACGGAGCGATTGAATACGCCTATTCCAAAATGGCAACAGACGCCGGCATCCAGATAAGTGCGTGCCGGCTTCTGGAAGAAAACGGCCGGCGCCATTTTATGACACGACGCTTCGACCGTAGGACCACCGGAGACAAACTTCATATGCAGTCTCTCGGAGCCATGGCCCATTTAGACTACAACCTGGCGGGGGTTTACGGATACGAACAGGTGTTCATGGTCATCCGGCAGCTTGGACTCCCGATGGAAACGGTCGAGGAAATGTTCCGTCGCACGGTTTTCAATATAATCGCAAGGAATCAGGACGATCACGCAAAGAATATCGCTTTTCTTATGGATCGAAGAGGGCACTGGACCCTGGCGCCCGCTTATGACATAACTTTCAGTTTCAATCCTGCGGGGAAATGGACCGCAAGCCACCAGATGACATTAAACGGCAAGCGGGACAATTTTGACCTGGCCGACTTTAAAGCCTGCGCGGAATCGGCTTCGATGAAAAAAGGAAGGGCGGAATCCATTATTAAAGAAGTGCAACGGGTTGTGGCCGGATGGAGAGACTACGCCTCTGCGGCCGGCGTATCCCCGCCGCAGAGGGAACATATTCAGAACGCGCTACTCCTCAATCCATTCAGATAGACAGAAGGGAATCCTCCACTATTATGAGGATAAATACAAAAAATCCCGGATTCTTGAAAATCCGTTCCGAACTGCGGTCCTTGAAGAATCCAGAAAAAGCAAAAACCCTCTCAGGCTTCTTCAAGACCGGTCCGGGAGAATACGGCGAGGGCGATCGATTTCTTGGCATAACCGTGCCGGATATTCGCCGTATCGTCAGAACCCACCGTCATGCATCTCTGAAAAACATCCTGGAACTACTGCATTCCGGATACCACGAAGAGCGCCTTGCCGCACTCCTTTTATTGGTGGACAGCTACCAACGGGGGGATGAGGAGCAGAAAAAGGAAATATTCGAGCTATACCTGAACAACACGGTCTACATTAACAGCTGGGATCTTGTGGACCTGACGGCCGATCACATTGTCGGCGGGCAGCTCTACAGAAAAAAACGTTCTCTTCTAACAAAACTAGCGCGATCGGAAAGCCTCTGGGAACGAAGGATTGCAATTCTTGCAACTTTTTATTTCATCCGCAAGGGAGAGAGCAGGGAGACATTGAGAATAGCGAAACTGCTGCTGCACGACTCCCATGATTTGATCCATAAGGCAGTCGGTTGGATGCTGCGGGAGGTGGGGAAGCGATGCTCTATTGAAATCGAACGCATCTTCCTGGACAAATATGCGGCCGTTATGCCCCGCACAATGCTACGGTATGCAATCGAGCGTTTCCCGAAAGAATTAAAAACACATTACATGAAAAAATAGTCGGCAGCAGGCCAAGCAGTCCAAACGGTCGAAGTGGTCCAAGGAATGGTGTAAATCCATGTAGTTGATGGATGTATTAAATCTTGAACCCGGATCCTTAGGCCGTTTGGACTGTTTCGGCATGCCATGCAATCAGTGCCAACACTATTGAATGCCGCCATCAAATCGATAAGCAGCATTCTTACCCAAGCTGTCATTAAAAGCGATCCTTCTGACAAGTCAGCGTAAAGGTCGAATTCTGAGCGGGGAGTCGTGCAGAATATTACAAACATCGCTTCTTTAAGCGAAGCGTTTTCAGATTTGCGAGGGAGGCGTCCTAAGGCCGTGGCAGGGATTTCAATCTGTTCCAGGTTTGGTAGAAACTATTGGCAATCTGTTCGCTATCGAATCCGAATCTCTTGAAATGCTCGTTGTCCGAGACGAAAAACAGATCGATGGAGCTTCCGTCCAGTTCGAGATTGAGGAGCTTGCAGGGAATCCGGAATCCGTGCGATCCATCAGAAGGACTGTATATAACTTCATAAACGCTCACAGTCAACTCGCCGCTGCAACTTCCACGGAAGATGCCATGTTCGTGCTCGGTCATAAAACTGTACACTTCCTCCATGGCATTCCGGCGTTCGATTGATATCCTGTCCGATTCGATCATGGGGCGGATATCCTCCTGGGCAAGATCGTAGACAAGCGTAATTGCCTGCCCATCTGAAAGTTCCTGCTTTCTGGATGCAACCAGTCGCCCGTCTTTTTCCACTGAAATCTCGTGGCTGCCGGCTGAAATGCTTTGCCCCACAATTTCACCGTCGTGGCCGGTGTGTTTCCCGTCCAACAACAGGATTGCCGGATCATTCAGTCGATATACGGTCAATGTACTCCCTACAGAAGTCATGAGGGATTCAATTTCTCTCCGCAAACCGGCGATATGGGGATCTGTGGGATTGAGGATCACAACCGAATTCAGTTCCTGAAGAGCTTCCCTGTATCGACCTTCTTTCATCGCGGCATTATAAGCGGACATCCTCTTGTCGATCTCTTTGACGACAGCATCCGATTCTTGTGCCCTGGCGCTCCGCGGAAGTCCCTCCAACCAGAGGCCTGTCACATTGCCGGCTTCTTTGTACTCGCCCCGGGCAAAGTAATTTAAAAACTGACGATTCCAGGCTTCTTCGTTCATCGTTGTCGTTTCCAACACCGACTCGTCGCTGCGTTCCTTTTCCCCAGATCCTGAAACTTCCTTCTGCCACTTTCTGTACAGCTCGATCACTTCAGGCGAGTTCGGGTGCAACCGCCTCATCCGGTCCAGTTCCGTTTCCGCCTGCTGCAGATTGCCGCTGCCGATCATTACGGCGATGCGATCCAGCTGATCCTGCGACGGGGATGCGAAACTTTCCCCGGTAAACGGCTCTTCCAGTTGGTCCAGAAAATCCGTCTTGAACTGAACATCATTGTTTTCGTTATGTATTTCCGCTCTTTCCATCGTCGTACCCTCATTATCTCCGGATCGAACCTGTTGCAAAACGGAGGCTTTTACCGTCACCAGCGGATCCAGTACGAAATTTTTAAAGGCACTGCGCAGCGTGTCGCCTGCGCCCGATACCTGAAAAGAACGCACCGCTATCGCAACCAGAAGAATCATGATTACGGCCGCAACTATCCGGCAGACCGGTTTCATGAAACTATAAAATTTCCTTCGATAAAATTTACGTCTGAGATGAAGTCCTTTCCCTGTTTTGGGAAATTCCTGCTCCGCCTCACTATTGTCCGGAACCTGTTCCTCGCTGATGTATGCCGTGGCAGATTCATCCAAATTCCTCTCGAGAGAGAGATAGGATGAAGCCCCCTCCTGCTGTGATTCCTCCGTAACCGTATCGCACCCGGTTTCCTCTTCTAAGGCGGGGCTTGCAACCGCCTCAACGTGCTGTGCCGTCAGGGCAATTTCAGGGGAAGGCGATTCCCCGGCGGGCTCTTCCTCTTCCATCTTTGCGGTAACACAATTTTCATGAGAAGACGCTTTCCTATGAAACTCTTTTGAATGCAGAGGAAAATCTGAGTTCTCTTCCGAGTGAGGCTTTTCCTTCTGGGAATTCCGGATTTCTTCGAGCCGGCCCCCCGGACTCAGGAGGGAACCGTAGATATTCTGTTCGAAGCCCTTATCCCGGATTTCGGGATACACTTCAAGAAGTTCCCCAATCAATTGATCCAGTCGCGAATAATCCGTATTGCCCGTACCGTGCAACAGATCCCGGACATTATGGTACAAACGGATTGAAACGTCGGAAGCCCCCTGCTGCTCAGCCGTGATCTTGAGAGATGCGAATGCTGACTGGAGCTCATTCAGCATGAGTCGAACGTCTTCAGCCATCTCTTTCAAAAGGCCCCGAAATGCACCCAGAAGGTCATCCGTATTCCCGTAACGATCCTCCGGGTTCTTCGCCAGGCAATTCTTCAGAATCTGCCAGATTCTCGGGTGAAAATGGGGATATCGTTCAAACGTAGGTATCTGTATGACCTGAAGGATATTGTCCAAAGCCTTATTGCCGTCCTGGGCATAAAAAGGATGGACGCCGGTAAGCAGTTCATAAAAAATCACCCCAAGTGCGAAAATATCCGACCGTGCGTTGGACTTCTTATTCCGTATCTGTTCCGGCGATAAATAGATTGGCTCTCCCCAACGGATGCCCGGATGGGGAAGGTGCTTCATCAAAACGTGCGCTATGGCGAAATCCCTAATTTTTATGCATCCGTCACTGGCCACATAAATATTTTCAGGACAGAGATTTCGATGCAGGATACCCTCCTTATGCGCGCAACCCACGCCCTCGGCCACCTGAATCATTATCGATATCTTTGTTTCAAAAGACATTTCCGGTTTCTGCCGGATAAGCTTTCTGAGGTCCCTGTCGCCAAGCGGCTCCATCACCATAAAGGGAACCCGGTCTTCCGTGTTCACTTCAATTAGTGTTGCGATATTGGGATGCTGTAAACGGGTGATCGTCCCCGATTCCTTCCGGAAAAGATCCTCGAGGTCCTCGTCCCATTTAATGCCGCCGCATAGAACCCGGATATCGATCGCACAATCAAGGTCCTGATCAAAACTTCTGTAAACCTGCCCCAGATAGCCGTCGCTTATCTTTTCAATCAGCGGGTACTTTCCAAGAGTCTGTAATGAGTCAATCCGGGAGGGTTCCCCCATGTTGCAAAAGCTCCTTTCGTTGAACCTCAGTTTGCCTATATCCTTATCGGCAGATTCCGTTTACATATTGATGCAAGACTTTGCCATACAATAATTTTCGTCTTTTACACCCTCAACAAAAGTGATACGCATCACCGATTCTTCATCCAATAGAAAATCGGTCCCGGTCCTGAGAAGCATACACATTGCCATCCTTAAACACCTCCCCGACTAAAACTTACGGACTCTTCAAATACCGGAAAATCATGCTATTGTAAGTTCGGGATCGCCCGTATTCAGCGAGTTTCTATTCTCTCAATGCAGCGGAGGATGGATCCGGGATTCTCGCCAACGGCAGGCTGAAAGGGGCGGAATAGGCCAGCCTGCATGGATTTCTGATTTATTCATGATTTGAACGGAAAAGACAGAATTGGCAAAATCGAAAAAGAAAATGACCCTGGATCGGGTACTGTCCCGTCACGGATTGTCTTCCCGGACGAAAGCGAAGGATGCGATTCAAGCCGGCATGGTTAAGGTCAACGGAAAAGTCGTACGGGATCCCGAATACTGGCTAGATCTGCAAACCGATACGGTTCATTTCAATGGAAAACGACTACGACAGGCGCACCGGATCTATCTGCTCTTCTACAAACCCAAGGGAGTTCTCACCAGCCATGGGGACCGCCGGGGGAGGAAAACCGTCTATGACTGCCTGAACCCTAAACTACCTTGGGTAGCCCCGGTCGGCCGGCTGGACAAAAATACGTCCGGATTGCTGCTGCTGACCAACGACACCGATTTTGCCAATCACGTCACCAGCCCGTCCTCGAATGTTTCCAAAACATACCTCGTAAAGGCCAACACTCTGGTTTCCGACGAGCTGGAGATCAGAATCAGGCAAGGTTTTAAAATGAAAGACGGTAAACACGCACAGCCGCAGAGCGTTCGTCGACTGGAGGACAGGGGGAAGTACAGCTGGTTGGAAATAACACTGACGGAAGGCAAAAACCGCGAGATACATCGTCTTCTGGAGTCGGCGGGATTGAAAGTGCTGAAGCTCGTACGCACGAAAATCGGCCCCTGCACGCTCAAAGGCCTCCAGATCGGCCAATGGCGAGAACTCCTCAAATCCGAATTGGCATTCTTTTATTCCATGCACTCGAAAGCAGCCGCAGTCGCAGAATCGACCCCCGGATTAGAAAACACGGACCGGGAGTTTACAGGAAAAGTATAAAGCGCTCGAACTATTCGTTATTCGTACACGGTGATCTTGCAGTACTTTAGAACCATATGGGAGGAAACGGCCTGTCCACCCCTGATAGCCGAACGGAATCGAGCCAGAGTAATCATATCCTTGAAACTGTCCAACAGGTCCCGGTCGTATGGGGACTCGATCACGTTCTGTATTCTTGCCATTCCGATAGTATCGATGTCGGCTACCACTGTTAAAGCATCTTCGTCCGACTCACTGGTATCGTTTTCTCCGAATGCTAGCAGGTACTCTTCGTTCAGGGCGGCATCGTATTGTCTCTCATCATGCGTAATCTGAAACATCCCCAGACTCCTGGAAAACTCAATCCCTACGCTCTTGCTGTATTCTTTGTTGATTACGGACCGCTCGGTCCCCTGCGGAATACTTGCCTGATAGAACGGATCGATGCTGCTGGAGATCACGAAGAGAAAGAAGGTGGTCATGGCCATCCCTAATACCCGTGTCCAATAAAACTGAACCTCGGTCGTACGGATCCTTGACCAGCGAAGCGCCAATGCATCCTTAATCTGCCTGCCCCATGTATTGTTTTTCCTTTCCGATAACCGTGTCTGGACCAAATGGTACAGGTATTCCGGTGCAGGAATTCTTTCCAGGGAATTCAGACTTTCATGCAGGTTTGACAACGCTTCCAGTTCTTTACGACAGATATCACACTGTTTCAGGTGCTGGGATATCTGAATCGACATTTCCTCATCCAGCATACCGTCAAAAAATTCCGACAACCGCTTCGACACCGTGTTACATACCATGGCGACCTCCGGTTTCAGTCGATTTCTCTGCAAAATGACGCTTAAGCATCGCACGTCCTCTCGCAATTCGGGATTTTACGGTCCCCAGAGATATATGCATCGACTCGGCAATCTCTTCGTATGCCAATCCTTCAATATCGCGCAGGATCACAGCGACTCTTTGCTCCACAGGCAATTCCTGAAGCACTCGAGTAACCTGTTCCCGTTGTTCCATTGATATCAGCGCTTCTTCCGGAGACTGAATCCCGGATTTCAGACTTATGCTGTAATCCTGGCCGGGCTTCGTGGACAGATGTTCTTCGAGAGAGACTGTCCCTCTACGTCTTAAACGGTTCCACCAACGGAACCGATTGGATGCCCGATGCACTGCAATAGAATATATCCATGTCTTTAAAGAGGAATCGCCTCTGAAAGAATCCAGCTTGCAGTAAATCGTGAGAAAAACCTCCTGCGCAACATCAAGGGCCTCTTCTCTGTCCCCCAAAATCTGGTATGCCAGAGTGAAAACCATGGAATTATAGCGATCGAACAATTCATCGAAACTGATACCGTCCTTGGAGTCCACCCTGTCCGGGGCTGACTCCTGGGTTGCCGCTCCCTCATCTTTGGACAGAACCAGTTCGTCTGGGTACATAAATCTATCCAAGGTTTTGTTGAGCCTTTGTTGCAACATGCTTCCTCTCTTCTCTGACATCAAATCAGGAAAAAAGTTCCACATTTTGCAAATTTAGTAACACATTTACCTTATAAAAATATCTGTACTTTCCACATCCAGCAACTCCGCCAAAGCCTGGGGAGATAATTCCTGCACCTTCTCAAGGTAACTGGAAATTAGAAACAGCCGCTCCAATCTTTCTTTTCGACTCGGCACTTCAGCGAGAAGTTTCTGAAGGCTTTCTTGAATCTCAGCGGGATCTGTTCCGGCTGGAGCCTTTTGAATCAGTGTCTTTTCTACTACATATTCTACCAGAAACGGCGCGTTATATTTAGCTGTGCCGTATAGTATCAATAGAAATGTGACTATAGTTGCCATTACCGCCGATCTTTTTCGAATCGTCATACTGTATATTGTCTTTCAAATTAAATTGTTCGGCTTTTGGGGCTGCCTGGCAGTATTTCTCATCAAGGTTACGGCAGCATCGCTTCCCCTGTCGGATCTCACTCTATGCCGAAACGGAAAAAGTTTCAGTGAATAAGGTCTGAAAATTCTCTAATCAATTATACCAGATTAATGCAGCCCGTTAATCCTCCGGTCCGATGGCATTTCTCTACAACACAAGTTCCCTGTGATATAATCGTCAGGAATTCGGATTCTCTATAAACCGTATGGCTTTTAGAGCAGGAGCGCATCAAGGATGGAATGCCCCCGATGCAAAAAAGACAAATTCAGTGCCGAAGGCATCTGCCTGGCCTGCAATTATCAAGCCGAGACAAGCGAAACCTCTCCTGAACGGGTATTCAATGAAAATGAAACCGCAAACGCACCGCAATCAACCGTGGAGGACACTCCTGCGGATACAGCGCCACTTCCTCCAAAAGATGAAATACCCCAGTGGCAAAAAGAGTTAAGTCAAAGACTGGCAGACATAAAGCTAAAAAAGGAAACTGAAAAAAATCTAAGACAAGCCCAGGGCGAAAACCTCCCTCCGGAAGTTCCACCTGTCCGTGCGAGAGTTCACGCCCAAGCATCCCCCGCTCCCAAGGAACACGCCAGGCCTATCCTGGTTCGAAGTCAAACTCCAGAAGCGCCCGCATCTCCCGGAAATGCCGGATCTGCCACGCCTCGACAGAGAACCATTGCTTCACTTGGACCGGATGTGTACACGGCTGCCATGGCAGCCAAAAAATCAGAATCAACGAATGTAAGAGAACTGATTGACAGCACCGTCTCCAGGCGATCGATTCGTTCGGCTCAAGAATACCCCGTATTCAGGCTGGAATCCCCGGCTCCTAAAGAAAATAAGTTAATTCTATTATCCCGAACGCTGGCAGGTTTGATAGATCTGATAATTGTCGTCCTATGCACCGCGGTGTTTATAATTTCCGCCGATTATTTTTCCGGAATCGTAATATTGGATATCCTGAGTCTTATTGAATATGCCGGTCTTTTTATAATGGTATTCCTTCTTTACTCGATTTTTTTCCTTGCTACTTCAAGTCAGACCGTCGGGATGATGATTACCGATCTCCGGGTTGCAGGCATCCAGGGCAACCGCCCTTCGATCGGCCAGCTGTCCATCCGGTCTTTCGGTTTTCTTCTGTCCGTCATTGTATTCGGAACGGGACTTCTCTGGAGCCTGGTGGACCGTGATAACATGTGTTTTCACGACCGGTTCTCAAATACATCCATTACGCGACTTTAACCCGGTTTTATTGCATTCCTGAAGCCTAATCCAGTATGAACCTAAATTTACAAAACATCAGGTCGGTCAGAGTTGTATTTCCATTGGATGCAGCCCACCATCATTAATTTCGACAATTTTTTCTGTTACTTATTGTGATTATGAAATATTATTTCAATATTTGACTCTTTAATGCTCTCGTCTTATTATTAAAAGCAGATGCAAGTATAGAGACGAATCAGGCGACTATGAATATGAAAGGTAAAACCATGAGTGAAAACAAGCTGTCGAATCAAGGGTATGAACTGGCGGACCTTCATCCGGACCATGAAAAGCATTTGTGTCATATTTCAAGCTTACGGAACATGAAAACGGTGGGCCAGCTTGCAAAAGATGCGCAATATGTATGCATCGTCTGTGGTCGTGCGGCAAAAAGCCCCCTGAATTTATGTGAACCCGGCAAAATTTGACCGGATTCGTTGTTATCGAGAATCGCCCTGCGAATCCGCGTTTGCAACCCATTCCGAGTTATGTAAACGTCTTCTCCCGGTTTTTCCGGGCTGGACCAAACCCCTTCCGAAATCATTACTGACAGCCTCATGAAAGGCACAGGTCATAGATACCTAAAATCAAATACCTGGAACCAGGGAGAAGTAGGTTATAATTTCGCTCACACTCTTCTGCCGACGACACTTCCACTAAAGGGCTTCTATAATATTACTTTCTTTACAGGAGAGCGTCGTCACTCGGGCAGCAGATCGCCTTCATGAAAAAATATTCCAGGAAGGAAATCTTGCCGACAACCATCAAGGCATTCCGACTCTACGGTCAGCTTCAAAGGACCTATCTGGATTACGGTCAAAACCCGCTGAGGGATTGATTTACCCGGTTGTCGAAGATATCAGCAAAGTTTTTTACGCAACTCATCCAGGCAAGCTTCCGCCTTGACCCGCCACTGCTCGAGAGTGTCGCGGTCACGGATGGTAACCGTGTTGTCCTCAAGGGTCTGTCCGTCGACGGTAATGCAATAGGGAGTGCCGGCTTCGTCCTGACGTCGATAGCGGCGTCCTACGGCGCCCTTTTCGTCGTAGAAAACGGAGAAATGCGGCTTGAGGGTGCGATAAATATCCTTGGCGATATCCGGCATGCGGTCTTTTTTAACCAATGGGAAAACCGCGGCCTTGATCGGGGCCAGACGGGGATGAAACTTCATCAACGTGCGCGGCTGCATGATCCCCTTCTCGTCCGGGACCTCATCTTCGGTGTAAGCTTCGCAAAGGAAAGCCAGCGTCGCTCGATCCGCTCCGGCCGACGGTTCGATCACGTGCGGGGTGTATCGTTCTCCGGTTGTATCGTCCCGATAAGTCAAATCGCGGCCGCTGCCTTTCCATTTGGGTTTGCCGTCGGGACCTTTTTCCAGTTCCAGGGGACAGGTATTTTCGTCCAGTTTTCCTTCCATGTGGCTTCGCAGGTCGAAATCGCCCCTGTGGGCGATCCCCTCCAGTTCACCGAAATCACCCGGAGGCAGAAACGGGAAGGCATATTCGATATCGGCAGTGCCGGTCGAATAGTGGCTGAGTTCCTCGGGATCGTGTTCGCGCAGGCGCAACCGGTCGCCGGCCAGGCCAAGCCTGACATACCATTGCATGCGACGGTCTCGCCAGTATTGGTACCACTGGTTGGACGCTTTCGGGTCACAGAAAAACTCGATTTCCATCTGTTCGAACTCGCGTGAACGGAATGTAAAGTTGCGTGGTGTAATTTCATTGCGGAACGCCTTGCCGATCTGCGCAATGCCGAAAGGGACTTTCACCCGGGTGCTGTCGAGAACGTTCTTGAAGTTGACAAAGATTCCCTGGGCTGTTTCCGGGCGAAGGAAAGCGACGTCCTCCTCGCCCCCCAGGGCACCGACCGTGGTTTTGAACATCAGATTGAACTCACGCGGTTCGGTCAGTGTACCCAGAGTCCTGGCGTCCGGTCCCAGGGCCCTGGAAAGGTCGTCGATATCCGGCAGCGTAAGGAACCTTCCGTCCCATTGAAGCTGGTCGGCGTGTTTGGCCCGCAGGTTGAAATATTTCAATGCGCGGCCAAGAGTATCCTCTTCCTCCAGGTCGGTTTCGGCAACCGTGGTGACGAAAATCCGCTCGCCCTTGGCTTCCACCCAACGCCCCCGGACCTGGTCATAGCGATAACGCCGTTTCGATTCGCGGCAGTCGACCATCTGGTCGTGAAAAAGGTCGTAATGTCCCGAACATTTCCATACCTGTGGATGCATGATGATCGTGCAGTCCA
>DKBB01000075.1:0-10932 GCA_002451015.1 Acidobacteria bacterium UBA6911
CATCGTCCCGCCGGACAGCGCCGGAAACGACCAGCCGGCGGCGCTTGCCATCGGTGCATCCAACGACTTTTTCCGGTCGCGGGGCCGGGGCGTGTCCCGCATTCACGGAGGCGGATTCGCAGGCACCATTCAGGCCTATATCCACACGAACGACTTCGAGGATTATTCACACCGCATGACCGCTATGTTCAGCGGCGATTGTGTTCAATCCCTGACAATCAGAACGCAGGGAGTAGTGGAAATCTGCTGATATTTCGGTGACAATCACCGAAATTATTCAGCCGCTTGCATCCTTTTACAGACGGTTTGCCAGAGTTCCGTAGTTAAAAAACATTGATCCATGTTTTCCAGCATACCGGTAAATTTCGGCCATGGGACCGAAAAGGTCAGCAGGTCCGGCTTGACACAAACCCTGGAGGAGGGATCGAACAATCCGAGAACCGCTTTCGGAGTATCGTTTTGAAGCTCCCGCATCGCGAATCCGATCAGAGAGTCGCAACCGGAACTGAAGGGCGCAATAACGCCGTGCGGCGTCATGGAATCGTAGTTCGCGAGGGCATGAAGACCGGCGACGGCATCCGGTTTGCAGAAGAAGGACACAACCAGCGGTTCGTCTTTCTCAGCCAGGAGATCCCAACGCTTGAAAACTATGTATTTTCCCGGCGCCGGCACCGGCGGGAAGTTCGCAAGAACCCCCCTGATCTGCTCTTCCGTCTTGTAGAATTTCTCCTCATTAACGAGAAAGTCATAACTGCCTTCCATCATTTCCTGCGTTCGAGGATCGGAAAAACCGAACATGCCGGTCGCACCGTAGCAGCCGATATTTCCGGGGTTGAAAGCCCGGGCATTCCCCATGCGGACCGGAGTCAACTGGCCGAAAACGCAAACAAAGCGCTTGTTCGTTTTCGGCGCATCCGGATATTCCACGCCGTTGAGTTCATCGCTGTAAAAACAGGCGATGGGCAGTTCGCTGCCGGGAAAGTATTTTTCCCATTTCTCCATAAATGTATCTTTAATTTTAAAATCCATGTCCCTCTCCAGGTATTTCAACGCATTCGTAATCACGGATGTATTTTTTTGTTACATCCAATTCCCTTCCGCAACGAGGCGCACGTTGCCGCCGACCGATATTTTAATTGCCCCTCCCTGTTCATGCGCATGAAGCAGCAGCAGGGAAGGCCTTTTGATTTCGTATCCCTGGGCGACTTTGATGTTAATTTCCTCTGAGTCATAAAACCGGTGTTTTACCAGGTATCCTGCCAGACAACCATTGCCGCTGCCTGTGGCCGGATCTTCGGGAATGCCGAGATGGTCCGCAAACATGCGGACCGATATATCATGATTTCCCGTATAGCCTTCCGGGCAAAAGATAAAAATATTTTTTGCCCAGGTCTTTTCGATGACCTTGAAGTAGAGATCCTTTTCAATTTTTGCCTGTTTCAGGCATTCCAGGTTCTTAAGCGGGATCAGGATGTGCGGCAGACCGGTCGACACCTGCTCGATTGGGAAATCGGGATGCAGGGCATCCATGGGCAGGTTCAACATCTTCAATAATATTTCGCGTTCCGAGATATCCCTGAATTCCGGGGCGGCCTGGTCCATCCACAAAGCTCCGTCTCCTGAGAAGGAGACGGGGATCGGCCCCACTTTCAAATCCAGCGTAATGGTATCGACAGGATGCTTTATCAGATATTCTCTGATAATAAAAGCCGTTCCGAGCGTCGGGTGCCCGGCGAAATCCAATTCCGATTCAGGAGAGAATATGCGCGCGCTGTATCCTTTATCCCCGGGTGTTTCATACAAAATAAAGGTGCTTTCCGCGAAATGGATTTCATGGGCGATCTGCTGCATCTCCCGGTCCGTCAACGGGGAATCAACAATGTAGGTAGCAAGCTGGTTGCCGGAATATTTTCCGTTTCCAAATACATCCGTGATAAAGAATCTCATAGCATCAGCCTTTCCTGTTTCGCAACGATTCAGCCTTCCCCTTCCGGGACGACGGCGGATAGGCATAACCGGACTGTAAATCTGTTTATGTGCCGGATCCTGTTGTCGCCAGGGAAGTCAATCTCTGTATTTTGTGTCCGATATTGTAATCCATAACACACTTGCCTTATTTGAATATTCTCACCGGACAGGAATCCAAGTCCTATCCCCCTGCAAGAAAAGGTTGCAAAAGGAACAACCATAAACAAAAATCGACGGCACACACTATCGATTCCAGAAAGGATGCTCTATGATAAGGTCCATTATCGCTATTTCAATTCTGCTCTGCTGTGTCGCATGCGGATCTGAAGAAAATGCCGCAACAGACCAGACCCAAGAATGCACCAGGGAGGTGCTTCAAACCGCTGTCGACAGTTATCTGGCGGCTCAGGAAGCAGGAGATCTTTCGAAGATGCCGCTTGCTTCCCAGGTGAAATACACCGAAAACATGAACCCGGTGCAAAGAGAAGACGGCCTCTGGAATACACCCCTCCCGATTGCGTTCCACCGCAGCTTTCTCGATGTCGAAGCCTGCAGGACTTTCACCGAGGTGATCATCACGGAAGGCGGACACCCCTACGTTATAGGAACCCGTCTGAAAGTGGACGACGGTGCTGTCTCGGAAATCGACAGTCTCGTTACCGACGAAAAAGACTGGCTTTTCAACGCCGAGAGCTACCTGAAGTACTCGACGGCCGAAGACTGGAGAGTGCTGGAGCTCCACGAACGGGTGGATCGCGCGACGTTGATTGCCGCCGGAGACGCGTATTTCAATCGCTTTGAGGACACGACTGTGGAGATCCCCTTCGGCATACCGTGCGCCCGCCTCGAGGGAGGCCTGTACACAGCCAGGGAATTCGATGATCCCAACGCCTCCTGTGATATCGGTTTTCCCGATGAAAAGCTCCAGATGACCGAGCGAAGTTATGTTGTCGATGAAGAGATGGGAACGGTCAATATTTTCCTCCGCTTCGGGAATCCCCCGGGCGCGCCGGATTCCCATACATTCCGGGTGGTCAACGGGAAGATCCGGTATGTGCACACACTGACATTGACTGTTCCCGGCGTCCCAACCGAGCAGATCATGGGCGGCCCTGCCCCTGCCGCAAAGCCGAAAGCTCAGGCCCCCGGCAAAACGAATTGATCCGTCGGGCGACAGGCGGAATGACCCGGCTGGCCCGGAATGTTCCGAGGCACATGGCACAACTCCCGGCTTCTCCCGGCATCGAGCCTGTCCCCGGACCACTTCCATCCGGCAGCTTCGAACCTTCTCCGTGAATGCGGGATGGATTGATTGAACGGACATGCCGTCTTAAGCAAAGATCCAGGGGGTGCTAATATTCAACAGACGGGTGTGTTGCCATGAAAAAGCGGTTCCGGTTCATTGTTTGCCATATTAGTCGAGTCGGATGGATACTGGCAGCCGCCCTTATAACCGCGACCGGAACCGTTAAGGCGCACCCTGCATACGGGAACCAAGACCCGGCGATCGGCCTTCTGCAATCGTCTGAAGCGGTCATTTACGCCAGGGTCAACGAGGAACGAGCTAAACATGGCCTGATGAAGCTGGAATGGGCATCCGATGTCGCGGAAGTAGCGCACAGGCATTCGGAAGATATGGCGGTCAAAGAGTATTTCGCCCATGTGAATCAGGAGGGAGAACTGCTCGAAACCCGCCTGAAAAACGCCGGCGTCGTGGTTGCCGTATCGGCTGAAAATCTATTCAAAAGCAACAGGTTCGAGGAAATAGCGGACGAATCCGTCCGGCGCTGGATGAACAGTCCGGAGCATCGGAAAAATCTCCTGAATCCCGATGTTACGGATACAGGCATAGGTCTCTACAGGGCCCTGGAGGGGAATGATTACTATATTACCCAAGTGTTCATTAAAAGAGCCTTGAAAGTCACCCCCGCTCCTTCCCGGCTTTCCCCCCGGGAGATCGATACGATATTCGAAGCAATAAAAACTTCGATAGACCAATCCAGATACGATTTCAATTATTCCTCGGTAAAGCAAAGGATCCTGAAAGAACTGAACCGTATCGGGATGCCGGCGGAGGAGAACATCTACATTGAAGGCCTGCTCAAAGACATCCCCGTGCTGGGTTTGACCGCGGATATCATTGCCGGGGATGGATTCATCGTCAAATTTAGCGAGGGCGATCCGGACACCCAACTGGAGCTCTACAGCAGGCTGGTGCACACTCAAGGCTATTCCGCCGCTGTTTTCATCAATGCAGCCGATGGAGAGGTGCGGTTTCCTCTGATAAAAATCAAGTAGAGGGAATCGAACGACAGACCGGCAAGATCTCTCTCGGGCTGGTTTCACCCGTCGTCTACAGAATCGCCTGTATTTTTCTCTTGAACCGCCGATGTCGAAAATTACACCGAGCTGAAGACGGCGGGCAGTTCCCTCAGCGTGCCGTTGTTGTCGATGGCGACAACATCCACTTCGCCGCTCACCAGGGCCTCGTCCTCTCCCTTACGTCTGATCTGCTGGCGGAAGGTAAGCCGGTATGCCGATTCGCGCTCCATGGAAGTCAGCACCTCGATTCTATCCCCCAGAACAACAGGCCGCCGGAACTTGACGCGGATCTCATATACGACCAGTCTGGAATCCGGTCGGGCGACCTGGTCCATCGGGACGCCGAGCAATTCCAGAATCTCGCTCCGGCCGCGCTCAAAATACCGGAGATAATTTGCATAATACACGATGCCCTGGGCATCAGTGTCTTCCAGGTAAACACGAATTTCCAGCCTATGATCCTTAATTTGCATGACGTCAGATTTTACATCATATCTCATCACGGGATCGGATATATCTTTTCGCAGCCCAGACGTACTTCACGCGTTCCTGCCGAAAAAGATTAGAACGGATTATTTCCACCCGGAACCAAAGAAGCTTTCCGAAATGCCAGGAAAACCTGCACCGGGATTGGCTTCCGGTATCCATTCGGACGCGTCCGCTCGATGATGTATACTGCCCCGGAACGGGTCCGGATATACACCAAGTAGATCGCTATACTGAATAAGAGAGGACCCTCACAACCCATCGGAGCAAACAGCCATGAAACTCTTTGGAAGCATCCTAACAACGCTGATTACCTGCGGCATGCTTGCGCATGCCCCGTCCCAGGAACCGCCGGTCGGAGACGACGTCGTCCAAGCCCGGGTTGTCTTCACAGTATCCGAAGGCAAGCGCCTGATCGCAAAAGCCGTCTCCCGGATGCCTGTCGTCCGGCGCGCTCGCGAAAAGGGCACTCTTATCGTAACCAAAGGCACCACCAACACCTATGTTGCCGAAGAGATCACGGGCGAGACCATACAGCATGGAGCATTCGTCTATGGCCGGACTTACCCTGAAAAAGGAGGCGCACTGCTCCCCGAAGTCGGATCCGTTGGCGAGATTGTCTACGTCAAGGGGCTACGGCGCAGGGATCTTTCCCTGCAGGAGGCCGTCGCCGAACTCCAGGCCGGCGATGTGGTGNNCTGGAGAAACAGGGTGCCCTGCCCGTCATGGATATCCAGCTCATGATGCGGGCGCCCCTGGAAAGCCTGAACAGTGTTCCGTCCATGTTCCTGCTCACAGGAACGATTGTCACCGAGATCGAGGCACTCGCAATTCTGTCGGGCGTTTCAGCCTTTCAGGTGGGTGCGGGCGGTATCGGCGGCGCCGAGGGGGCGGTGCACCTCATCGTGCGCGGCAACCGGGAACAGGTCCAGGAAGCGCTTCGCATTGCCGCATCGGTTCAGGGCGAACCGGCTTTTGTGAAATAAAAGCTTTGTCCTGGATGAACAGGCAGTGAGTACGGGTTGATGTGCTGCCGGACATAGGAGTATATTGCAATGTAAACCATCTGGAGAAAATATGGCAGGAGAAACGAATCCCCTGAAGAATGATAATCCGCCTGAGACCTCGGAGAAGGTTAAGAAGCAGTGGCAGCTGAATACCCTGATCCTGGCGGGAGTATTCCTGCTCAGTGTCGTGTTGCCCCCGGAATATAAAGCTTTCGCACCCCTGCTCTTTGTAATCCCTTTTATAATCAACGTGGCAAACAAAATTCGCCAAGCCGATAAAGCTCCAGAAAATCCTTCCCTGGATCACACCTATACAACCCCTGCGTCCGACCGAATATCTGCACACGAGCCCTATACATACAAGCCGAAAAATCCAAAGGATCCGAGAAAATACAAGCCGATCGGGTAGATCCTGATCCGAAATTTAATCCGCAGACAACACGATATGCAATCAGTCCGATCCAATTCCCCGTCAGCCTGAATTTTCAGTAAACTTTTCCGAAACAGAAGGCCGTTCTTCCGGAAGACGACCGGCGTCGGCAAGCGCACGGCGGAGGATGTACTCAATCTGACCGTTCACGCTGCGCAACTCATCACGGGACCATCGACGCAACGCTTCCAGAACCATGGGGTCCGTGCGCAATAAAAAAGATTCGCGGCTGGTCACCCGGCGCTCTCCTTTCTGCTATTACACGCCCGAAGACACGTGTCATTGATACAGGGTGCCCGTATTCACTACCGGCTGCGTATGGCCTCCACTGCACAGAACGACGAGTAGATTCGAAACCATGGCGGCGCGCCTTTCGTCATCCAATGGGACAATGCCCTTCTCCGAAAGCCGCTCCAGAGCCATTTCAACCATTCCGACCGCACCCTCCACAATCTTTGTACGGGCGGCAACCACAGCCTGCGCCTGCTGCCGCTGCAGCATTGCCGCGGCTATTTCAGGTGCATAGGCCAGGTGGCTGAGCCGGGCTTCCAGAACCTCGACGCCGGCCTTATCCAATCTTTCCTGAATGTCGCTGCGAAGCTGCTCGCTGATGGCTTCCGTGTTCCCGCGCAGGGAAACTTCATGATCTTCGCTGTCATAGGGATGGCGGGAGGCAAGATTCCGCAGAGCCGATTCACTCTGAACTGAAACAAAATCGTCATAATCGTCCACTTCAAGCAGCGCTTCGGCTGTATCCACCACCCTCCAGACAACCACCGCCGAAATTTCGATAGGATTGCCGTCCCTGTCATTCACTTTTGAGGGGTGGCCGGCGGAGTGCGATTTCGGAATCGTTTTTCCGGCCGCATCTTTGCGTGCCGGAGTTTTAATCGAACCGGTTTCGAAATTCTGAATGCGCAGCGAAACTTTCTTCTTAGAGAAGAAAGGATTGACCCAGTGAAAACCTGAAGTCTTGACCGATCCCTTGTAACTTCCGAACAGCAGCATGACCCTGGCCTGATTCGGTTGGATAATCATGAAGCCGAATGCGCATATCAGATTTACCAGCATGCACAAAAGAATAATGGGGATGAAATAATAGAGTCCGGTTACAGACAAACCTCCAATGACAACAGGTCCGCCCAGCAACACAATCCAGAACACTAAAAAAGCAACCCACCCTGAAATGGGCTTGAATTCAGTTTCTTTGACCACGGCATTGCCTCCTTCGATGTACTATCTATTTGATATTATAGTGATATCATTATGATATTCTATTGTCAATAAGTGAATCTCACCAGAACGATGGTTTGGATAGGCTGCAAGGTAAATATAAATGCGTAGGGGGGATTACTCTTTTAAACGACCGCTGTTCTCGAATACACGTATATTATCGAATCGAGGTCTTGCGCGAAGGTATCCTGAAAATCCAGCAAAGGAACTTGAAATACCACTCAAAAAAGCCCAGGGGACTGGCATCCCCTCGAAGGTAACTGTTGTATCTCATAACCAAGTCAGGGATCAGTACAATCACAAGCAGGATCAGAAAAGGAACGGACAGCAGGATAAAGGGCACATGCAAACCGACAAAGGTGAATATCAGCAGCATGAAACCTATCAAAAACAACAGGTACAGCTCGATGACGATGGAGATAAAGGATGCATTCCTTGCCGGAAGACCGAATTTCCCTTCAATGAAGGATTTCACACTGGAGGGAAGAAAACCGATGATCCACTTAAAAAGGTTCAGAAGGGGACCATAGCGGCTTTCGATTTTTCTTTTTTTGTCCCGTTCCCTGCAGGTCCTCACATAATCTTCGTCATACCGTATCTTGCGCCCGGGTATGTGCCTCAAATAGTCCAGCCATGGATCCAGGATATAGCACACTTCCTCGTCGTCCATGAACTGTTTCTCTACAAGGCACCATACCTCATCATCGATAAAAATTGCCGTCTTACGATTATCGCGGATCTCCCATTCATCCATATCCACTTTCGAACAGACGATGAGCCGTTCTCCACGGCGGAAAATCCGGTCATCGCCAACTTTTCGCGGATACGATTGATTAATCATATTATCTATCATCGCCATTCCGGCACTAAATCTTTACGACTGCCAACCTGAACTAATTGAAACCAAATACTTTTCAACTCCATAAGTAATGCAGGGCAGGCACGAAAACAGTTGCCCGTAAAGAAATAGAGAATGATAAAATCAGCAATCGGATAACGATGAATACAAAACGTACAGGAACCTGACTCTTTTATGGAGATCTTCAATCTATCCAATCCCTCCCTGATAATCGCCCTGGCCCTGATTTCAGGTCTGGTCGCACAGACGATCGCCCAGCATTTGCGCATTCCTGGAATCATTGCTTTCCTGATCGCCGGCGCCCTGCTCGGGCCCGACGGCCTGGGAATCATTCGCCCCGAAGCTCTCGGTTCGGCCCTCAGCGCGCTGGTCGGATATGCCGTCGCCGTCATTCTCTTTGAAGGCGGAATGAACCTGAACATAAAACGCCTGCAGCGTGAATCGCACACGATACAGCGGTTGATAACACTGGGCTCATTGATCACAATGCTCGGCGGCACGACGGCCGCCCGCTACATTCTGGGCTGGTCCTGGGAGCTTGCCGTTCTTTTCGGGGCCCTTATCATCGTCACCGGACCGACCGTCATCTCCCCCATTGTCCGAAGGATCAAGCTCAACCGGAATCTGCACACCATCCTAGAGGGAGAAGGGGTTTTGATCGACCCCATCGGAGCCATCGTGGCCGTCGTCGCTCTTGAAATCGTCCTCTACCCCACCGCCGCCCACTTTTTCACCGGACTCATGGGAATCCTTTTAAAACTTTTCATTGGCGCTGCCCTCGGAGTGATCGGGGGTTATCTGCTGGCTCTCCTTCTTCGACGGCACACCCTGATCCCTGAAGGATTGGAAAATGTATTCACGCTGGCGTTTGTCCTGGCCCTTTTTCATATAAGCAACGCGCTGCAGGCGGAAAGCGGCATTGCCTCCGTAACGGCGGCTGGACTGGTAATCGGGAATGTACACACCCGCACCTTGAGCGATCTGAAGGAGTTCAAGGAAGGATTGACCGTGATGCTCATAGGCCTGCTCTTTGTATTATTGGCGGCCGATGTGCGTTTTTCTGAAATCCAGGCTCTCGGCCGGCCCGGTATTCTCGTATGCCTGGCCTTGATGTTCGTGGTCCGGCCCGTAGGGATCTTTTTCTGCACCCTGGGTTCAACCCTCGAACTGCGCGAACGCGCGTTCCTCGCCTGGCTGGCCCCGCGCGGGATCGTGGCCGCCGCCGTAGCCTCGTTTTTCGCCCAGCAACTCGAAGGTGCCGGCATTTCAGGCGGCGATAAAATCCGGGCCCTGGTATTTCTCGTCATCGCGTTAACGGTTTTTGTGCAGGGTTTGTCGGGTGGCTTTGTCGCCCGTCTGCTGGCTGTAAGACGAAAGTCGAATACCGGCTATGCGATCCTCGGAGCGAACGAACTAGGGCGGGTTCTGGGACGAGCTCTGCGGGACGGGGGAGAGGAAGTCACCTTTCTCGATGCAAGCACCGATGCGACACGAGAGGCGATGGAAGAGGATTTCCGGGTCGTCTTCGGCAATGCGCTGGAGGAACGCACACGGCAGAGGGCCGGGCTTGACAGCGTGGCGGCGTGCATCGGAATGACCCAGAACGAGGAGGTCAACCTTCTGTTTATCCGGCGCGTTCGCGAGGAGTTCAAAATCCCCAGGATGCTGACGGTCCTTGAGGGGCACATCACGGAGAAGATCATTGGCGAATCGAGGGCGACCATACTTTTCGGCATCAGGACGGACGTGGATCTCTGGTCCCTTCGGCTGCGCCGGGATATAGCATCGGAATCCCTCTGGCGTTTCACGCGCGATGAAGAACGGACCCTTTCAGAAGCCTTGGATCTCCCCAAAAATCTCACAAACTCCTACGTCCCGGTTGCGGTCAAACGCAGCAATAAAGTGACACCCGTTGATGACGGCACAAGCTTCGAAAACGGGGACGAACTCACCCTCGTAGTCTTTCATGAAAAGCGGGATGAAGTGAACACCTGGATGGTTGAGCAGGGCTGGGAGCCGATCCAGCCTGATGTGCAATAATAATCAAGAGCACCGGCTTCTGCCAATCCTCATTTGTTATATCACGCATTCAGCGGCGGCGGTTCCCCGCAAAATCAATAGAGCGAGAAGGAAACCTCAATATTTACCCGGACATCCACAGGTTTCCCGTTCACCCTGCCCGGTGTAAATTTCCATTCCTTGGCGATGGTTCGGATAGCGCTTTCATCAAGTCCGTAGCCCACGCCTTGCAACACTTTAAAACTGTCCACACTCCCGTCCTTCCGGACTACCGCCTGCAAAACCACCAGGCCTTCGACCTTTGCTTCCCTGGCTCCGGCGCTATAGGGAGGATTGGGCATGTAAATGACAACAGGCATTTTTATGTCGTCATCTGCATCATATACCTTGTCGTCGCCGGTCGTATTTAAAACATCCGTGTCGTATTCGGGCAAAATCCAGGCATCTTTCAGCACCATCATTTGCTTCAGTTTTGCCCATTGTCCCGCAGTAAGATGCTTCCTGATGGATACCATCATTCTTGTTTGGGCCAACTCGAGATTTTTTCTCGCCTCGGCGACCGATTCAGCGAGCTTAAAAACTTTGTCTTCATCTAAAGGCTCAACCTT
>DKBB01000075.1:11009-14852 GCA_002451015.1 Acidobacteria bacterium UBA6911
CCAATCATCGCTCCAACTCCCTGGTGAGTATGTCAATCGACTCCAGCGCAGCCGGGTAACCTCGGCTCAGTGCCCGTTCCACCTCAATCAACAGTTCCTGGTCGTATCCGGCGGCTATGTCGGGTATGGGTGTCTTTCTACCCGTAGAGAAGAAAACAAGGCCGAACAATAATGCTGCGGCGGCGGGAGCCCATAGCAGTGGATGCCTGAATTTCGAAAAAACCATCGGCGTTTCGATCTTTTTCATAATTGTGCCATGCAGGCTTATCCAATAGAAAGCGGACCGGCCTGCTGCAGCGTGATGGGCATTGCGGAACGACTTCAGAACATCCTGCAGGTCGCTGCATTCCGTTTCGATTTCTTTTTCACAAATGGTATCCGGCATCGGGCTGGTGTGTTCTTTGCGCCTACTCATTATTTTCTACTCCATATAACATCGTATTATCTGTCGCACCGTCCACAGGCACTTCTGACAGCCTGGACAGACCTGTAAAGATGAGCTTTGACCGTTCCGACCTGCAAGCCTGTAACACAAGCGATTTCGTTCAGCGACATTTCTTCTATAAACCGGAGAAGGAACACGGTTCTCTGTCTCTCCGGGAGCCTGTCTACCGCAGACTGGACACTACGCATCAATTCGTCATCCATTGCCGCCTGCTCGGGCGAACGCTGCGCACCCCGGATTGACAAATTATCCATCCGTTCTGTATGGGATAATTTGCGCCAGAAAGCCCAGCGACGATTTCGCACGTGATCGTGTGCCAGGTTGACGGCGATGCGTACCAGCCATGTCGCCAGGCTGGATTCGCCGCGAAAACTGTCATGTTTCCTGTAAGCCCGCAGAAAACACTCCTGGGTAAGAACTTCCGCCGCATCCGCATCTTTGACAAAAACCAGCAGCACCCGGTAGATTCGTTTTTGATGATGCATCACAATCCAGTCGAAATCGTCCGGCCCAATCGACCGAACATCCATTTCCGCATCCGTTTTCCCGGCCTGTTGCATCCGTATTAACCCTCTTGTTTACTTTCTATAGACGAAACACAGCCTCAAAGGTTTACATAAATCATTTGTGGTCTTTTCCCCGGTACCCTATAGTGACTCCAAACATTTAAAGAAGGTGCCAGATGCCCAGGACTAAATTCGGAAAATACTTCACTACGGACGTACTTAAGGAAAGTCCAAAATTCCCGGGGTATTGGGATTGCGCTTCGACGCGACATTTCAAAAACTTCGGCGGGGGTCATCTCTCCGTTGACTGCATTCATATCACCCAGTCGTTTGTAATGGTCAGCCAGCCGCACCAGCATGAATTTCCCCAGTACCTGCACTTCTTTTCAGCAAATTCGGACGACCAGAGGTTATTTGATGCGGAGATTGAGATAAGCCTGGGAGAGGACGAGGCCCACATGGAAAAGTATGTCATCACCCAGCCGACGGCGCTTTACATCCCGGCCGGAACGTTCCACGGCCCCCTGAACTTCAAGGTAATCAACAAGCCGGTACTGTTTGTAGATATAGCCGTCAGCGGCGACTATAAAAGAGTGGGTAATACGCCGGACTAGAAAGCCGGTTGTCAGCGTTGTTCACTGAAACTGTAAAGCGCCTCAAAGGTGCGAATATAAATACTTCCTTTCCCGATTGCGGGTGTCGCCTGGCATTCTTCTTTCAGGTCATTGACTGCCAGCACCTCCCACTGGGGACCGGCTTTCAACACGCTGACTTTCCCGCCGGCGCCCACCAGATAAATTTTCCCGTCCGCGGCCACGGGCGACGCGTAGTAAGGTTCAATGGCTTTTTTCGACCGTCCGATCTTGTACGTCTCTCCGGTTTCCGGATCCAGGCTTATCACGATGCCGCCTTCTTTCACCATGTACAGAACGTCCCGATACAGGAGTGGGGACGTCAGGTCCGAATAGTCCTTCTTGTTGCGCCAGAGTAGGTTTTCTTCCGTCCGATCCCCGGATCCCCCGGCCCGCACGGCCACCAGGCCATGCTCCGATACGCTTTCGGCAAGGATTTCTTCCCATTCATCCTGTGTTAAAAATCCGTCCCTGTTCCTGTCGACCCACCCGAAATGGTCGCCCAACATGAGATTGTCACGGATTTCAACTGCTGAAATTTTGCCGTCTTTGTCTTTATCGGACTGGGACAATTTAGCCCATGGATCCATCTCAGGTTTGTCCGCTCCATGAGAGGTTGCGAATATTATTCCTTTCTCCAGCACGGGTGTGGAAATCGGACTCGTTCCCTGACCACCCACCCACCATAAATTTTCTCCCGAATCCAGGGCATAGCCATCGATCCGATAGGCTCCAACAACGACGACCTGGGCTTTTCCGTTTTCCGGTGTCCACAGGATCGGAGTCGAGTAGGCTATGGTTTGCGCCACCGTTCTTTCTTTGCGCCATCGAACCTGACCATTGTCCTTGTCGAGCGCTACGACGAAAGAACCGCTCATCTGATCGCACACCTGCACCAGCGTATTGCCATGAACAATCGGTGAAGCTGAAATTCCGTAAAAGTTGCGAAACGGCCCAAGCTTGAACCGCCAGCGCTCTTCGCCCTCAGGTCCGTAAGAGACCAGGCCGAAATCGGGAAAGAACACATAAACGTTTACCCCATCTGAAGCGGGAGTCGGGGTCGCCGTATCATTGTCTTTATAAATTTCCTGCGTTCGGTCCCTTAAAATCTCACGCTGCCAGACCACCTGACCCGTCTCGCGGTTTACAGATGTGGTAATCAGCTTTTGCCCTTCGCTGCCGGTCACTATGACACGATCGTTTACCAGAATCGGCGACGAACGCCCGAAAGGCACTTCCGTCCGCCAGTCCATATTTTTTGTGGGGCTGAACTCCACCGGCATGCCTGTCGCGTCGGAAACCCCGCTGCCGTTAGGGCCGCGAAAACGATCCCACTCCCCTGCAGAGCAGGTCGCAGCAATTATAAAGAAGAGTATGAACAACCGTTTAGTCATTATTGCCTCCATTCACGGAACCTGTAGTATTGGGCCATGTTACTCCGAATATAATATCGGAAAACATGAAGCCACAGGCACCTTTTCCTTCTATCACCAGCTTCACGGGTTAGTGGCCTGAGGACGTTCGAGTTGCATTTCTGAATTTCGGAGATTCTATTGCGACGGATTTACGACAGGAACTTCCTCAACATGCAGATCTCCGTAGATAACACACAAGGATTGGGAATCCGGCAGGCGATAACGGAGGATCTCCAAATCCCGTTCCCCTAATTGAACGCCGTTTCAGGAATTCATTTTTCCCGAACTTCGGGAACCGGATCATGGGAACCTGACGACAGATCCTTATGAGCGGTTTCCGATGCGAGGTATACGGAGAGGGTGGTGATCGCCGCCATGCCGATGATATACAGGGCGATCGGCCAGGAGCTGCCGGTGTCCGCGAGAAGTTTGGTGGCGATGAGTGGAGAAAGACCGCCGGCCAGGACCGATGCAAGTTGGTATCCGAGCGACAGTCCGCTGAAGCGCACCCGGGTGCCGAAAAGCTCCGATACGAAGCTTGCCTGCGGAGCGTACATGGCCGCGTGCCCCACGGACAGCGCCAGCACGACCGACAAAAAGAGCATGTTGGCGATCGAAGTCTCTATCAGCCAGAAAAACGGGAAGGCAAAAAGCCCGGTAAAGATGGCGCCAAACAGGTAAACGGGACGCCGTCCTAT
This sequence comes from Acidobacteria bacterium UBA6911, assembly GCA_002451015.1. GTDB lineage: Bacteria > Acidobacteriota > UBA6911 > UBA6911 > UBA6911 > UBA6911. The sequence continues at coordinate 14,706 of DKBB01000075.1, forward strand.
CTTGTCCGACAAAGCGCCGAAGAAAGGAATGGTGAATATCTGGATGAATGCCGCGATCGAGACCGCCCGGAGGGCCAGGGTATCGGAAAAACCGATGTTCGGCTGTATGGCAAAAGTAAGAACGAAAACGCTGTAAAGATAAAAGGC
>DKBB01000054.1 GCA_002451015.1 Acidobacteria bacterium UBA6911
CCCGGAGCGATGGCATTCACATTAATTTTGTAATCGCCCAATTCCCGTGCCATGCCTCGGGTAAAGGCCATTACAGCCCCTTTGGATGCGATGTAGTGCGGCAATCCCGGAACTCCTTCAAAAATGGTTGCCGACGCGATATTGATGATTTTCCCCCCCCTGTCCTTCATATACGGAAAAACAGCCTTCGTACAGTGAAAGGGCCCCAGGGTGTTTGTTGCCATTACGTCCATCCACTCGTCCGTTGTCACCTCCAGAAAAGGCTTGATCGTCACCAGGGTGCCCGCATTATTCACCAGAATGTCTATCGCACCGAAATTGTCCACTGCGCCCTTGGCCAGGGCTTCGCATTGATCCTGTTTGGTGACATCCGTTTTCATATAAACGGCCTTGCCCCCTGCCTCCTGGACTGCCGCCACGGTCTTCTCGCCGTCCCGGATATCCCCGATGACGACATTCGCCCCCTCTTTTCCAAAACCAACCGCGAATGCCGCTCCAAGACCGCGGGCAGCTCCCGTAACAACAGCGACCTTCCCTTTCAACCTCATATGCATTCTCCTTTCCCCTATCGGGGCTGAGCCAATTTAAGTTCTTAACGTATCATGAAATAATCTGATCCGATTGGAGCTTAGCTACAAATTTTACGGTCTTTTTATTATTCAAAGCAGCAAAAATTCACGTGAATTGTTTTTTTCTAATCATTAGGATACAGACGGACAGGAACCATGATAAGCTTTGCGTTTCGGAATACTGACCGGAGGAAAGCCTAATTTGTCCTGGATGAAACACCTTTTTACAAAGGCATGCCGGAAGATCTAAAATAGGGGATTCTATTATTCTTTTTTAATGCTGGGTTTTGAATTCAGCAGGTATCTATATTGGAGGACATGTAAATGGAAATCAGGTATACCGCCAGCTCGTCGAGCTCATTGGCTACCAAGACTTTTTTCAGTGACGAGAACGGATTTGCAGTCGCATCCGTCATCGTGATGGGTAAAAAGGATTGCGTTCTCCTGGACGCACAGTGGACTCTGTCCAATGCCTATCGGGTTATCACGGAAATACTGGAAACAGGGAAAAACCTTACGACGATCTACCTTTCCCACGCGCATCCGGATCATTACTTCGGAGCCGGCGTCATCGCCAAAGCCTTTCCCAACGCCCGCGTGGTAGCCATTCCCTCGGAAGCCCAGATTATCAACAAGCAGTTTTTTGGAAAAATCGAGCACTGGGAAGGCATTATCGGAGCGCACAACGTATGCCGGGAAACGACCGTCGCGGAAGCTCTGAAAGAAAACTGCTTCGAACTGGAAGGCCATCGCCTGGAAATCCTCACAAAGGTCATGGGGGATATGCGCTACAACACGATGGTATGGATCCCCGACATGAAAACCCTGTATGCAAGCGATGTTCTGTTCAACCAGTCCCATCCGTTCACGTGCGAGCTTACCAAAGAGGAGCGTGCGCAGTGGATCGCGGATGTCGACAAGATTGAAACCATGGGCGCCGAAGTCATCATCCCAGGCCATCAGAAACCCGGAATGCAGTTCGANNATGAATGCGGCCGTGTTCAAAGGCGGCCTGGACTGGAACTGGCGGGAAATATAGCAGCGAACCGGCAAACGGGGGAAGCAGCAGGTCTGCCCGCCGCATTGACGTCCATTAAACTTCCGATGAAATCCTTGGAGATGCGGCAGCAAGCTGCCGCACTTCCAGGGAAGCCCCGTTTTACGAATACAGATCAATTTTTGTCATTTTTGGTCAGCACCCTGAAAGTCTGTACCAGCCTTTCCCCGTTTTGATCCACCAAAGTCAGGGTATGCAACCCGGGCTCCGGATCCAGCGCAATCTGATGGATGTCGCGGGTCGTACCCAGATACTCCTCATCGAGGTGCCAGTATACGAGAAAATCCGGGTTCCGGTGGGCGGCTTCAAATACGGTCCGCCCCCGGGTGCCGTCCAGCTCCACCGGAACGTAGATCTCCCCGTTCCCGCGGGGATAGATAAGGGAGAGGGACGCAGCCCCGCCCCCCGGGAAAGATTCCAGGCAATCGCGCCGGTATGGAGGCAGGGGCCGGTAGTCCGAATGGTTGCGCCGGTAAAACCACTCCCAGGTTGTCGGCAGAACAAACCATTTGACCTGTTTTACAGCGCTGATGCGTTCACAGGAACCGTGCACCTGCCACTCAAGGGAAGCGTCACACTGTACCAGTCTGCAGTAGGGGCAGCTCCGCGCTTTTAACCCAGCGAGAGGAATATACCTGCGGTCTGTTTTCTCACAGTAGGGACCGGCCCGATGGCCGCTGTAGGCGCATACTTCGGCCTCGGCCATTCCGGCTTCAGGGATTTCGAACCAGCCGGCATAATCCAATAGACCGAAAATCTCAAAAAGGATGGGGGCGGCCGTGGATATTCCGGTCAAACCGGGCCGGCCCTCCCCGTCGGCATTGCCGACCCAGACCCCGACAGCATAACGGGGAGTGACTCCCACGGCCCATCCGTCTCTCAAGCCGTAGGAGGTTCCGGTTTTCCAAGCGATTCTTTGAGAAGAAGTAAAATTTCGCCACGCGCCCTCCTCGTCGGGACGGGATACTTCAAGCATTGCCTCGAGCGTGGTCCAGGCGGCTGCCGGTCCGGGCAGAAGATCTGTTGAACGGCGGGAATCCTTTTTGTCAGAAAGAAGATAGCTGGGACGACCGTAAGGAGATATCCCTACCTCTTCTTCCTGAAAGAACCGGTTTACAGTCCGGGCCAGGCCTGCATAAATTCCGGTTATGTCCCAAAGCGTCCCCTCGGCGCCTCCCAGGATCAGGGTTAATCCATAACCGGAGGCGGGTCGATGGAGGCTGGTCATTCCCATATCCTTCAACAGGTTATAGAAACGGTCGACGCCATAGGTATGCAGCATGCGCACGGCCGGAATATTCATCGACCGGGCCAGCGCCTTGTGGGCCGCAACGGCACCCTGATAGGTCCTGGAGAAGTTCTGAGGCATAAAACTGCCGATGCGTGTCGGGATGTCCGGCACCAGTTCCTGCGGAAGCATTTCTCCCGAATCGAGCATTGCGGCATAGAGCAGCGGCTTGAGAATGCTGCCGGTGCTGCGATGGGCCGTAATTACGTCCACGTGGTTGCCGTGGGTGTGGTCCGAAAGATCGGGTATGTTGCCGACATAGGCGAGAGCCTGTTTGGTTTCTACGTCCAGGACCAGGGCCGCGGCATTGTGAATTCCGTTGGCGGCCAGTTGGCCGTGATGCCTCAGAACGATTTCGTTCACCCGGCTCTGCAGTGTCTTGTCCAGCGACGTTATGAATCGGGAACGCATTGCGGCGCTGCGATCCCCGCCCCCACTCGCCTCCTCCCGCAGGGTTTCCCGCTCCTGCCGGATCCGGTTGAGAAGATGGGGGGCCAGCATCGGCAGGGGATGTGGAGCCGACGGCAGCGGTTCGGCTTTAGCCAGGGAACAGCTTAAGCTGTCAATGACATTGTAACTCTCGAGCTTGTCCAGCAGACCGTTCCGCTTGACCAGCAGCCGGTTCTCCTTTTTCCCGGGAAACACGAGGGACGGGCTGTTCGGCAGAACGGCCAGCATCGCGGATTCAGCCCAGGTCAACTGGTCCGGTCTCCTGGCAAAATAGCGCCAGGACGCCGCCTCGAGTCCTACCACGTTTCCGCCGAAAGGAGCGTGGGCGGCATAAAGAGCCAGGATTTCTTCCTTGCTGTGAGACAGCTCAAGCCGCACCGCCAGAACCATTTCCTTGATCTTTTCCCATAAAGTTCTTGAGTGACGGTTGCGCGACAGCCGGATCACCTGCATGGTCAGGGTACTGGCTCCGCTGATGATCCTGCCTGAGCGAAAGTTGTCCCGGGCGGCGCGGCCAACAGCCAGAAGGTCCACCCCCGGATGACGGAAAAAATGACGGTCTTCATAAAGGGTGACCGCCCGAACGAACTTTTCTGGCAGTTCCGCCCGGGGCGGGAAACGCCACTGTTCATCCGCGGCGATGGAAGCGCCGATGAGCTCGCCGTTGCGATCCAGTAATACCGTGGAATAAGGAGTCTTAAAAGGTTCCGACGGCAGGCAGAACCAGAAAAGCAATCCGGCCAAGATAGGAATCGACAGGAAAACATGCCTCCGCCGGATTACAGAAGACTTCAAAACACTGAAGATCCGGTAATCGCTTTTATTGAATTTCCATCCTTGTTTCATTTGAATCTTTTTTCCTATCCGGCCTCTCATATTTTCGGCATAAACGGGCGAACACCAGCTTGTCCGCCGACTTGTCAGTCGTAGCCCGCAGGGCGAAGCCTGAAGCCCGGCCGAATCGAAGATTCGGCTGGGAGCGAAGGCGGAAGGTCCGCCCCTAATTCAGATTAACGGCCCCCCCCGGGGCTTCTCACCGTAATCCAGCGTCCCGTCACCAGAGCGCTGATGGTGTCGTCATACATGGCCTCGGCACGAATGGACGGGAGGTAGTATTTCCCCAGGTAGCTTGCGTTCAGCAGAAGATGGAACGTTTTGCTCTTCCCCTGGGGAAGACTGAAATAGGTATATACACGGTCGTCGCGAATGTCCTGGTAGTCGAAGTCTGAATCACGAACAAGCCCCGTAGGCGCCATTCTCAGGTTCCGTATTTCCCATCCCGACGGAACCAGGTGGGAGAGTGCCACCTCTTTGTATTCCCCTCGAACTCCAACATTGGAAACCTTTACCTCGGCAATAAAATCGGTGCCCTGTTCCAGATTCGCCGGATCCAGAATCTTATGGTCGAGAGTGTAATACAGGACTTCTAGGGCCAGGTCGTTCTGGAATCCTTTTTCCATCCCGGGTCGAGGCACTCCCCGGTGGATCAGCCGGGCGTAAAAGGTAATATCCCCGCTATTCCGGAGTTTGAGGATCCCGCTTGAGAGGCTGTCCGTGGAAAGAGTCGTCTGAACAATAGGCAATCCGGATTTCATGGATTTTTCCGCTTCCTCCTGCCAGGCATAGGCAAACTCCATTTCACCGGCCTGGGCAGAGGAAATTCGGGCCATGGCGATCAGGGCATAGGCGGTAGCCTGGGTGCTCAGCCATCTGTCGCTACTCAAAGTTTCGGATACTTCCTGGGCCAGTGGAAATCCCTTATCCATCATGTTCATAATTCCCAGCGTTTCGAGCACCATGGCTTTATCCCGGAGCGAGGATCCGAAGGTATTCGACAGTTCCCGGTAATCGGGCACATCGGTTGTAAGCCCCGTAACGAGCTGCCGGGCCGCCTCGGGCCGGCCCGCCAGCTGGAAGGCCGCGGCCAGGCGCCAGCGCGCGTCCGCGGGAAGCTCGGGCATCTCCTTTAGACGGTTCATGGCTCCCGGCTCGGCTGCGCCGGCAAGAGCCAGTGTGTAAAGCCTATAGGCCTGGATCAGTTCCGAACGGTAGCCTGTTTTGGTCCAGGCGAGGGCTTTGCCCTTCTGATATTTCTCCCACTGATCGAGAACTCCGGGCGGAATCAGATAACCCTCTTTCTGCGCCTCCACCAGGAAATGGCCGGCATAATTGGACGCCCATTCCTGGGCTTCATTCCCAGGCCAGTAGGAAAAGCCGCCGCTTACCGATTGGAACATCCGGAGACGGTCGATTCCGGCGGTGACATTGGCCTGAATCCTATCCTGACTTTCAGGCGACAGTTCCATGAAATTTGAAAGAAAAATCTGGGGAAAGATCGAAGAGGTCACCTGCTCCACACAGCCGTGAGGATAGCGGATCAGAAAATGAAGCCGGCGACCGAGATCGATGGGAGGAATCCGCGAGATCTCAAGCATAGCTTCATTGGTTCCTGCCATCCCGTTGAAAGCGACCTCCTGGTTCCAGCTTTCGCCCGGAGCAACGGTTCGGCTGAGCACTTCGGTCACTTCATGGGTCGGCATTCGAATATCGAATTCGATCTTCTGGCCTGCCTTTTCTCCTGCCCCTGCCGCGTTCAGGTTGACGGTAGCCACACCTGTTTGGGGACGGGCTTTAAGGTTGAATGCGACCAGGTCTTCTCCGGGACCGGCAAATGTTACTTTCTTTTCCCTGGCTCCCACGACCGAAACCGGTCCTTCTGCTTCCACGCCGATGGAAACCTCTTTCACCCTGTCCTCGAGGGCGAACACCGCAACCGGGAGATTCACCTCTTCCTCGGGACCCAGCACACGCGGCAGTGTGCCCAGTATCATAAGAGGATTGCGCACAAAGACGGCCTTGTCTGAAGAACCGAAAGCCCGGTCCTGCCCGGCTATAGCCATGATCCGGACCGATCCCACATACTGGGGGACGGGGACTTGATGGACATTCGTTTTCCCGCCCTGCAGTGCAAACGGTCCCAGAAAACGGACCAGCGGAGGGAACCGGTCGGCCTTTTTCTGACCGCTCGGGCCGGCGTCCTGCCCACCGCCTATGGCGAGCAGCCGTTCCAGATCGCCGCCGAAGGCTCCGGCTACAAGGTCGAACAAATCCCATGTTTTAACTCCCAGAGCTTCTCTCTGGTAAAAATGGGACCAGGGATCGGGCGTGGAAAAACGGGTAAGATCGAGGAGGCCCTCGTCGACGACGGCGACCGTATAAGTCATAGGTTTTCCGTTTTTCTCGCGGATCTTTATCTGTGCTTCCTGTTCGGGCTTGAACACCTCTGCGGTTTCTATAACGGGATCTAGCCGGGTTCCGGGATCCAGAACTTTTACGGGAATCACCCCGTACATGCGGATGGGCAGGTCATTCCCCGCCTGCATGTGCGGCTGCAACAGAGTCACATGGGCGTAAATATTAGGCGCCATTTCCGCCGTGGCTTTGAACTCGTAACGGGTTTCCTCCTCCCCGGCCTCGAACCAGGAGCTTTCGAGCACCCGGGATCCGTTTTCCAGAGAGATCAGCCCCCGGCCTTTTCTGCCTGTGGGTATGGTAAGGACCACGTTTTCACCCACCGCATATTCCTCCTTGTCCGAAGAAAAGCTCAGGGTGGCGGCCCCACCGGGTATATCCTTCTGGGCTCGTCCTGCCCAACCGGGCCAGTCGATGTAGACGATC
>DKBB01000055.1 GCA_002451015.1 Acidobacteria bacterium UBA6911
CGTAGAACTGCTTTGCAGGCGGGACGGCAAAGCCTTTGTCGCCTCCCGGTAGAAAACCGAAAGTTATTCCGCATCCAATCCCCAGCTTTTGAACATATCCTTGTAAAACTGCGGCTGCTCAAAATCTGGCAGCATGGACATGTATCGATCCCGATGGGAGAATCCTCTGCCGTTTATTCCTGTCATCAGACCCGCCATTTTTTCCTGCGGCACGGCGAATATCATCTCCTCTTCCAGCGTCAGCGCTCTCTGATGCTCCCCGGGATCCGGAAGCACGATGCAGTATTTCCCGGTTTGAATGGGATCCACGACGCAATGTCCGCAGGACGGCAGAAACATGTGGGTGCTGACCTGCTCCTCGCCTCCGCCGTACATTGTCAGAAGCATTGCCCGGATCTGTGCGGGATTCGAATAGATGAGAACGATGTCCGGCATAAAAGTGGCTTTCTTGAGGGGCGCCGTAACCGTGCCGACGTATTTCCCGGTCTCGAAACTCTGAAAGGATTCTCCAAACATGGCCATGTTTTCCGGCTTTCCCACCATTCCGTAAGCCATGAGAGCCGTCGGGCACCAGTGATCCTCCTTCAGCATGGCCACCGTTTTCCCTTCCCGCCGGGACATGCCGAAAGCCTGGCACTGCGCGATGTGATACTTCCCGTCTCTTTTCGGCCGGAAGGCTTCTTTCGGAATCTCCGCTTCCGTCCGGATCATTTTTACAGCGATCGGGGATGTCCTTAAAATCAGGGATGTTTCCAGGTCCTGTCCGTATTTGTTTAATGTTTCCAATGAGGGCGCGGTGCTTTCCGGCTTTGGTGCGGCCTTGTTCGCTGTTTGGGCGACGGAAACCGCCGCACCCGATGCTCCAAGGGCTACCGCTCCCAGACCCATTTCCAGGGCCTCGCGTCTGGTGTATCTGTTTTTCACGGGAATTCCTCCTATCTAAAGAAATGGATGCATAAAACCTTTAATAAAATTGCAGCTACAAGACACATTCTATTCCGGCCCGGGTTTGCGCGCCACCCGGTAGAGCCAGAGGGCAATCATGGCAACAAGCAGTATCCCCAGTGCGGAACCTGTCTGACTGAAGAGAGCCGAGGGATTCTTGAAGAGTATCATGAAATCGGGTCTGCCGGTGGCTACGATGGGAATCGCGAGCAGGATACCGATAATGGCTTCCCCCGTGATCAGGCCGGATGCGAAAAGCAGGCCCTGGCGGTCGGACTTTTCAATCATGCTCGGGGCGTGTTTTTTCCGCTCCTGGTGGAGTTTTACAAAATAATACACGACGCCGCCGGCGAAGATCGGCACCTCCAGTTCCAGGGGCAGATAGATCCCGATGGTGACCGCCAGAACGGGGGTGCGGAAGGAACTGCCTCTGCGCAGCAGGATTTCATCCAGGACAATGATCAGCGCGGCCAGAAAAGCGCCGATGCCCACAAAATCCCAGGGCAGATCGCCGGAGAACACACCCTGGGACACGGAGGCCATAAGGTTGGCCTGGGCCGCAATCAATGGGTTGGCCTGGGCGGAAGAGTGCCCGGCAAAGCCGTAGGCCTTCAGCAGGAGCGTCAGGATGGGCGCCAGAACCAGGGCTGCGGACACGGTCCCCACCATCTGCATGACCTGCTGCTTCCAGGGGGTGGCTTTGACGATGTACCCGGCTTTCAGGTCCTGCAGGTTGTCCCCCGCTATGGAGGCGGCGCAGCAGATGACCGCACCGATCAGGATGGCGGCGGACGGGCCCTCCGTATTGCCCATGCCCATAAGAAGCACAAGCAACAGGGCGGAGATTGTTACCGTGGCGATCGTGACTCCGGATATGGGATTGTTGGAAGCCCCGACAATTCCCGACATGTAGCCGGCGACAGCCGCGAACAGGAATCCCGTGACCAGCATAACCAGGGCCATGGTCAGGGACACGGCGATATCGGCCACAAAAGTCTGGTAGAGCAGGAACAGGGGCACAACGGAACCTATGATGAGAATTAAAATCCACTTCATAGGCATGTCCATCTCGGTTCGTTCGAGAACCGGCCCGGAATCTCCCGTTTTTTGATAGGCAGCCAGGCCGCTCCGGATTCCTCCCAGGATGCTCGAGCGCAGCTTGAAAATGGTCCAGAGTCCTCCGACCAGCATGCCTCCCACGCCCAGGTAACGGGTTTGAGAAGACCAGATGGCCTGGGCAAAATCAACCGGGGCCATGGCGGTGCCGTTGCTGATGGGCCATTCCTGGAAAAGGGCACAGATCGGAACGGCGATCAGCCAGTTGAGCACTCCCCCCAGAACGATCAGCACCGCGATATTGAGCCCGACGATATATCCTACCGCCAGCAGGGCCGGGCTCAGGTTGGTTCCCAGGTACCCGACGGTTCCCCCGAATCGCCGGGCCGCCTCAACGGTGTCGGGAAGCAGCCCGAAACCGCTGCCCGCCCCCAGTTTGAAAATGCCCCCCGCCAGTGCGGATTTCACGATAATCCGTATATCCTTGCCTCCCTGCTGGCCGGACTCCAGCACTTCGGCGGTCGCGATCCCCTCCGGAAACTTCAGGCCGTCTTCCACAATAAGGGCCCGGCGCAGCGGGATGGTGAAAAGCACTCCCAGGAGTCCTCCAAAACCGGCTATAATCGCGACCCACCAGTAGTCGAAGGATTCCCAGTAGTCCATGATCACCAGGGCGGGAATTGTAAAGATCACGCCGGCAGCCAGGGCTTCACCCGCCGAAGCCGCGGTCTGCACGATGTTGTTTTCCAGTATGTTGCTCTTCCGGAACAGCCGCAGGATTCCCATGGACATCACCGCGGCGGGAATCGACGCCGATACCGTCATTCCTGCAAACAACCCCAGATAGGCATTGGCCGCCGACAGGATCACGGACAACAGGACACCCAGTATCACGGCTTTAAGGGTTATCTCGGGCAAGGACTGGTTCGGTGTCATGAAAATCCTTTCTGGTCTACATTCTATATTCCCTTTTCCTCACACCGCCATTGAAAATGAGGATTCTTGAGTAAAAATGGTGACAGGCTAGAATTTCACTTTTTATAAAATACTTTGATGATTAAAGTTGGGAGAAAAGTATAAAAAGTGAAATTCTAGCCTGTCACCATTTTCTTAAAGTTCTTTTGAATGGCCGGCATATTGCCATAAAATGTGTGAACGCATATCAGCGGAACCTTCTCCAAACAGGAGTCAAAACAATGCTGAAATTCAGGATTTTCCTTCACAGCTATCTCGGGTTCAACAGCAATTCAACTTTATTTTACGGCGAGAGAGACGCTGTACTGATAGACGCGTCGCAGATCCTGAGCGACTCCTATCGGATGGTCTCCGAGATTCTCCCCATGAGGAAACGGCTGACGCACATCTACGTGTCCCACTTCCACCCGGATCACCACTTCGGCCTGGCGGTGTTGAAGCACGCTTTTCCCGAAGCCAGAATCGTCGCTCTGCCGAGCGTGGTTAAAGACATTGTCTACACCTCAAGCGACAAGGTGGACCTGTGGGCGATCGACCGGTTCGGACCCGGGGAGATCCCACCGACAACGACCATCCCCATGCCGATGAAGGAAACCGGGCTCGAACTGGAAGGGCAGGAAATCCGGTTTTCGGACGGCTGGGAAGGGGACAGCATCAACAATTCCGCGGTCTGGGTGCCTTCGATCAAGGTGGTGTGCGCAACGGACATCGCCTTTCACGGCTGTCACATATGGCCGATTGAAAGCAATGTCGCCCGGAGAGTCACCTGGCGCAGGGACATCGCGAGACTGAAAGAATTCGATGCCAGGATCGTCATACCCGGCCATTGCGACGAAGAGAAAGTCGGGATCATGGAAGAGGTCCAGGAGGACGCGTCCCGAACCTACACCGATTGCGTGGACTGGTCCATCCGGTACCTGGAAGACTACGAGGAGGCATACAGCACCACAAACTCCGCGGGGGCGCTGGTCGAAGGGGTCTATAAACGGTACCCGGGCATGAAAGCCGAGGATTTCGCCATCCAGTGGCAGGCACGGCTGCTTTACCCGCACAGCAGTCCCGACTGGCTGCTGCCGCTGCCGGGAGAACCGGGTAAAATTTTTCTCAATCCGTCCGGCGGTTTTGACGGCGACCCGCCTCGGGAATAATCATTTATAAATATCGGAACTATGTTTCCAGCTTGACAGCCTTTCCTGCTTCGGCCGGGATCTCGGCCATTCTACCGCTTTTGCTGTGTTGGAAATCGACCGCCTCGTCGTTCAGCCTTACGGTTTGCGGCTTGCGCTGGCAGACTATTGGTTCTCTAAAGTGTTTCCGGCCGTTTGCAGTTTCTTTTTCCGATCGTCTTGATGGACGTTATTATGATAACGTTCCAATTATCCAATACGATACGTCCTATATCTTTATTGTTGCCGCGGGCGGCTAGTCGTTATTTAAAGCCTGATATTCCGGTCTGGCGACACTCTTCAATTTTTCCGGGCGAACAGACGCTTCCTGGGTGATGCTGGCGTCGATAAAAATGAAGGGTTTCCCGACTCGTTTGATATCCAACGGGCAGTGTTTCGTGCCTTTGGGAACGAAAATGTAACAGGGATAGTTAATCTTAATAATTTCCTCACCAAGCGTGAACTCAATATCCGCGTCAAACTCGGAAAAGTCTTCAGCCCCGATAAGATAAATCCATTGATCAAAGGGGTGCACATGCGTCGGACTGCCGAGAACATCAGGTTCCGTTATATGAGCGAATCCCATTCCCAGGGCGGATTCATGAATATCAGTCGGCCCCAAACCAGAGACCATAGGCTTCTTAATCGTGTTGTGTATTGAATTCCATGGTGCGAGCTCAACAACTGTGGATTCACGTCGAATGTTTTTGAATTGGGGCATGTCAGCCATAATTATCTCCTTACATTTGAATAGGTTCGTAACATTGCACTATAGGCTGATTGAGAGAGTGTGTATAGGAAAAATGAAGGTTTGTTTTTAGAATTTTACTCCCTAGCGAAGCCTGGCGGGTGGCAGGATCGCAGGCTCGGCGGCTATGACGGCGATCCGCCCCGCGGGTAGCAATTATCAGAATCCTATTTCCAATTTGACGGCTTTTCCGGCTTCGATCCGGATCTCGGCCATCTTGTCGTTTTCGCTGTATTGGAAATCGGCAGCCTCACCGTTCAGTCGCAAGGTTTGTGGCCTGCGCGGGCATCGAACGGCGAGCATTGTTTTCAGTGAAAGCGGTTCGGAAGTGAACGTGACGGTGTTTCCTTTCCTGGACAGGAGCATCTTTTTCTCCGCACTGCCGCCCGTGTAGTCCACGTAGGTGAATCCGGTCCCGGAATTGGACGGACCCGGAAACAGGTGAACGGTTAACCGGCTTTCGCCGTTAATACCTCCCTGCCAGATCCTGGAGTTGCCGCGAAAGATGTCTCCGGTCACGTAAATGGAATTTTCCCTGATAAAAACGGGGATTTCCTTCAGGGGAACGTCCAGGCTGAGGATCCTGTTGCCGGAGTACTGCTTTGCCGGATCATTGAAGTAGTACCATTCTCCTGCAGGAAGATAGATGTCGCGCTTGCCGCCCGGCTCGAAGACGGGTGCAACCAGGAAGGCGTCTACGAAAATGTATTCGTCCCACACGGTATAGGTTTTTTCATCCCCGGGGAAAACGGTGGCCAGTGGCTTCATCAGGACGCCGTTTTCATAGGACGTGTTCGCGGCGGAATAAATATAGGGGAGCAGGCGCATGCGCAGTTCGCAGGCGCGGCGGAATATCTCCTGAAATTCTTCCGAGTATTTCCAGGGCGGGCGATCCTCCCCGCTGCCGCCGGCGCCGTCAATTTTGACTTCGAACATTCCGTTCCAGGCGCTCCACTCGAGCCAGCGCGCGTAGAGCTCTTCGTCGATTCTCCCGACTCCCAGGTATCCCCCGGTATCGTTGCCCCAAACGGGGAATCCCATAAAACCGCACCGCATCGCGTTGGCCTGGCTGGAGGCCATGCCCTTCCAGTTGGACCGGCTGTCGCCGCCCCAGACCGCGCTCAGGTAGGGCTGGGTGCGGTGAAAGGCCGCCCGGGCGAAGTTGAACTGGTCGCGTCCGTGGGCCCTGGATAAAAATTCGTGAATAGTCTTCGCGTACAGATAAATATATTTGTTGCGCGTCGAGGATTCCGGAACGGGCGCTTGCCACCGGGCCGTCAACGGGAAATTCTCATCGGCCCGGTCCATCTTGTGTCCCTTGACGCCGGCTGAGTATTGATACTCGACGAGGCGGCGCTCGAATTCGGCCAGGGCATCCGGATGGGTCAGGTCCATGTAATTCTTGAAATTGGGCAGCAGTGCCGGAAAATCTTCATCGGAAAAAGTCATCGGAGCGATCCACGTCATGAACTCCATGCCGAATTTTTCGTTTATGGTGCGGATCCATTTTCCCGGGTCGGCGAACAGTTCGCTGAAATTCATCCTGGACCACTGGTGGCCTCCATCGCTGTAGGGACGGTCCACCCAGCAGGCGGTCATCGGGATTTCGAGTTCCGTGAATTTTTCAATGTCGGCCAGGATTTCACGGCTGCCGCCGTTGTTCTGGTCGCGCCAGAAAACGGGCCCGCAAGCCCATATCGGCACTGATTTCGGTCGGCCGATGATGTCGAAATACTGCGCGTGAATCCTGTCGCCGCCGGGGCCGAAAAACAGGTACCAGTCCAGTGCGCCGGTCTGATGGTAGATCTCCGTGACGCCGTTTATTGCGAACCGGTAGCGTCCTTTCGCGAAGGTGTCGAAGAAGCTGCCGTAGCCGCGGCTGCTCATGTAAAAGGCCGAATAGGCGGAGGCGTAATTCTCGGCGTAATCCCGTTCCCCCTCGGCATAGACATCGACGTCGACCGTGTTGCCGCGCAGGTCGGGATTTTTGGAGTTGTGGGGATAAAGCTTCTCGATCAGTCCGAAGTAGTGCTCGTCGAGGTCCTTCATTTTAATTGTGATATGCCGGAAAGCTTCATGCCGGGCCGAAAAATGAAATGTGTCGCCGTGCCGGGAGATATGAAGCCGTACTTCCTGTGGAAAGTTGGGGGCAAATCCATCGGTTTCTTTAAAGAGGAGCTTCAGGACCAAGGAATCGGCGGCGGTGTTTTCAACGGAAACGCTGTCCGGTTCGATGAAATTGAATGCGAAGGCGGGAATTTCCACCATCATTTTCGATGCCTGATAGATCTCGAGCGTTTTGTCCTTCAGACGAATGCTGTAACCGTTTTGCTGCCATATCTGACGGGAAAAAGCAGGCTGCAGATATAAAAAGAGAAACATCAGAAGAAGGCATGTCTTTCGCATATTCCTCCTTTCCCTCAATTTACGGAAGTGGATAAAGCCCTTCGTGTCTCACCACCCAGTTGCCGTCTTTGGGAAATCCCGGCGCATCCACGTCCGGGGCTCCGTCCCAGCCGGCCGCCATCATGGCGACGGCCGTCAGCAGGCCTCCGTTGCCGGGCAGGTAGACGGGCAATCGATCGTCCTGGTAGTTGTGCCCGTTGTTCAGGTACCTGTTTTTGGGGGCGTCCATCATCAATGCCTTGATGGCCATTTCGGGCTCTCCCACCCGAGCGGCAGTCATGGCAATCATGGGATAGTCCCAGCCCCAGGTGCTCTGCCAATTCCAGGATTGCATGACCTTCTCCAGGGTGTTGCGCATAATGGCAACATCCACGGAATCCCCGGGCAGCATCCCGAAAGCGCCCAGCAGCGTAGGATGATCCCGGCGCTGACCGGCGTCCTCGAAAGTGTCGAGAGCCATCTCTGCGTTCTGGTAAAGTTTGTTTTTCTGCGGCAATGCTGGAAGATGCCGCAGGATATGGTCCCATTTTTCGATCCGCGGCAGTCCGAGGCGTTCGCGCCACAACTGGGCGGTTTCGAGCCCGTACTTCCAGTAAGCCAGTTCGAAGGTCGGGTTTACTGTTTCTGCGGGTTTGTAAATTTCCTGAGCGGGAATAAGCGGCGGCCCCAGGTTGTAGCGGACTGCATCCTCATCCCAGTGCGGAAAGGAGGCCATGAAATCGGCGGTTGCAAAAACGATGTCCCGATACTTTTCCAGCAGGGCCTGGTCTTTATTCCGGCGGTATAGCAACTCCGCGTAATAGATCGGGTGCGGCTGCTGCCAGACAAGAAATACACCGACGGTAGAAGGTCCTTCCCTGCCGTCGACCGATACCATTTTCGGCCACCGCACACCCTCGTAACCCTGTTTCACGGCTGTTTCCTTTGCCCTAGGCATGATGGACCGGTACCAGGCAAGACTATTTTCCAGTACTTCGGGGCGGCCCCAGAGAGCGAAATGGACCCCGTGCCACCAGTGCATTTCCAGATGGAACTTGCCGTACCAGCTGTTGAAGGTCAATCCTGTTTCCGCCGGTGGGTAAAGACCGCGGCATTGGACGGCCGTCAGGTACTGAGACAGGACGATGCGTCTTTCCAATTCCTGCGCCCGGCTGTCTTTGCTCTGAGACAGATCCACGGCGCCGCCGGTTTCCCAGAAATTCCGCCAGTGGGCTTTGGATGCCGCAAATGTTTCCGTCGCAGAAGGGGCCGGTTCATTCGCTACACTTTTTAAAAAGTACGCGTTGAACTCCAGGCGGTCCGTGCCGGGGCTGGAAAGCGAAAACGCGTGTTCGGTATTCAGGGAAAGAGCGTCGTCGCCGGACCACTGAATGACCGCGAGATACCGGTCCGCATCCAGAGTGCGTTCGATGACAGCGGACTGCTTGCCTTGGAATGTGACTTCCGAACGGTGCGCTTCGGGTCTGTTCCAGTCGGCCGCATTCTTACCCCATGCCGTACTTCCATAGGGAAAGTCGAACCGAACCCCGATCCGTCCGGTCTTGAGAAGAGCGGATCGAATCCGCACACTGATTTGGTCGATGTCCGGATGACAGGCCGTTTCCACATCAACGGATTCGCCTTCTATCTCGAAATGGCTCCGTATCACGCCCTGCCAGAGATCGGCTGTCTGGTTTATGTTCTTCAAGTCGCGGATTGTAATTTCTTTACCGTTGGGATCGGAAAGGAGAAAGCCGATCCGGCCCAGGTTTAGCCTATGTGGATTGGCGCGCAGCCACTGACCCGCTTCCGTGTTCTGCAGAGATGCGTAGGGTACCTGCCGTCCGTAGGCATCCCAAAGTATTTCAGCGTCTTCCAGGGAATAATTCCGATCGTTCGGTATGGTGTGCCAGCCCCAGTCGGATTGGGTAGCAAGCGGAATACCTTTTTCGTAAAAATCGGGGAAAGTCTGAAGCCCCGTGACGTCCACCGTAAAGGCAAATTTTCCGTTGCCTACCGTAAACGGGCCGAGCGGGTCCGCTTCATGGAGCCGGGGCAGGTGCCTGCGGACGAGCTTTTCGCGGTCGATAGCATTGCGGTCGAACCGGGAACAGGACATCCCCGATAGCATTAAAAGAATAAGGCAGAAAAATAGGCACAGTCGGTTTCTCTTCATTCCATGAATAGTCTTTTAATGTGTCTGGTGAAAAGGTTTTCGGTTACGTTCTTTGATATGATGCGTTCATTTCTTTTTACTTCGCTCAGGAATGCGTCGCCCATGCCGGCCGCAATCTTGAAGCCGACGTGCAGCAGTTGACGAAAGTGCGGATTATAGCTCGGGCAGTCCGGCTCGTGCCTCAGTGTCGCGGCGAATTCTTTTCCGCTCCAGCCGTTGACCATCGAAACAGGCGGCAATTCCCCGGGATCGATATCGATCACGGCGGTGTAATCGGCACAGAGTTCGTCCAGCTTCGCATGGGATTTCGAATATATATCCTTCGCCAGGGCCAATCCCCGACGGTCCGCCTCGGCCAGTCCCGTCAGTTCCTCCAGCCATGTGGTTCCGGCGGTTTTAACGTGAATGCCCGTGTCGTATTTCTTTATAGCATTTCTTATGATCGGGTATATCGAGAATTTGTCGCTGCCGGTGTGGACGCTTATCTTGAGATCTTCCGGCAATCCAAATTCGGCCACGGCATATCGAATCATGGCCAGAAGTTCTTCGAACTCGCGCCGGAACCGGTCGACGTCGCCGACGTAATCGATGCCTTTGTTGAAGCGCCCGCTGAATTTCGGCGCGATGGCCCGGACGGGAATATCCTCGGCGGACATAGCCGCCAATATGAAAAGCAGTTCGGGCGGGGACTGCGGCGATTCGGCTTCGTCCATGGATACTTCAACGACAAAAGCGTTTCCTTTCTTGGTATCGCGGATGTGCCTGTAGATTTTTCCGGCTTCCTTTGAAGCGTAAAGATATTTTCCGGCAATCCGAACCAGCATCTCTTCCGAAATATGGAAAGCAGGGATGGAATCATGGACGGACAGCTCTCCGATGTACTTTTTATTTCCGTCGACGAACTGTCGGATATCTTCGTCCGGCGCAGCCCGGCCGATGTATTCCGCGACATCGATGGTGAAATAATTGCTGCAGTCCATGAAACGGTCGACCGTGTCCAGGTTGATATGATCCGCGTCTACAAAATAACTTTTATTCCAGTTGAGTTTTCTTACGGCTTCGTCGACCGCCTCCCGCGTCTGGATCGGTTCGGACCCGGTGATGGAATGTTCCCGGAACGATTTGTTCCAGACCGGGGTGATGGAAATGCCCTGCTTTTCGGCCAGTTGAATCGCCGCGATCTGGGCGGCGGCTTGCTGCGCGAAACGGTCGCCGACTCCGAACGAATATTTACCGAGCGCTTCCTGTTGCATAAAAAAATTCCTCGCCGATCAGGTAGCCATCCGTCAATAACCGAACAGCCTCGGCAGAAACATGCTAATTCCCGGAATGTATGTGACCAGTATGAGGGCGACGATCATCGCCACATAAAGAGACAGAAGCGGTTTCATCAGTTTTGCTATGGTCGTATTCGCTATGCCGCACCCTACGAAAAGAACGCTTCCAACCGGCGGCGTGCACAATCCTATGCACAGGTTCAGCACCATGATCATGCCGAAATGAATCGGATCGATTCCCAGTTGCGTGGCAACCGGCAGGAATATCGGGGTAAATATGAGAACCGCGGGCGTCATGTCCATGAATGTTCCCACCGCAAGCAGGATCATGTTGATAATGAGAAGTATCATTATTTTGCTTTCGGTGAGGCCGATAAGAGACTGGCTGATCCACTGAGGTATGTTTTCATAGGACAGGATCCAGGACATGCCTCTGGAAGCGCCGATCAGGAGCATGACGATCGCGGTGATTTCCACCGCTTTCAATAGTATTTCGGGTAGCTGCCGGATCCTGATTTCACGATAGAGGACAACGGACAGAAAAAGGGCGTAGACGACGGCAATGGCGCTGGCTTCGGTCGCGGTGAAAACACCCGCGATAATGCCGCCGATCACGATCACGACCAGAAGCAGGCTCGGAACCGCGTGGAGAACTTTCTTCAGGGCAACGACAAGACCGACGCGCTCACCGACCGGGTATTTTTTGATAACGGAATAAACCGCGGCGACCCCCATCAGTCCGAGGCCGACCAGTATGCCGGGCAGATACCCGGCAATAAAAAGAGCGGCGATGGAAACCCCGCCGCTGGCCAGGGAGTAGACGATCAGGATATTGCTGGGAGGGATCAACAGGCCCGTCGTGGAGGCGGTCACGGTCAGGGCGGCATTGAAATTTTTATCGTAGCCCTCTTTTTCCATGACCGGCAGCATGAAACCGCCGATCGCGGAAGTCGCCGCCACCGATGATCCGGAGATGGCGCCGAAGAACATGCAGGCCAGAACATTGACGTAGGCCAGCCCTCCCGGGAACATCCCGACCAGGGCCTTGGCGAATTCGATCAGCCGCCGGGCTATTCCTCCATGACCCATCAGCAATCCGGACAGAATAAAGAACGGGATCGCCAGCAATGAAAAGCTGTTGATTCCGGTAGCCATCTGTTGGGCGACCGTGGTAACGGCGGGTCCCGGCGCAACGGTACACAGCATCGTCAATAAAGTCGCTATGGCGATGCAGACCGCTATCGGCACGTTTATCGAAAGCAGCAGAATGAAACTGATGATAAGAATGTATACCGAACTTTCCATCCGATCCTCTGGAACAATGCTCCGTGAACGGTTAGTGCAATTGCCTATCCGTCATTACTGTTCTTTTTCAATGCTTCGGCGATGTTACAAACAGAGTAGTACATGAACAGAACGCCCGTTAAGGGCAGCACCAGGTAAACGTAACCCATGGGAATGCCCATCACGGCGGAAATCTGTTTCAGGGTAAATGTCAAATCGACAAGGCGCCATCCCCCGATTACAAGAAGGAACAGGGCGAAGAGAAATACAATCCCGGCGACAAGTATTTCGGAAACCTGTTTTTTCCTGCCGGACAATTTGGCCGTTAATACGTCGATGCCGAGATGGGCCTTGACGAAGTATGCATAGCTGGCGCCGAGAAGTCCGATCCAGATCAGCAGAAACCCCGCCAGTTCTTCGGTAAATTCGCTTGGATCGCGCAGAATGAATCGTGTAAACACCTGCCAGGTTACGTCCAGGACCATCACGGACATTAACAGCACGAGAAAGGCGGACAGGATTCGGGTGATGACGCCGGTCAATGTTTTCATAGTCGATTTCCGGTCTATTCGATGTTCCTGATCTCCTGTATTAAATCGTAAAGGGGCGTGCCCTTATAGGAATCAATTATGGGCTGAACGGCATTCACGAAAGGAGTCTTGTCCGGGTATAGGATCTTCACGCCGGCTTCCTGAACCAGCTTCAACGACTCCTCGGTGGACTTTTCCCAGAGCGCCTTCTGATATTCGACGGAATCGTCCACGGCCGTCTGGAGCCATTCCTGCTCCTGGCTGCTGAGCCTGTTCCAGACAATGGTGCTCATCAGCAGTATATCCGGTATGGCGGTATGCTCATCGAAGCTGAAATACTTGCAGACTTCGTAATGACGCGACAGATAAAAACTGGGAAGATTGTTTTCCGCGCCGTCCACGACCCCCTGCTGCAGCGAGGTGTACAGTTCTCCGAACGGTATCGGGGTTGCAGAGCCTCCCAGGGCCTTTACCATATTGACGGAGGTGATGCTTTTCATGACCCGGATTTTCATGCCTTTCAGATCTTCGGGCGTGAGGATCGGTTTATCTTTTGTAAAAAAACTTCTGGATCCGGCGTCATAGTAGCCCATGCCCCTCAGGAAGAACGACTCGCCCGAAAGCAGCAGCCGTTTCCCGATCGGACTGTTCAGGACTTTCCATCGGTGTTCGCTGTCTCTGAACAGGTAGGGAATGCCGAAGATTTTCATTTCGGGAACGAACGCTTCCATCGGCGCGGTAGCAACTTTTGTCATCGCCAGACTGCCGATCTGCAGCAGCTCGATGAGTTCCCTCTCGTTTCCCAGCTGCCCGCTGGGATAAATATCCACGCGCATTGTACCGTGAGAATATTCGCCGGCTTTCTCCGCCATGAAAACCATGCCCTTGTGGACGGGATGACTGGTATCGAGCGCATGCGCCAGCTTGATGACCGTGACTTTGCTTTCGACTCCGCAGCCGGTCGCAAGGATTAAAATTGTTACGATAATAAAAACGCCCCAATATTTTCCTGTCCGCAACATTACGTTTTCCATGAAATCTTTTGTTAACAGTAGTGCCTGAGCATATGCCATAAATTGAAATTTTGGAATTCGAAATATCCCGCCCTTGGTCATCCTAACCATTTCACCGGCAGCTGAATTTCGTTGTTGTTATGCAAATATTAATAGGGTGGAATAGGATTAAAACTGCAACCGCAAGGAGAATACCATGGGCATCCTGCGAATGTTTACGGCAGCAACGGCTTGTTTATTGATGGCGCTTTCCATTTCAACGCTTATGGCGGAGCCCCAGGAGGGTGGAACAGATTCAAAACCCTACGATATCGATTCTTTTTTCTCCATCGTGGATGTCAATAAGGATGGATCTATTAAAGGGGAAGAATGGAGGGAGATGGGACTTTCGGACATGTCATTTCCGCTCTGTGACGCAAACAAAAACGGCAAGATCGATAAACAGGAAATGACAGCCTGTGCCGTGCCGCAATCGATGGACCCGAATGGGGAGGGCATCCTCACTGTTTACGGCGGAGGACGTTTTGTTATTCAATCGCCTGGAGCCCCGATTCCCAAACCGAAAAACGCGCCACCCGGAATCACCCAGATGACTCAATTTGTTTCGGAAAGCCCCTATGTAGAAGGAGGGCCGACCGGGGAGGCCTTCATCAAGCTGTTCGACAAAGACGGCGACGGGAAGGTGGACCACACGGAATGGGAATCGGTTAAAAACGACACGGTGTTCCAACCGTTTCGCTGGCCGCAATACAACAAAAACCGGGACCAGTGGATCACTCTGGAAGAAGCTCCGAAGCCTCCGGTCGAATAAACCGGACGCCGCGTGGCGCCTGAATGCGTCCGGGTTAGGGTACGAACAGTGAAGGTTCTCGTTTGGTGACAGGATTCAGGTAGTGAAAGGGAAGATCCATGATTTCCGGAAATGGTGTTTCTATGATCCCTTTTGAACTGTCTTCGATGAGTGTCCAGCCTGCCCGGTAATCGGCGGTCCAGGTGTAATCCAGATCCATCGTCTGGAATTTCCAGACGCCGTCTTCCACAACTGTCTTGGTTTCGTAGATGCCGGCCAGCCAAAAGCCGCTTTTGCCGGAGGCTCCTCCCAGCTGAAAGAGGCGTACCCTCATTTTTGCGCTCCGACCGTCCGGTGCGACATGAATGACCGGCTGGATCAGCTGATGGGCGGTAAAAAAATCTTTTGACTTCCGGCCCGGGTATCTATTCTTCAGGGACTTGCGTATATTCTCCCGGCCGATTTCCACCCCTATCGAGGACAGGTCTCTCCTCGCGTCACGCGCAAACAGATCCGCCGTCTCATCCCACAGAAACTCGTCCAGGTAATAACCGTAGGCGCTGGCGAGATTCTCGGTCGCGCTGTAGGCAATGGATATCTTCAGCAGCCTCTCCGTTTCGGCAATCCTGCCGGCGAGTTCGTCGATTGTAGTCGCATCCGGCATATCGGTGGATGCTTTGCCCGATGCAGGAAATTTCGTGTTGCCCGTGATCGCGGTCCCCTCCGGGTACCGGGGCGCATGACCTGTCGCCGGATTCGGGAAATGGAACGGAGGGATCTGGAAATCGGGGAAGCTTCTGTAGGCATCGGCCGGCAACCGGTCCGGGGGAAATTCCGGGCTCGGCCCGGGCGCGGGTTTTGCGTCCCTGGCCCAGCCTTTGTCGTAGTCGGTTGACATCCTGGGGTAAACGTGCAGCGACAGGATTTTCCAGACGCCGTTTTCCCGGATGTATTCGTTTTCGAATATGTCCTGGCCTAACTGACCGGTTTCGCCCGGGCTGCCCGACATGGATAGTTCCACGCCGCGCGCCCTGGCTGTCTGCCCGTCGGCCGCCACGCTGATGATCAATTGAATCTGGAGGCGGTCGTTCAGCTCGCCACGGCGAAGTCCCTGAGGGCCGAACTGCCGCAGCGCTTTCCGGATGCTCTTTTTCCCGGCGTAGACGCCTCTCTGACCCCAATGCATTGTGCCTTCATCTGCAAAAAGATCCGAGACGTCATCCCACATTTTACGATCCAGGTAGTACCCGTAGATGTTTTGCAGATTCGTGACGGCGTCTTCATCGTTCAGGCGGCGTGCACGCTGTGCGAGTGCACCGATCCGTTCGCTGAGTTCCGACAGGGAGGGCGGGGATCCGGCAGGCGGGGGAATAGCCGGTCCGTCCGGAATGGGATTTCCCGCACCCGCGGGAGTGTAGTGGATCGGTGTATCTTCGTTGTCAACCGTCCAGCCGGGCTGTTCATAAAGCCCCCTGTACTGGGAGTGGTAACGCAGGTCCCGGATTTTCCAGACGCCGTTTTCCCGGATGTACAGGTTTTCGTAGACACCGCCGGCCCATACGGCTGATTCTCCATAGCTTCCCATCATGGCCAGGATACGCCAGCGCCCCCGGGCGGTGTCACCGTCAGGGACCAGGGTTATGACGGGCTGGAGCATGAGGTGTACATAGAGCCGTCCGTCTTCCAGCCCCAGTTTTCCCTGCCCGACCTCTTCGAGGAAAAGCTTTCGAATGCCCTCTTTCCCCAGGTTGCCGTGTGGATAATGGCCGACCCCGTTTTCGGCGAAGAGATCGGCGAAATCGTGCCACAGTCCCATTTCGGAATAATGGCCGTAGGCATGTTGCAGGCGCTTTACGGCCCGGACGGCTTCAGCATTCCGGATGCCCGGCTCGAGACGGGCTATCCTTTCCTGAAGATCGCTAAGAGCTGCGGCGTTGTTTTTCGAAATGCTGCAGGCGCAACAAACGATAAGCAGAGCCAGGGCGGCGATTTGGATTTTCATAATCGCCGTATTTTACTACAAAAGGGTGGGCAGCCTGTGGAGGAAATACAACAGGCTGCTTTCCGAGCGCGGCAGGGGCATTTCAAGGCGGCGCGCCCTATGGCACTTTTACCACGGGCAGCCTTAGCCGCCCGTGGTTGGATAATGATAAAACGGCATGTTTATCCATTATCCCTGTCCTTGGACGGAAACCCTTGCGGCATTCAGTTGCCCGGCTGATCCTCCACCATGACGGCCGTACCGTAGGCAAGCAGTTCCGCCGCGCCCCCCATAATGACAGATGTGGAAAAACGTACGCTCACTATGGCGTTGGCGCCGATCTGCTGCGCTTCCTGCTTCATCCGGTCCAGAGCCTGTTCCCGTGCCTCCGCCATGAGTTTGGTGTATTCGTAGATCTCTCCCCCTACGATGCTTTTAAGTCCGGCCATTATGTCACGTCCCATATGACGGGCGCGTATGGTGTTGCCTCGGACAAGACCGAATGTCTGCGTTATCCGTTTGCCGTGTATGGTCTCCGTTGTATTGATGATCATCTTTCTATCTCCCGATAAGGATCTTTGCTGTATGTTTTCAACCGTTCCAGAATGACCAGCAGAAGCAGTATCAATAATCCGATTACGATAGCGGCAACAGGCACCCTGACCCATAAATTATCTTCTCCGCCGGTAAAAAATTCAAATAATGCAAATCCGATTAAAGCGGCATACCCCCCCAGGACGAGAACAAGTCCGCCAACACGGCTGAGCCGGCTGAACGGATTCCTCCAGAGGCGGCGCAAAACTTCATCCGAAGGTTCTTCGAAAGCAACAGCCTCCAGCTTGCTGGATGTGTCGCGCAACCGTTCCAGTTCCTCCCGGCACTCGGAACAACGTATCAGATGCTCGTTTACTTCTGCGCTCTCCTCCGGGGCCAGTTCCCGGTCCAGAAGTCCGACCATTAGATGCCGGTATTTTTCACAATTCTGCATGACATCCCCCCTATGTCTGATTGCCATTACGCTTGCTGTATTTCAGATATTCTTCTCTGAATGCTTTTCGCGCATGGAATAGTCTGCTCATGACCGTACCCCGCGGTATGTTCAGAAGGCGGGTTATCTCCTCGTAGCTGTGCCCCTGGATATATTTCAGGCTCAGAATTTCCCGGACTTCCACATTCAGGCTGTTCAGTGCCTGATGCACCGCCGCGGTTTCTTCCTTCTTAGTCAGTATTGATGAAGGATCGGCCGATGTCCCGGTATTTGATTCTGCGGCGCTGTTTCCCCGGGTATAGTTCAGGATTGTTCTGCGTCGGCTCAACATGTTCAGGCAACAGTTGCGCAGGATACGGTAGAACCAGGGATAGAACTGATCCAGAGACACCAGTCCGGGAATCGCCTTAAATGCCCTGTAGAAGGATTCCTGGCATGCATCCGCCGCATCCTCGCGGTTTCCCATCAGTGCAAACGCATGGAAATAAGCTTCCCGGCGGTATTTATTTACAAGGAATTCAAATCCGACCGGGTCCCGGTGTTTGAGACACAATCGAATTGCCTGAGATTCATTCATGCGCCTATCCTATCCTTTCCTACCCAATAAACAGACAACCATTAAGAAAATTCAAGGAATTCGATAAAATCGGGCCATTTTCTTTGAAGCCGGCATATATGCGTAGTTCGGTTTCATTTACATTCATGGTTCCCGGGATTGCAGGGTAAGTAACATAAAACATTCAACCGGAACAGCCGGGAATGTCTGCCGGGAGGGACAGGATGCACGGGATTATCGGGCCGTTCGGTCTTTATATAGATATTTCCCGCAAAAATCCTGCAACGCCGTCTCCGTAACCGTTGGCATTTATAGGTCTCTTCCGGTCTTTAAATGGCTGTGTTTAGAATTGCGGGTCTCCTATGATATTAGTTGCAAATCGTGGCTTTCCCGGGTTTAATGGGCAGTTGTTCGCAGATAGGGGATGCGCTATGAATTCCTCTATGCACCCGAATTTGATCGATGCATCGTAAATTTTCCTTGATCTGTTGAAAAAAAATGATTTTTTTGGCGGATCAAATTCATAAAATCGGTAATTTAAAGGAGGAGAGTAATGAAGAAATTCTTGGTGATAGTGGGCATTCTCTGCTGTCTGTTTTTTTCTTTGAGCAGTTGCGGAAGTGGCGACACAACGTCTGAGAGCGATATGGAAGAAGCCGCAGGAACAGTGGATGACGCTTCGGAAGATGCCCAGCCCTTTATGGATGAGGCAGAAGAAGCAGTCGATGACGCTGCAGAAGCGGCTGATGAGGTTGAGGAAAACACGGTTGAATAGTTGATTCATGATCAGGCAGCATCCTTATAAGGTGTTAAAAAACACTGTGTAGCGATAGAAAAATTCAAGCCTCATAGAATCGCAGAGGGGGCTGTCATGCCCCCTTGAATGGGCGAGGACGCCGGCATTGAATGGATTCTGGATGGATAGAACCGGCGAGAAAAAGTTTTGGGTATTTGAATATGCCTTGGCGTCGGGCACCGGATTCAGGCGGATTGATCCACGCAGGCTGTTGTACTTTTACCAAGGGCTGTTAGGGCACGACTTCTTCTGAGTCGAACCGCCCTTTTCGAACGTCACCGTATTTTTCAAAGCTTTCAATCCAACCTTGTACTCTTTCGCGTCCATAGGCGTTTTCAAAGGCGCGAACGATCTTGTCAACGGGAATGTCCGCAAACGTTCCATGGAACTCCAGATACTCCATAAATTTTCTCCCTTCACTATTACAGGGTTGAAACATGGAGTCTTCGCGACCATTGAATTCCAGAGGGGGGACGCCGTGCCTTTCGCATAATTCTTTGTTGAATGCAGGGGTGGCTTTGACCCATCTGCCCTCCAGGTAGAATTCCGCATAGCCGTGAAAAGTGAATATGTCCGATCCGATGAACTCCAGGAGCTGGCGGGTAGCAAGGTGATTGCGAACGGTGGCAAAGCCGGCTCGGGCCGGGATTCCGCATGCCCGTGCGGCTGCACACAGCAGTGATAATTTGGGGATGCAGAAGCCTCGGCGTATTTTTAAAACATTGCTGGCCCGGTAGTGTTCGGGTTTGTAGAAAGGGTAGTAGGGATCGTACCGGATACCGTCGCGCACGGCATAGTAGAGGCGCACGGCTTGGTCGACCCCGCCCTTCGCACCGGTTGACTGTTCGGCCGCAAAATTCCTGACATCGGGATGATTACAGTCGATAATATCGGTGGCCTCAAGATACTGATCGGGTTGATGCATCATAAGTCTCCCCTACGGTTTGTCCAATTTAGCAGGTCCAGGGCCGTTCTGCCGGAATTCTTCTGATCGGCGGACTTGTTTCCGGGTCCGTGTGGCCGGAAAGCCTCCGGCAGATAGCAGTCCCGCCAGGAATCCATAGCAGATCCTTTCGGGACCGGACCTCAATGTAAAAGCGCAAATATAACGCTCTTACGCAGCTTACATATTATGGCAGCCCGACCGCTATTTCCATAAACTCTCCACGGCGACGGCACACCCGCCGATCCCCGCGCAGCCTTATCCCGCCCGAAGGGAAAAGTCTGTCAGGCATGCAGACTCATTATTTGTATTCAAATATTTGTATGCATCAAACCTGCATTATGCGTTTGATCTCCTGACAGTCTGATGATAATTAGTATACAAACCAAAACAACGACGAAAAGGAATCCGACATGAAACGGCATAGATTTTTTCTCTGCGCCTTTTTCTTTGTAGTTTGGATCATTGCTCCAGGCTGCAAAAAAAACGTTCAGAAGGTGGAACCGTCCCTTTTTGAAAACATTATAACCGCCTACACATCGGGCGTGATCTCGCGCGAAGGTACGATCCGGATTCGCTTTGTGGAGGAGATCGCCGAAAGCTCGCAGTTTAATGTCTCACTGGAGCGGTCTCCCTTTTCCTTTGAACCCCGAATAAGCGGTATTGCCCTTTGGGTAAACGCCCGCACGCTCGAATTCCGACCCGAAAAAAGACTTCCCGGAGACGTCCGATATACGGCCCGGGTAAAGCTTTCGGACTTTACCGCCACGGACCCCGATAAAGAAATATTCCAATTCGAATTTTCAACCATGCGGCAGTCCTTCGAGATTTCCCTAAAGGGCCTTGAAAGTGTTGCAGGCGGGGAACCTGAAGCGCAGCTGCTCGGTGGAGATATCGTAACTGCCGACGTTGAGGTTGACTCGGGTATTGAGGCGTTAATTACCGCAACCCAGCAGGGAAAGAACCTGACCGTCTTATGGGAGCACGACACGAACAGGCGCAACCACTCCTTTACCGTGGAGGGAATCGAGCGGGGGGAAAATCCTTCAACCGTGACCCTCCGCTGGAACGGCAGCTCCATAGGGGTTGACAAGAGGGGCGAACAGGCCGTTCTCGTGCCGGCCCTCAGCACATTTTCCTTGCTGCAGGCCCGCGCAGTCCAGGCGGAGGAGGAATATGTGGAAATCCGCTTCAGCGATCCGGTGGACTCACGCCAGGACCTGCGCGGTCTGATTCAGATCGACGGGCGAAACGACCTCCGGTTCACCCGGGAGCGTAATATCATCCGCGCCTACAGTTCCACGCCTTGGGCCGGAACATGCACCGTAACCGTCAATCCCGGAATCCGCAATGCCCGGGGCGCCTATCTGCAGGAGGGGAAGGTCCTGGACGTCGTTTTTAGTGAGATCCTTCCCGAGGTCCGTTTTTCCGGCAATGGCGTCATCCTGCCCACGAGCCGGGGGCTCACCATCCCGATCGAAACCAACAATCTGCGCGCGGTGGTGGTTCAGGCGATCCGTGTTTACGAAAAGAACATCCCGCAATTTCTCCAGGTCAATAACCTTGAAGAGGACAGGGAACTCCATCGCGTCGGGCGTGTGGTATGGGAAAAAACCATTCCCCTGGGATACACGCCCGACAAGAAAAACCGCTGGATCCGCTACGGACTGGATGTATCGCCTCTCATCGAGGAGGACCCGGCCGGGCTCTACCGGATCCATGTCTCTTTCCGGCGGTCCCATAGCGTCTACAAGTGCAGCGATTCCCCCGAGCCGCAGAGCTCCCGGGAGAGCGGTCTTTCATCCGATTTATGGGACGAGGAGCAGGAAAGCAGCTACTGGGACAACTGGGAATCCGGATTTGAATACCGCGACTACTACCATAACCGGAATGATCCATGCCACCCGGCCTATTATCGGGAATATTACGACCACAACATCAACATATACCGGAACTTCATGGTTTCCGACCTTGGGCTGATAGCGAAAAGGGGCAACGACGACTCCCTTTTTGTCGCCGTTACCGATTTGAAGTCCACCCAACCCCTCTCGGGTATCGATATAACCCTGCTCGACTACCAGAACCAGGTTTTGGTCAATGACCGGACATCCGGGGACGGTACCGTTTTATTGTTTCCCGAACGGAAGCCCTACCTGCTTGTGGCCCGCAGCGGACAGCATACCGGGTATCTCAGGCTGGATGACGGATCTTCTCTGTCCGTCAGCCAGTTCGACGTCTCGGGTGCGACGGTCACCAAGGGGCTCAAGGGATTTATTTATGGAGAGCGCGGAGTCTGGCGCCCCGGCGATCCCATTCACCTCACCTTCATTCTGCTCAATACGGACAAGCCCCTGCCGGACGACTATCCGGTCCGGCTGGAACTGAGAAATCCCCGGGGACAACTGGTAAAAACCATAAACAGAAAGGAATCCCTGAACGGATTTTACGCCTTCGGGCTGAATACCGATCCGGACGCGCCGACAGGCAACTGGAGAGTGCAGATCCAGGCAGGGGGCGCGGAATTCAGCAAGATCCTCAAGGTCGAGACCGTGATGCCCAACCGCTTGAAGATCAACCTGGACTTCGGCAAGGATGTCCAAAGCCTCCGGCGCGGAAAGATATCGGGAAACCTGTCCGCGTCCTGGCTTCACGGCGCCATCGCGCGGAATCTGAAGTCGGATATAGAGCTGACCCTCAACGCCGCCCGCACCCGGTTTTCCGGATACGATGAATACTCCTTCGACGATCCGGCCAGGAGTTTCCAGCCGGAAAGCCAGAAAATCCTGGAAGGGACCCTGGACGAGAACGGGAAAATCCCTTTTTCATCCGACGTCAGAGTGGAGCATGTGTCCCCGGGAATACTGAACGCCACATTTACTACCCGGGTTTTCGAACAGGGAGGAGCCTTCAGCACCGACCGCATGAGTCTTCCCTATCATCCCTTCGACCGCTACATCGGGATCCGGGCTCCCATGGGGGATAAGGCTCGGGGAATGCTGCTGACCGACACCAGGCACCCTGTACGGATCGTGGCCCTGGATCCTGACGGAACGCCGGCAGCAAACACCCGGGTGAACGTGGATGTGTACAAGATCCGGTGGCGGTGGTGGTGGGAAAAGGGCACGGAGTCCCTTGCAGACTACATTGGAACCCGGCAGTACCGTCCGATTCAGTCCGAGACCCTGGAACTGGCCGACGGCTCGGGCCTCTGGGAGTTCGAGGTCAAATACCCCGACTGGGGACGCTACCTTATCCGGGTGTCCGACAAAGAAGGAAAGCATGTAACGGGAAAGATCGTCTACATCGACTGGCCCGGCTGGGCG
>DKBB01000042.1 GCA_002451015.1 Acidobacteria bacterium UBA6911
CGAGATAGGGATGGGTCAGTGGATTGAATTCATACTCGGCATTGTCCCGGACGTAATCGAGGACCTTGTCCCAGTCCACGCCGTCGACCGTAAAGGAGATCGTGTGCGGCTCCAGATCTTCCTTAGGGGGCTGTTCGTAGGGCGCACCCGCCATGGCGGAAACATGCCCCTCGCCCGTGCAGTCGATGACCACCTGGCCATACACCGCCTGGCGGCCGGAAGGATTCTCCACAACCACCCCTTTGACCGCGTCGCCTTCCTTGATGACGTCCACTACCAGGGAATGGAGCTGAAGCTCCACGCCGTTCTCTTCCATCATCTCGAAAATCATCAGTCCCCAGTAATCCGGGTCGACCAGGGAAAAGCTGTACCCGATCCGGAAATCGGGGGTTGTGTGCGGGACGGCCAAACCCTGCTTGAGCAGCCGGTTGTGCGTCTCCTCCATGATGCCGCCGATAATTTGTTCCTTGCGGGGATTGAACATATAGGCGTAGGCGAAACCGGGAGGGCCGGACACGTTCAACTGCCCGCCGAGAGTTCCAAGCCTTTCTATCAATATAGTTTTCGCACCGGCCCGGGCCGAGGCTATTGCAGCCGCAACACCGGATGTTCCGCCCCCGGCTACCACAACATCATATTTACCGTAAGTTTCCATCTTCATATATCCTATTCATATAAAATCATATCCTACTGTCGACTGAATTCTTCACAGGGCGAACACCAACTTGTCCGGCGTAGCCCGGCCGAATCTTCGATTCAGCTAGGGGCGAAGCCGGAAGGTTCGCACCTACCTTTTAAATTCTTCAATAGACCTTGCTGTCTTCCCGTCCGGCAACGTAATCGGCAGCACGATACTCTCGCTGTGCAGGGCCCAGGGTAGAATCACGCCCGAGTGGCCGCCGCGGCCCCCGACAACCACGAGTTCCACATCTTTGGGATTCCGGGTCACGGGCATCGGGTGCTTGTCGGCGAACTCCGGCGGCCGTACGGGGACCAGCCCCCGGTTCCGGACCATCGGAACGTCGTGCACGGCCCGCCGGTGGATATGTTCCCGGATCGCATCCTTGGTATATCCGGAATTCTTGAGCATCATCCCGTGGTCGGGGGTGAGGACCAGAACGAGAGGTCCGGGTATATACGCATTATTGGAACCGAGCGTGGTGCAGCAGTCGGTCAGGGTGTCCAGCAGATCGTGGCCGTCCAGGCTCAGAAAATCGATAATGTCATGCTGCGGTTCGGCTTTCAGAACATATACCGTGGTGGTTTCGGAATCGTAATGCTCCTCATTGATCATGGGCCACTGGGCCAGTTCCGGCTCTTCGGCGAAACAATAGGTGAACTCGGCCTGGGAGGCGAGACAATCCAGATCGCAGATTCCGGGTACGGAACGGCAGACGTTCATGATAACCAGATTGACGGCCCGCCCTATGGTTGCGTTGGCCGGATATCCGGGACCGAGACAACCCTGACGGCCTGAAATACCGACCTGCTGCGCGATGGGACCGCTGACCAGCACCATGTTTCCACCGGGATGGGATGTTGTCACGGACTGAAGCAGATTGTATCTCCGGTCCGCCAGGGCGTTAAACGCCGTTACGAGGACGGGCATCGCCTGAGGCTTACAGCCTGCCATGACCGCCGCGATGGCGACGTCCCGGACAGTGACGTCCTTGCCGGTAGGGCCGACCTCGCGCCACAGAACTTCCGCCGGATCGAAAGGGCAGTAGGCGTACATCTTTTCCAACCGGGACTGCGTGGGCGGAATTACGGGCAAACCGTCCCCGATATGCTCACGGTCGAGATAGTCCATAATCTCTTCCATATAGCAGCCCGGCTCTGAAAGCCCGGCTTCATCGGTCTTGATTGTTTTCGTAACCGGCAATAGTCCGTTGTCCGCCGGAGGCACCAGGTCCATTTTAAAGTCGATCCGTGCCACCTCTTTCAACTTTTGAGGATCCGCTGTCAGGGAATCGATAATATAGTCCCATTTTCGGTCGACCTCCCGGCGCACATCCTCTATGGTACTGGCCTGATAGATATCGATTTTACAGAGGCACAGGTTCCCCGCGCGGTATACAGCCACTCCTTCCACGAGCTCGCCTCCGGGAGGCGCCGTAATATAAACGGCTGGAATCCCGAGTTTTTCCAGCGCCATTGTCACGATACAGGTAGCCGGGGATGTCCCCATATCGCCTAGCGCAACGACGGCCGCGGCCGGCTTCTCTTCGGCCAGCATCGCGGCATAGGCCTCCAGCGCTTTCGTATCCTTCCCGCGGACGGTCTCCCGGTAATTGACAAAGTTCTCAATACCCATTTCACGGAAACGTTCCTTGATCCGGACAAAAACCTCGCCGTAGTTGCAAAAGCTGAGCTTGGTGTTGTCGTAAAAAAGAATTTTCCCCTTCTTCAGTTCTTCAATGCCGACTCTGGGCGCCAGCTTGATAACAGGCCTTTCCTGCATTCCCCGCGGATCCAGCAGGGATTTCAATGTCTCATTCATTCGTCAAAAACTCCTGTATGTAAAAATTGCACACTCTCACTATCATGCAGAGGCGAATTCCAGAAGCCCCCCCGACGATCCCATCATCTACAAATTTGGGGGAAATTTCAATAAATCCGGTCGTCCCGAAATAAAAAAGGGATCTTCAGGGATTTGCTCCCCGAAGATCCCTCATGATTTCAAACCGGTTCAGCTACTACGCGGCACCCAGTTTGCCTTTGGACTCAAGAAAATCCGCGACATGTTTCATCCCCAGATCCTCAAGAGTCTTGCGGGTCGGATAGCCGGAATCCGGATTCCAGCCTTCAACATTATAGAAATGGGTCTTGAACTGATNNTGGAGAAGTAGAGCTCTCTGCAGTTTTGGAATTCCCATTTATCGCCGTTGAGTATGGGCAGTGTTGTGGAATATCCGCAATAGGAGGCGCCGGGTTCATAATAGTAACCCGAGAAATTCTCCATATTTTTATGCCGCCCCTGCAGAACGAAAATCGCCCGCTTCAGAGTCCAGGCGCGCCGGCCGATCTCCTGACCGTCGTCGAAAGAATGCCCTCTTCCGGTGATTGCATTGAGAAATGCAGGTTCGGCGGTAGGAGTGCGCCCGTTGTTGAGGTTGCTGTACCCCCAATCGCAGAAACCGACCGATTCCTTGTAATAGTTCCAGTAATGCTGATGCCAGGCGACCCACTCGGCTTTATACTTGGAGTAAATTCCGGTTTTGTACGCCTGGTCTCCCTGCCAGGTATAATCGAACCATAGCGGTTCGTTC
>DKBB01000072.1 GCA_002451015.1 Acidobacteria bacterium UBA6911
CGCTGCCAGTAGCTGGAATTCCAGTACTTCTGCAATACAGCTTCCCGCATCATGGTGTGCTAAGGTCATACTGTTCACATCTCTGTACTGAAAAGTTACAAAGTCCTTCGACTTTCTTTTGAGTTATGCTAACAATAACCAACTTGATGGATTTAAAACAAGAAAATATTTATTTTCTTTCTTTTTTTATCCGTAGTGAAAAAGAGTAAATATCCGCAAAGTGTTCTCGCAATAACGCTCTTCGGGGCGGCTTTTTTTATAGCCGGGCTTTACCCTTTCCTACAGCCGCCCCATCCGCATATAATTGACTAATCGATTCACCTTGTAGATTGGAAATACAGAAATGACCGACCCTTAATTCGTCCTCTGCATCTTGGCCTGCCTGGAATCGCTCCGTAATCACCAGAGCCGCCAGGAGGAGACGAATTCGGGAAGACATCACGCGCTATTTGTTATGTGACATTCTCCAGATATGATTAAGGGATGTATCTTAATGAAAGGATAATGGCTGAATGAACCGTCATACCAGGACATGCATAGCATTTGTTGCGGCAAATGTCATTTCAGGCATCAAAGCTACAAGCATATATGATTACGACCGCTCCAGGCACTTCAATTTCAGCGGCACCATATCGGAATCCAATGTGCAAATCTATGATTATGAACGTAGTTGTCATTTTGGCGGCAGGCTACCGAGCCTCTTTGATTATGGCCGCAGCGTTGATATTCTTCTGCAAATCGATAAGACTTCCTTCGGAGGCTATGATTATGGTGGCGACGAGCATTTCAATGGTCATGTAAGCAACGGGTTCATTTCATTTTA
Organism: Acidobacteria bacterium UBA6911; assembly: GCA_002451015.1. Classification (GTDB taxonomy): domain Bacteria; phylum Acidobacteriota; class UBA6911; order UBA6911; family UBA6911; genus UBA6911. Next base: position 824 of record DKBB01000072.1, read on the forward strand.
CGACTTCAGCGAATCCAGGTATTTCAATTACAGTATTTGACCCTATACGGAAATGGGACTTGTATCTGCGGTTTTACTCCTGGTTAAAAGTTGTGGGTAATGTTTCCATCATTCCAGCATGCTCAAACCAGCAAAATTACATCCTGGCTCAAAATTGCGGCGATTTCGTTTTCCCGGGGCGTACCCGGCTGGGTCTCCACGTCTGGGCATGCTTGACATTTCAGTTTCTTATCTTGGTATTCATGGCGCCGTATTCGTTGGAACGATGGCTATTACATAGAGCGTGTGTTCGCCGGGAGCTTGTTGCTGGCCAGTCGGGTCTAATCCTATTTCTAACACCTTAAATCCCTTCGTTTCCAGCACTTCACGAAGATTTTCAGTCCTATGCAGCCGATACTGGGTGAAATCCTCTGCCTTGCTTCCGCCCTCCATGTCCCATGTGCGGCGCCGGGTCAAAATAAGGTTTGTTCGATCGAGCTCAAACCGTGATATTGCCTGAGCCGCAAAACCAGGTATTCCAACATCCAATACCGTATCTGGGATACCGCTCTCCTGTTTGAGATACCAATCAGCGCAGCCGCAATCAAAGACAAGAACGCTTTCAGGATGAGCATGTTGTCGGAAGGTTGTGACAACGGCTTCTATATCGCGGTCAGTCAAGGCATAACTGAAGGCCCATCCAAAGCACTCAATAATATCAAAAGTGCGCCCGAGCCTGGTCTTCCGCATATCGCCGACTTGAAGGTCCAATACAGGTCGAATGGCTCGACCGTATTCCACCATGGCTGGTATCAAATCCACGCCAACACATACAGGGATAAATCGGGAAAGTATCTCGAGAGTGCTGCCCGTCCCACAACCGAAATCCACAACCGACGAGGGTGGAGAAGAGGCGTATCGCTTAATTGCCTTCATAACGAACGGAGAGGAAGTACGGTCCGGGAAAATCTGGTCGTATAAATGAGGATTTTCATAGAGAAAGGTATGGAAAGGCAATCCTTCGGGATCAGGCATGGGCAGGTTCATCCGCCTCCCTTTCTCATTATTTTGGTAGGGTATACAGGATGCACAGCGTCTCCAAGGAGGCGCGGCAGATGATATTCCCATCCCTGAGTATCATCCCCTCCTCCCGAGTTGGATTCAGGGAGGAATTTGAAGGAGACTTCACTTTTAGGCGAATTGTAAGGCGGCAAAACTTCAATGGATCGATGCTTTGCGCAAGAAACACAAACCATGAAGGCAACGAATAAAATGGCACAGAAATCAAAAATAATTGCGCTGCATAGCGTCATTTGACTGGATCAAGCACCAGAACGAAATCATCAATATCTTGCTCAACTTGCACCGTGCCCGGGCGATCCGTTTTCATCGTATTATTCCATTCAGGAGCTCGATATCCCTTTACAGATGCAAAAACTTGATATTTTTCAGGAGCCAGGCTGCTGAACTCAAAACTGCCGTCCGGTTGGAGAAACGCCGTTTGGGAATCCCAGGCTCGGTCTGCGCTTATGGTTACACGCATGCCTTCCGGAATGGGTATGCCATCACTAAGGGTTACTTTGCCTCGCAATCTGAATCCTGGATTGATCTCGATATCGCCGACGTTTACATCCTCACCGTCGATCTTTGTAGCGCACTCCATTGGCTCGGTGGCTCCGCGCTTAGAGATCGACTCCATCTTGCCGTATACGTAATATTCGACCGGAATTGGGACGTTGGTGAAAATAAAGGTCCCATCCTCTTGTGTGCCGATGCGCATCTCTCCATAAGGAGCTCCAAACAGCTCGAGCTCGGCACCCATCCCGCGCTGCCGAGGGATTAAGCCCATCTGAGCATTGCCTGCCGGCTTTCCATTTTCGACCAAACGGCCACGCAGGGTGGCTCCCTCGTCAATTGTCAGGAGATGCCGTTCCAGTCCGGTCTGAAGATGATTAAATAACTTGGGAGCATAACCCCGGGCTTCTACAATAAGCAGCACTTCCAAGGCCGGCCGGTCATAGGAAACTTCGAATTCACCGGCTTCATTTGTGACTGCAATTCGATCCAGCCCCGAAATACCCCCGTAAATAGTAATGCGACCTCGCGTTTTGTCATTGAACAAAATACCCTTGGGTTCCACAATGGCATCCTGAATCGATCGTCCATGCGAATCGACAACCCTGCCACGGACCACGCGATCGGCATCCCCAACGGGCTGTCTCGTTTTGAGTACGGCTGCAGGCGCCGGTCCCTCGAGGGGATCGACCTGTTTCACGAATTCTGAGAAGTATCCATCTCGAACTACCAGCAACGTGAACCAGAGGTCCGGGCTCAAATTCTCGATTTTGAAATCTCCGGTCTCATTGGTTAAAGCACTTTTGCCACAGTCGGCATAACAGCCAGGACAATAGGTGCTGTAACCGTTTTTAACGCCGGCGTAATAGATCAGAACGGTTGCATGATCTAAGGGATTACCGGCTGAGTCAGTAACTTTTCCAGTAAGTGTTGCATCATTGTCTGAAGCACAGGTTGTCAACATAACAATGGAAAACAGTATAATCGGGGAGGTCGGAATCCGGATGCGCATCGCACAGTCCTTTCGGCTTGATTTTAGGAGTCCAGTGACCAACGCTGTTAATGGATGAATACAATATTTTGATTCTACAATAACGTGAAAAGGGTCAGATTGGTTGCTTAAAATAGTTTCAATTGAGAATTATAAATCAGCCGGTAGGAAGAATATATCTCTGCCCAAAATCCATGGAAACGCCGACAATCTCCTCAATTGTCTTGGTTTACGGGGAAAAGTTAGAATGCCCCAGCCTTTGGCTGGGGCCCCAGCCAAAGGCTGGGGATGCATGGCAGTTGGGAGTATGGGGGCAGAAGCCCCCATGGCTTCTTCACTGGCAATACATCCGCGATCACGCATGAATACCCTGTTCGGTTTGTAGGGAACAGCGCAGGCTATTAATGGCAGAAATGTCATACGACAATAACTCATGGAATCCTGCAGAAATGTTTTGAACTAAGAATCCGATCACTGCTTTGAATGGTATATTGGCTAAATATCGGGAAAGGAAATCGCTATGCTCACACTTACAACTCCAGTTATAGATGGGAAAAAGATTTTGAATTATCACGGCATTGTCAGCGGCGAGGCGATCTTGGGAGCCAACATCTTCCGGGATTTGTTCGCAGGAATTAGAGATATTGTTGGGGGCCGTTCTGCGGCATATGAAAAGGAACTGCGCAGAGCCAAAGCTATTGCCATTGAAGAGATGCAACAGGAGGCGTATTCGATGGGCGCCAATGCAGTTGTCGCTGTCGATCTTGATTATGAAACGATCGGCAAGGGCACTATGCTCATGGTCAGCGCCAGCGGCACGGCAGTAACGGTGGAGTAGATTTCCGAATCCAAAAACAGAATTCGCCGACCTTGCGTTGTTATAATATTCATGAATAACGATTGCCGTCTGGAAAGGGGATCTGAACGGCTGAAACCCGTTTTGCCGAATCAGCGCAATCACCAGAATGCGCATTCCGTCCCTTTTTATAGGTTCCAGTTGCCGAATTCGTTGAACTGGTTAATATTTACTGACAATAACTGAATACTTAGCAACAAGTTTTTCAGAAAACGCTGCACAAGTTCTTTTGAATGAAGTTTTGAAATTACAGGTAGTTCTATGCTTGGTGCAATTATCGGGGACATCATAGGCTCTGTTCATGAAGGGGTTGGAACCAAGACCAAGGACTTTCCTCTTTTTATGGAGCGATCAATTTTTACCGATGATTCCGTCCTTACCGTTGCCGTGGCTGACTGGATCCTAACGGGAGAGGACCTAACCGATCTATTGCATGCGTATTACCACAATTTTCAATACCGTGGTTACGGCGGCATGTTCAGTGAATGGGCATGTGAACGGGAACGTAAGCCCTATAACAGCTTCGGCAACGGTTCCGCCATGCGTGTAAGTCCGGTCGGTTTCGCTTTCGACTCGATTGATGAAGTGCTTCTCTGGGCCGAGAAAAGCTCGGCTGTTACACACAACCATCCTGAAGGAATTCGAGGGGCTCAAGCGATCGCATCAGCCACTTATTATGCCCGAAAAGATCGAGACAAAGACTGGATCAAGGCACGGTTAGAAACCCAATTCGGTTATGACCTCAATATGACCCTTGATTCGATTCGTCCGTCCTATTCCTTTGATGGAACATGTCAAGGATCAGTGCCGCAAGCATTAACCGCGTTTTTTGAGTCTACCAGCTACGAGGATGCTATCCGGAACGCTGTTTCTTTAGGCGGTGATGCCGACACTCTCGCATGTATGGCAGGCGGTATTGCTGAAGCTTATTATGAAGGAGTCCCAAACGAACTAGCAGAGAAAGCGAGACGACTGCTTGATCCAAAATTGATAGACGTAATCCATCGCTTTCGAAACCGGTTCGGTCTGACATCCGAAAATACAACTGTTTTCGATTAAGAAATGAATTTAACCTGTTTCGCAACCTAACGCTCCGGACACTGATTTCATATCTATGAACCGGTTTTGAGCTATAGAGGAATCCCATGATACTAACTCGCAATGAAATCTTAAAGGCCGTACAAACAGGTGACATTGTTATCGATCCTTTTGAAGAGTCTGCGTTGGATGCTGCTTCGTACGACATGACTTTGTATCATCAGATACGAGTTTTTATTGAGGGACTTAATGAAATCGATTTAATGGAAATGGCCCAGGATGCCGGCACCCTTTTGAATATCACGCGAATCATAGATGTCCCGGCTGAGAGCTACTATCTCCTAAAACCAGGAGAATTGGTGCTGGGTATGACTCTTGAGAAACTCACCTTGCCTCCGAATATTGCCGGATCACTGGAAGGGCGAAGCCGATTTGCCCGCATGGGATTAATGGTGCACGTCACTGCAAGCTTTCTGCAGCCGGGTATTCATAACACACGCCAGGTTTTCGAAATATTCAATGCCAGCAGAAATGCAATAAAGCTTAGATCGGGTGTAAGAATTGCACAGGTTATTTTCGAACGATGCGAGGGAAACGCAACCTATGCAGGAGTTTATGCAAATCAGCGTAAAATATAGATAGGCAGGAAAGCTCGGCATATCGCGGCACTGAGTATTGTGGATCACGCGAGCATCACGAATACCAGCTCTATCTTGCGGTAGAAAATATTGATCACTCACGAACCAAGGCCCGTAGCCCCCAATCGAACGGGATCTGTGAATGCTTTCATAAAACCATCCTTCAGNNAGTTCTATCAGATCACTTTTCGTAAAAAGATCTATCGAACGCTTGACGAATTGCAGATGGATCTGGATAGTTGGATCAAGGAATACAATGAATCACGTCCGCATAGCGGGAAATACTGCTTCGGTAAAACTCCGATGCAAACATTTTTGGATAGTGTGCCGTTAGCTAAAGAGAAGATATTAAATCAGACCATACAGTCAACGCCTGAGGTAGCATGATTGTCAGATCAAGCACTGGCTATTACAAATAATGTGAACAACATCATCAGCAGGAGCTTTTTCATACAACCCCTCCCATAATTAAGAACTCATTTTGCTTGTCAATATGCGAAGGTCGAAGAGCGAAAACCTTGCACGTAATTATTTGTTTGCTATTCCCCTGACTGCAACCCGATCAGTCCATCGGCACCCGTTCCTTTAGTTCTTCAAACCAGTTTAAGATGATTTTGATCCTCCAAGCTACTCACAACCCTCAAGAGCTTTTTGCTCATCGTCATAAATATCGAATATGACCAATAGCTTCGCAATGACTAGCAGCGTATGCACTTTCTGGTTCAGGTTCAGAAGAGGTAGATTGCCTCCCTGGTTTCTTACATGAACAAAGCCGCTTATCATCTCACCGATCCCGCTGCTGTCTATATAGGGAACATCCTTGAGATTCAGGATTATTTTTGAAGCTCCGTCCTTAATTGCCTCGCGGACCGCATTGCGAAGTGCAGCCGTGGCAGGTCCGAGAGTAAGTGGTCCGTTGCAATCCAAAATCTTACATTTACCTACTGTACGTGTTGCGATTTTCATAATATGGATCTCCTGTCAATTGTGTAGCTTCCTTCAACTCACTTTTCCACCCTTGCCAATCAGGCTTGTTATCTCATAGTGCGCAAGTGATTTTTTCAATCATGGACATGACATCCCTCCTCGGAAAATCCTGCTTTCGAATTGATTGGTAAATCTTGATGGAGCTTGGATAATTATATGCAGATGGGACGGAGGGGGGAAGGGAAATTCTTGGGCAATAAAAAGGGCAGTTAGTGGTTGAGCCGCGGATGTACGAAAAGTGCAAGATGTCGGAAAACCTTACAATTCAAAGGCCTAACATGCTATTCCGTAAGCCGTTGGTTAGCGGTGAGTTAGCGAAACTATGAGGTGTTCCTACAGAAATACTTGCCAGATCGCTTTACACTTTCGAGGATTCAATATCCATCACATCGCAGGCATACTTCGCCTATTTGTCAAAATAACTCATTGTATACTCTACACATACGGAGAAGTCCCAGTTTAAGCATGAACACTGGACGGGAAATTGCTAAATTTTTAGTAAGTCGAAGACTAGGTGCTCTTAGATCCAGTTGGTCTTCTGAACCTACTCTAAATTCTAACAACAGCCTCAGATGCCTTTTTCACAGTTGCGTTCTGCTTTTAACATAAATTTCACGCCTTAAGGAAATAGAAGCTTTTCAATCTAAGGAGGAAGCTATGCGGACAAGAATTTTCGTTGTGTTATTTGTTTTTCTGTTGGCAACAGTATCTCCCACATTTGCGGGAGACCTAAAACCTTTTAAAGGATGGGCAAAGCAGGAAAGCTGGAATTCTATAAATCCGGAAGATTACCCGGAATTGCAAGAGATCCTTGGACAGAACGAATCCTGGTATGGGTTTGTTGTAGGTCAATTACTGACGGGTCACGGTCAGAGCAATGTCGGAGGTATATTTACCTGGGAAAGCCCATAGTTGGTTTATTATTACTCAACTGGCTCTGAAGGAGATGATCCTCTTATGGCAGTGATTATTGGATACCTTACATATACTTTCGCCAATGGTGATAAAATCTTCATGGAACTTCAAGGAGTCTGGTACCAAGGAGCCGACATAAATATAGCTGCAAGTAACATACTGGAAGGAACTGGAAGATTCGAGGGTGCTACAGGATCAATAATAGGCGTGAACGGGTTGCAGGGGAACCAGCCGGCTTTGATACTTGAAGGTACTATCGAGACGGTAGGAAATGCAAAAAAAGAGTAGGGTAGAATCTGACACAGGACATGCGTTAAGAAGCTCATCGAAAATCTAATAATAGGGAACTTCTAGCGCTTAAAGCCGATTCTAATAAATCTCATGCAAGGGCCGCTCTCCGGGGCGGCTTTTTTACTGCCCAGGAATTTCCTTCCCAATATAATGAAATCTCGTTAAAGGATGGGCATCTTATTATGTTTTTGCTGGTCGCCGTGATCGGATTAACGATGCTACTATTCCCGTCACCATGCCGGAACCTACTGTCCAGATTATGAGCCACCAAACAAGCTGGATCATTACGCCACCGCGCAAGAATTTCATAGTGAGTGTGGTATCAGCTAAGACCCCCGGCGCGAATGTATCGTAGTGAGTTCCCCAGTTTCCGAAAATCGCAAATCCCATGATGATGATAACGGGAATGCGTGCTGCTAATCCATATAAGATGAGTGTCCTGAAAAGGTTCCACCAGAGCCTCCCCGGAGCACCGGCCAATTTGAAAGCAAAATAAATACCGAAAATGGGCGGTAGCCAACTGATACCAATGAGCGCGCCGAGGCCACCAGCCTCCTTGTTAGCTAGCCACGAGGGGAAATCCATAAGCTCTGCTGCGAGACGCAGCAATGTGATCCCGAGTGTAATCAACGCCGGGACGAGAATGATCTTTCCATAGTGCGGTCCATTTTGCTGATCCATTAAACCTCCTATTGAGGATTGTCTGCAAAGTACCTCGCCGATGATGAAGAGCAAGCAAGAAAATAGGAACTGCCCTGTTTCAACTCAAAGGCTCCACGAAGATTTTTATCATTCATTGGGAGCTACAATTGAAGATGAAGATCCTTCAAATCAATGTACAGATTTTGAAACACAACTCAGCTGGTTGCGAAGGATTGGGTTTGAAAATGTGGATTGCTTTTGGAAATGGCGTGAATTGGCATTGCTGTCCGGAATAAAACCGGCTTGAAAATGTTCAGGAAACAGCCTCCGCGGTAAGAAATAATGAAATATGGATTTGCATTTATTTTGGTTGCATAACACCACAATGTGGTATATAACATTCTCGAAAGCAAGTTAGGGAAACCATAGCATTCGAGATTCGTATGAATCTCAACCAGCAACAACTCCTTTCAAAGACTGCGAGCCTGGGTATTCCTGGGCTCGCCTTCCTCATTATACATACTCTACTCCACTATGACGCCTCGCTTGCTTACCCTCAGTTTCAGCGAATTTTTCGTTGTGTTTCCCTTCAGCACAAATGGGAGTAATTTAGCCGCTTATTGCTTCACTCTCTCTATACTGGTTAATTGCCACCACACTGGTGCGTATTCATCAACATAAAAGTCGAGCCATTGAACGATGAAAAATCCCGGTTTTACTTATTCGAACCAAGGGAGACTAGGAATTGGTCCGTTTATGCTGTGTTTTTCAATAAGGATGCAGTCGTAATAAATTCCAGATGGGACTTCTACGGTTACTCCGGTCGCAATAATTTCACCGCTTATTCGAGAACCATTTTGATCATACTCCCAATATGTGCCAACATTTCCGTTTGCGAAGGCAATTTCTCAGTATGGAATCCTTAAGACGGAAGGTTCAATCCTCCCAATCCGAACTGCATCTGTCGTTTTAGGGTTTTATTCCAAAAGATAATCATCAAATTACCACCAGGACCAGAATTCGATACGGAAGTAGCGAACGATTCTACGGGTAAGAACTTCGAAAACAGAGCGCCGGCCGCAATAGATTTTCGCGTGTCCCGTCATATTCGGTTTCAGCTTCCCGGAACTGTTCATCAGTTCCGCTTTGACGACAACTGTTTTCTGGCGATCCCAGTTTTGATTTTCTAAAGCTTTTGGAGAAATAGCGATTACGTGTCCACGAAACGTTTCGCTGGGATAGGCAAGCACCTTGACATCTATCACCTGCTGCAGCTTAATGTCGGCGATCTCTTTTTCGGGAACGGGTATTTCAGCAATCATGGTATTCAACTGCTGCACCGAGGCAATCAGGGCACCCCGTTCAACAAGCTGCCCTTTTTTCTCTCTTAATTTCTCAGTCGTGATGACGCCCGATATGGGGCTGACAACGTTGAGCAATCGGATTTGTTCCATCAGCAAATCATTCTGGGCAACGAGTCGGGAGATGTCTGCTTTGGCTTCTTCGATTTCTTCCGGTCTGGAACCACTTTGAAGGACCGTCAATTGGTTCTGCGCCTCCTGTGTCTCTCGCTGCGCGACGAGCATTCCATTGCGCAATTCCGCCAAATCCTCAGCCAGCAGCATCGCCAAATCGGCCTGTGCTTCCTCCATTTCCTTTTGGCGGAGATCCCGTATGGACTTGGCATCATCGAGCTGCTTCAAAGAAAAGATGCGCTCGTTCACCAACTCCTGGGCTCGGTCGTATTCTCGATCGGCTGTAGCCAGCTGTTGAGTGGCTTTTTCCACAGCAGTTCTTGCCTTGGCGATGCGCTCCGACAGAATGCGCTTGGCTTCTTCTAATCGCTCTGTAGCATGAAGGAATTTCGCCTGGGCGGTCGTCACCTTGCTTTTAGCAAGGTCGATTTCTTCGCGCGAGGGGCCGGACTGGAGCATATTTAAATGAGCCCTAGCTCCGGCAATTTGTGCGGTTACTTTTTCGATCTCGAAGTTGTAGTTCTGATCCGAAAGGCGAACGATCAGATCTCCGGCAGCAACCTGATCCCCCTCATCGACAAAGACTTCCTCGATGATTCCTTCGACCTCGGGCCGCACATCTGCGTTCTCAGCTGGCGCAATTATGAGCTCAGAGGAAACCTTCAGTTCCATCGGGATAATAAACAACGAGGCGATTAGTAGAATGGCGGTGGCTGCCAGTCTTCCGATGCGCCGGAAATGCAGCCTCCCCTTNNACAGCGAGGAAAAAACCCGTTGCCTGGAGATGCGCAATCAGATATCCACTCAGCCGAAATGCAATCCAGCCCAGCAGGCCGAAAGAAAAAACAATAGCCAGTAATCCATATATCAGCAGTATTCTTGCCTCGCGCCGGGTGATCTCGGCCCGTTCCAGTTGGTTGAATCCTATGAGTTTTTTAAAACGGGTCGCAAGATAACCAAAAGCTCTTCGATTCAGGTTCGGAATCTCCAGGTAATCGCTGAGTAGATAATAGCCATCCAGCTTGATCAGTGGATTCAGATTGAAAAAGGTTTTAAATCCCGACGTGATCATCACAATAAATGCCAAATCGTTTATCCTGAGATCGGGATCCGTTATCCGCCAGATTAAGGTGGCAATTGACCAGATGAAGAGTTCAAAGTATGCGCCGGAAAATGTCACCCAAAGCCGCTTCGACTTCTCCGGAAACAGCCAGGCGTCACTCACATTGCAGTACATTGCAGGTTGGAAAAAGATAAGCATAAAACCCATCTCATGAACTTGACCGCCGAAATGTTTACAGGCAAGTCCATGGGCGAATTCATGCAGAGTTATAACAATGAGCAGGACCAGCCAGGTCAGCAGGAGTACGTCTAAACTGTAAAGTTGAACAAATGTTTGGCGAATTTCCCCCCAACCAGCAATTGCCACACTCAGTGCGGCGAACAGCAAGATGCCTGAAAAAACAACAAACGGTGCCGTAAAAAGCCATCGAACTCTATCGGAAAGAGACGTGAATAGCCGGTCAGGATCGAAGGCTTTGAACCGAAGATACAGAATATTTCCCCGAATGCGTTTCCGCTTGTCCGAGGTGGTTTCAGCCCGGATTGTCTTGAGAAAACCCAGCTCTTCAAGTCGTTGAACGAACAACTCGAGTGTCTTCGTCGGCAAAGGGGCGCCGAATTGTTTTTCAACGCGCAGTCGGATATCTTCGAGGGTCGTTTTTCCATCAAGTTGACGGGCAAGATAGATTTCCGGTTCCCCAACACGGAAGAACCGTTCGCTTTGTGGATCCTTGATGATATAGGAAGGATCGTTGCCAGCCCGTTTTGAGACTATCAAATCATCGCGGAGTGCCGGTTGTTGTGACGCCATTGATCAATGATCCAATCCAGAGCAGGTGGGGTGTACACCCCACCTGCCTGATGAGTTTCACAAGGTTTTCCAGGGAGTCATACAGCAAAACTCCCTGAAGCGGAAATCAAGCGATGAGATTAATGACCACCCTGGTTGCCCGGCTGGCCTTCGTAACCGTTCAGGCCGTTGCCGCCATGACCANNCCCGGTTGGCCTTCGTAGCCTTGGAGGCCCGGAGCGATGCTGGGGGCAATCCGCTCTTCAAGTTCCTGAATAGACAGCTGAAGTTCCTTACTTTTCATTTCAGACCCTCCTTGTCATTGAAAATCCAAGTGTTTATTAATTTGGGATTTTTCCAGGTGTTGTAATAGAAAAGCTGGTCCTCTCCGCAAAAACAACTCGATTGCGGCGAGGTATGATCCCATTGATTTGACACACTTTTTCCTTGTAGTTTGCTATGCAATTTCTTTTCCACTGTTGAGGGACTATTAAGAATTGGAAAGGTAAGTTAAATAAGTAGAAGCATTTAAATAAGAAGAAAGAATCTATCTTTCCAGGCAAGTGGAATTTTGTAACCGATATATTGTAAAATATTTTTACAGAATATCCTGAAGTTCCATTTCATGATTCGAATAAGATTCTGTGAATTTATCGTTTGCAACGTAGGCACATAGGCATTGTAGTATGTATGGTTTGCCGACACTTTTCATCCATTTCAGGCGTCGCATCAATTGTTGGTATTTTAAAAGAATCCTCAATTTCATATAAAAATTGCTAAGCGCAATTAAAACTCCTGTCCTATCCTGTCACTGTTTTTTACGATTTTGCATGGAAAGGCTTGACGCAATCCCCATGCCCCCCTTAATAATCCCCATTGAAGCACCAAAGACAGGCTTTAGGCTTTCAGGGGGCCAGAGGATGAGAGAATAAAAGAGTTATAGAAAATTGGATCCGGCAGGAAGGGACGCTGCAACCCTGGAACAAGCGCACCGCACAGCGGGCTGGCATCGAGTCCGGTTTCGTGTCACCTAGCCATCAGCTTCGCTTGATCAGTTAAAGGCTTCACTTCAAGCACTCTCATGGACCTGGAAAATCCTTGATAGCTTACTCCCGAGCCTGCGAGTTATTCTTATATTCTGGAAAGGTTATCCTGGTTTATGTGGGAATGCTTCAAATCGTGCCGCTTGTTACCCCAGCGTTACCCCAGAGTAATTATCAATTTTTAGTGGATTTGCTAAGTTATTGATTCTAATGGAGCCAGCGCGCGGATTTGA
>DKBB01000057.1 GCA_002451015.1 Acidobacteria bacterium UBA6911
TGATCTCGCCGGCCTACGGCATGGGAATCATGGCGGTTAAGGCAAAAGTCGACCGGGAAACGGGCCATGTCGAAGCACAGGATGTCCTTGTAGTACATGATTCCGGCCAGATCATCAATCCTCTGGGGGCACGGGGCCAGGTGGAAGGATCTATTCATATGGGCCTGGGTTACGGCTTGTGTGAAGAGATGCCGATGGATCAGGGCATGTTGCTGAATCCCGAGTTCGTAGACTACAAGATCATCCGGACCCGCGATATGCCGGAGATTGAGATCCTGGATGTTCCCACTTACGAGCCCAACGGCCCATTCGGCGCCAAGGAAGCCGCTGAAGCAACCATCGCGCCTGCCGCGCCCGCACTGGCCAATGCCGTGTACCAGGCTTGCGGGGCCGAGTTCTATAGCAACGTCCTGAAACCCGAGAAGGTTTTGAGGGCTATTAAAGAAAACGAGAAGAAAGCCAAGAGAACCGCAAAGCCGAAAGCAGTTTCCAAGGCGAAAAGTAAACCAAGAGCAACTTCCAAGGCGAAAAGAAAATAAGGAGGAAACCGCACATGCCTAATTATCGCTGTCCAATGTGCCGCAAGATCTGTTCCGAGCACCTTGATTTGGCCCGGCATTATCTGGGGCAAACCGACAAGAAGCACAAAGAATGGCTGAAAACGCAAGGGCTTTCCTATGCGGCGCTCATCAAAGCCCAGGTCACTGAATTCGGGAACAAGGGCTATCAGGCCCTGGCGGATGTATTGAAAAAAACAGCCGCCGAAGTCGACGAAGGATAGGCTGCAAGGCTTAACACCCCGGGCATTGAGCAAATTCAATGCCCGGGCATCTCAACATCCATAGCGGCATCGAATGCGTTTAGAAAATATCCTTAATGCAGATCGCGGCGACGGTTTTATCGATCAGCGCGGCTGGCATGATCCAGGCTAAACGGTGCTTCTGAGAGAGAAAGGAGTTATTCAATGTTACTCGAAGGGAAATTTACACTAAAGGCTCCAATCGAAAAGGTCTGGGAATCCGTGCTGGACCCCAATACACTCGGTTCCTGCATGCCCGGCACTGAAAAAATGGAAATCCTCGATGAAAAGACGTACGAAAGCATCGTCAAACAGAGAGTGGGGCCTTTCAAAGTAAAGCTTAAATTCAAGACAGAATTGACGGAATTGCGTCCGCCAAATTATATCAAAGCGGTCGGGAAAGGCGCCGACGTAACCAAGCTGGGCAATTTCTCGTTTGACGTGGAGCTTAACCTGAAAGAGACCAAACCGGGAGTCGTCGATGTTTCCTATGCATCGAACGTACAACTGGTCGGCCGCCTGGCCACCTTCGGCGAAAGAATCATGCGGGCCAAGTCGAAGAGCGTCAGTGAAGAGTTCACGAAAAACCTGCAGGAAAAGCTTGCAAAGGGTTAAGTGTCGGAAATATCCCCGCAGAAGCGGGGATCCCACTGGCTGCGCTTCATTCATGATCGTGTAAGGACTATACGCAGCCGCCTTAGTCTTCAGGATGCGGACATTAAAACCCTTATGTCCGCATCCTGCCTCTTCCCAGCAGCACAACAACCCTGGCCCAAACAACAACGAACCCATTGCCAAAGTGATGGATAGGTCCGGGTTACTGTGCAATAATTTTTTAAAATATTTTATATATTTCAGCCGGCATTACTCACGGGGGAAAAATGAAAACCTGCTTTAGATGTAAAAAGGAAATGTCGAGAGCATCCGTCACAACCTGTGAAGGATATACCTCCGTCGAGTACTCCGACGGGGAGGTCCTTGAGCCGGTCCCCTATAATCCAAAGGATCTCCATCTTCCGAACTGGTTCCGCTGCCCGGACTGCAATATAGTACCGGGCGGAAAACACCATGCTAATTGCGACCAGGAGCAATGCCCGAGATGCGGAGGACAGTTGATCAGTTGTGACTGCTTTGATGCCGAGGCCGAGAAAGGGTTCAATTAAGTGGGAATCGCCAATTACACCAATCTGAGCGAGCTCATGAATGAAATATTGCAGAAGGGGCAGGGGGTATCCATCTCGGACCTGGTCAGAGAAGGCCTGACAAGAGAGATCATCCTTGCGTCTGAAGGCGAATTGGCCGATAAATCGGACCTGGAAAACGGATTTATAGAGTTGGTCAACGCCCTTTATCGCGAAGGAGCCATCAAGCCGGAACCCGCGGACGAAAGTGAATCGCACCTGGTTCGGCTGTTTGAATCCGGGAAATTAGCGGAAAAGGGGTACGGCGGGGATGAAGGCGACCGGTTTCTGGAAATAAAATGGACCGCACTGACCGGTTATCTTCCTGTAATTACAAACATCAATATTTAGTAATTGGTGACAGGCTAGAATNNATTCTAGCCTGTCACCAATTACTATGCTCGGGTGAGGAACAGCGGCAGGCCGGCCTTATTGGAGTAGGACGGGCGATACCGCTCCATATCAAACATCGTATAGACATCGATGTGCCGGGGCCCCATTTTCGGATCCGGAATCTCCACCAGGGCATAGCATCCGTTTCGAATGGCCGTCATCACCCCGGTCCGCTTGTCCCGTATGCATTCGACGGCCATATTGCCGAATGTTGTGGCAACCATCTTGTCGATGAAATCGGCCTCCCCGCTGCGCAGTTCGTAGGTCAGGTCGCTGATGACCGTTTCCTCCTTCATGCGTGCCCGGATTTCCGCGCCGAAATCCTCACCGACATTCCTCTTCTTGCGGTGCCCGTACGCGTCGGGTTCGCCGTATTCACCCAGCGAATACCCCTCCCATGTGCAACCCTCCGACAGCACCACCAGGCTGTAGCGACTGGAGTTGTTCCTTTTGTCTTCCATCACGAGATCGATCATTTTATCGAGGTTAAACTGAAACTCCGGGATGCCGCATCGGATAGCCGTCACCATGGCAGTGTATAAGGACGTATACCCTGCATCCCGACCGAAGACCCTGAAAATCCCGATCCGCTCGTGCGAAGCCACCGTGGAACGCTGGCGCTGGATGGCATCCACCGCCCTCGTGATCGCCGTAGAGAATCCCAAACAGTACTCGGTATTCCGAACGTCGTTGTCCATGGTTTTCGGGATTGCGACAATTGGAACGCCTTTCGAGTTGAGAATAGACGAAAAGCTCAGAGTGTCGTCTCCGCCGATACTGATGAGGCAGTCAATCCGGAGGGCTTCCAGGTTCTCGAGCACCTGTTTCGTAACATCGTACGTGACTCCCTTGGAAGTTTGATTCTTTGGAAAGCCGATATCTTCCAGGTGATCGGGAAGGGATTTCATTTTGATCGGATTCGTACGACTGGTATGAAGGATCGTCCCGCCCGTACGGTCGATCGTACGCGTGTTGTGACGATCCAGCGCCATGGTGTAGCGGGTCACGCTGCCGGGATCGTCAAATTTGATGTGAGTCAGGCCTTCCCAGCCCCGGCACACTCCCAGGATCTCATACCCCTCAATAAGGCCCGCTTCTACAATCCCTTTTATGGCCGAATTCAGTCCGGGCACATCGCCGCCCCCGGTCAAAACCCCTATTCTTTTGGCTGCCATGCGTCCTCCAGATTATTGAATGATTCCTATATTCTTGCAGATTGCCGAAGCAGTGTCACGGGTAATTGGTGACAGGCTAGAATTNNATTCTAGCCTGTCACCAATTATTCTTGTTTACATACAGCGCTGACGCCAGCAAAAGGCAGCCGATAATCAGCCTGCCATAATCCGTTACTTCTTTCAGAATCAAAAGGCTCAAAATAACCCCTATAGGAATTTTTAAATTATTCATAACGGCGAGGACCCCGTCGTTCACCCTTCGGGCGCCGAAATTCCAAAGGAAAAAACAAACCCCCGAAGCAATGATTCCAAGATACATCAGGAAAAGCCATTGAACCGGACTTACGACAAGCTGATCATAATCGGTGGACGCTAATGCAAACAAGCCGGCGACAACCACGGCGCCGGCATACATAAAACCGAATACGTTCCTATCCCGCAAACCGGGTTTTGAAACCATCCACCTTTTGTACGCGATCTGCCCGAAAGCAAAAGCGGCGTTCGATATCTGGATAAGAACCACTCCATACAGACTGAGCGAGAGGGATTGGTCCGGATAGCGGATGACCGCCCCGCCCGCAACGGCAAGTAAAGCGGCAAGCAGGAAAGCTTTATGCAGTTTTTTCCCGTAGATGCCGTTAAAAACTGTTACGAACAGTGGCGTCGTTGTCGTCATCAGGACAATGGTATGGGCCGGCAGGTATGGATAGGCCGCGATATAGGCAACGTACATGATGCCGAACTGCACGCTTCCTATAAATGCCAGCTGCAGGCCATCCTTAAACCGGATTCCGGCCGTGCGTACAAAGGGAGCGAAAACGAGTAAAGACAGCAGCAGCCGGACAAACGACACAAAGCTGGAATCCAGCGAAACCAGCCATCCTTTAATAATGATGAAAGAAAAGCCCCAGATGAAGGAAACAACAATCAGATACGCCATGACAAGGAAATCCGCGGGCTAAATGAAGTATTCACAGTTACATATCTTGCATTTAAAAGGAAAATTCATGTTGCCTCATGTTGCTCTGAATTACCATGCTTTTCTTCTTAACCGGTTTGATTGGGTCAGCACGCGGAAGACCGCGGATTAATGCCGCAGCCACAACCAGGCTGCGGACAGAACCAGAGTGATGAGCGTGACCGGGATCCCGACTTTTGCGTGTTCCTTCCATGAAACACTAACATTGCAGAGCCTGGCCTGTTCGACCACGATGATGTTGGCAATACTGCCTACAATAATAAGGTTTCCGGCCAGTGTGCTGGACAGGGCGAGGATGGCCCCGCTTATGGGATGGGTTGCCGTCGGAAGAAGGAGCATGGTTGCGGGCACATTGGAAACCAGGTTGGAAAGGAGCGCCGAAATTCCGAACAGCCAGCCGGGATGACCGATATCCACCCCTATAAGACGAAGTGCGTTCATGGCCGCGTCCAGGCACCCGGTAGATACCAGAACGGAATTGACAATGAACAGACCGGAAAAAAGCACCAGCAACTGCCAATCCACAAGACCAAGGATTTTTCTTGAAGACATCCTGCGGCTGGACAGCAGCAAGCCTGCCGCCGCAAGAGCTATAATTTCACGAGGAAATGGAGTAAAGAGAAATGACAGGATCAGCCCGCCCAATACGAAAAATCCCTTTGAAGTCTGCCAGGCGTCATACGACGGGACATCAACGTCATCCGTAGCGGACTCCTCACCCCGTTGCCTTCCCAGGCGACGGCCGACCACGGTCCAGACTGCGAAAAGCCCCAAGACAACAGGAATACCGGAATCGACTAGATACCCTGCAAATGAAAGAGAAAGCGTCTGGCCAATCAGCATATTCTGGGGATTTCCGATCAGCGTCGCGGCGGAACCGATATTGGCCGAGCAGGCCAAAGCAAGCAGAAACGGAACCGGATCCAGGCGTCTCCTGGCACAAGCCTGGATCAGGACAGGCGTCATCGCCAGGCATACGATATCATTTGCCAGAACGGCGGACAGCGCTCCGGAGCACACTATCAGATATGCCAGGAAAGCCTTTGGGGACACGTCCATCTCCCCGAGACGCCGAGTCAGGCGTGCATAGAATCCACCCAGCCTGAACTGGGCTGACAGGACCATTAATCCGAGCAGGAGAGCGATGGTTGAAGCATCAATGGACATCCATGCATCACCAGGTTGAATCTTTCCTGCGGCAAGCAGGATAATCGCTCCCAGAAGCGCGATCCCGGTCCGGTCCAGGGCGAGACAGGGAATCCGGCCAAGCATCATTCCGGCATAAACAAAGATAAATACCAGTATTACTATTGTATCCATTTTATCCAGAACCGGCGGTCTGCATGCATACCCCTGGAAAGAGCATGCTGTCTGAATCGGCTACGGGCAGCCGGCTGTCGAAAAGAATGCCTGTATTATCGATAACCGTTTTCTCATTCGCATCCGTTCAGGGCCAGAGATAATACAGGTAGCATCCATACAGCATCAGCAGTGCTGCGCCTTCAACTCGTGTAATTCTGAATCCGGTCCGTATCAAGGGAAGCAGAAACAACGTCACGAGTATCATGGCGCCCAAATCGACCTGGCTGATGTTTTGAACGTGGATAGGTGAAATCCATCCCGTCAGGCCCAGAATTGCCAGAATATTGAAAATATTGGAGCCTATTACATTGCCGACCGCGATATCTTCCTGCTTCCTGACCGTAGCCACCAGTGATGTAGCCAGTTCGGGCAAACTCGTTCCGGCGGCGACGATCGTCAATCCGACTATTGCTTCGGAAACCTGAAACCGTTCAGCCAAATTCACGGATCCATCAACCAGCAACCGTGAACCAACCACCAGTGCACCGAGACCTCCTAAAATGAA